>NZ_JBGJZO010000005.1:0-162346 GCF_042610485.1 Paenibacillus oryziterrae | reverse complement strand
GGCTGACATATACATTCTCTGAAACTCTGGGTGATGCGCTCCAGGTGCTTGGTCTGCCGCTGCCGGACCGGATGTAGACTGTTCCCTCCGGAACGCACAAAGCCTTCCGAAAGGAAGGCTTTGTGTGACGTCCCGGAAGGGATACCGCCCTTTCGGGCGGATTGCGAAGTAGTTGCTAACGATGCTTATGCTCCAACGAACCCGCGGGGGTTCTCTCCCCCGGAACGCACAAAAGCCTTCCGAAAGGAAGGCTTTTGTGTGACGTCCCGGAAGGGATACCGCCCTTTCGGGCGGATTGCGAAGTAGTTGCTAACGTAGCGTATGCTCCAACGAACCCAACGGGGGTTCTCTCCCCCGGAACGCACAAAAGCCTTCCGAAAGGAAGGCTTTGTGTGACGTCCCGGAAGGGATTCGAACCCCCGACCGTGCGCTTAGAAGGCGCATGCTCTATCCGGCTGAGCTACCGGGACATGATTTATGGATTTAAGGCAACGTTATATATTATAACCGATTGAGCGAATATTTCAAGACTGCAGATGAATATTTTGGGTAGAGGTGGCACTTTACTCAAGAGGAACGTTCAGAATTAAGGCGATATCCATCAAGGATACCGCCTGAAATGCGCCTCCAGCTCTTTTTTCAGATTGCCATAAATCAGCAGTTCCCGCTGGAACTTGGACCGCTCATCCTCCGGCGTCATAATAGGGCTACCCTCAAATGCGCTAACCGTCACATCCTCAAACGCCTGATGCATATTGTTGTCAAACCAGTCCGATGTGATGTCGGCATCATTGGTCAATATGCGGACAATCTCAAATCCCTCTTCACGCCGGTCCTCCACGATATATACCAAAAGCGGCGAATCGCTCACCGCACCAGGCAAAACACCCACCTCGGCACATGGTGCACCATCGAAGTCCAGCATTCTGCGGATTTTGGCATCCTTAATGTAATACACTTGTCATCCATCCCTTCTGCAAAAATCACTACCCCCTAGTGTTCGGATAAGGACATACATTTTATGCCTTCCTTCGGCATATATCTGTATTACTTGGCAAAAAAGCAAGGACAACAATCGCACACAAAGAGAGGATGAACCATCATGTGCGGAATAACCGGATTTATCCAGTGGCGCGGGGACTTGACACAGCATTCACAGCTGCTCGTGAGAATGACCGAAACCCTGGCCAACCGCGGTCCCGATGCAGCAGGAACCTGGATATCAGGTCCTTGTGCTTTTGGACATCGCCGACTTAGCGTTATTGATCCCGAGAACGGTGCTCAACCCATGATTACCCGCCATGAGGAGAATGTATACGCAATTGTATATAACGGTGAGCTCTATAATGCTCCTGAACTAAAAAAAGAATTAGTACAGCGCGGGCATCACTTCCGGACGGAATGTGACACCGAGGTACTGCTTCATGCTTACATCGAATGGGGGCCGGAATCGGTAGAGAAGATGAACGGTATCTTCGCTTTTGCCATTTGGGACGGCCAACGGGATCATGTCTTTTTTGCCCGCGACCGGCTGGGGGTCAAACCGCTGTTCTACAGTCAGGTAGATGATGTATTTATATTTGGCTCCGAACCTAAAGCTTTACTGCAGCATCCGAAGGTTGAACCGGCTGTCGGGCCGGAAGGTCTGGCTGAAATCTTCATCATTGGACCAGCGCGTACACCGGGGCATGGAGTATACAAGAACATGCTGGAGCTGCGCCCGGGTCATGCCATGATTTACAGCCGGGAGGGCCTGCGGTCGTATGCGTATTGGAAGCTTGAAAGCAATACCCATACCGATACCGTTGAAGAGACCGCAGCGAAAGTACGTGAACTCCTTCAAGATACTCTCGAGCGCCAGCTGGTTTCGGATGTTCCGGTCTGCTCGCTTTTGTCCGGAGGGCTGGATTCCAGTGCACTAACTGCTCTGGCGGTTGATTATTATAAACGGACAGGACAGGGACGTGTAGATACCTTCTCTGTTGATTACGTCGACAACGACAAGCATTTCAAAAGCCATTCCTTCCAGCCCGGCGCAGACGGCCCGTGGATTAAACGGATGGTTGATGAACTGAATACGAACCACCACTATGTGGATTTCGATACCCCGGAACTCGTTGCGGCTTTAGATAACGCACTGTATTCACGCGACTTGCCCGGTATGACGGATGTGGATTCTTCGCTTTATTTATTTTGCCGGGAGATTAAAAAAGAGGCCACGGTCGCCATTTCAGGCGAAGCCGCTGACGAGATCTTTGGCGGATATCCCTGGTTCCACCGTGAGGATATGCTCTCCTCGGGAACCTTCCCGTGGTCGGTAGCACCTAAAATGCGGGCAGGACTGCTATCTCCGGAGATCAATGAATGGATCCGGCCGCTGGAATACTTGGGAGACCGGTACAGTGATGCCGTAGCCGAGGTGCCTAAGCTTGCTGGCGAAACCGGGAAGCAGGAGCAGATGCGCGTCATGTCCTACCTGAATATCACCCGTTTTATGCCGACACTGCTGGATCGTAAAGACCGTATGAGTATGGGCGTCGGGCTTGAGGTACGTGTGCCATATTGCGATCACCGACTTGTACAATATGTCTGGAATATTCCCTGGGAGATCAAAACGACAGGCAACCGCGAAAAAGGCATCCTGCGCAAAGCCCTTGAAGGCGTTCTGCCGGATGATGTGCTGTATCGCAAAAAAAGCCCTTATCCCAAAACGCATAATCCTGCTTATTTGAACGCCGTACGCGAGCAAATGCTGAACATACTCGATGATGCGAGCTCGCCGATTCTACCTCTAATTGATGCTGCCAAAATCCGCGAGATCGCTGCGTCCCCGGAGTCTTCCAGTAATCTGCCCTGGTTCGGGCAGCTAATGTCAGGCCCGCAGCTGTTCGCTTATCTGTCTCAGGTCAACCTGTGGCTTCGGTCATACAATGTGAGTATCCGCTGAAAGAGATCCGTGATATTCCCCACATCCTTCGGGAGATAAATCCTCTACAACTAAGAGAGGAACTATCTATATGTGAAGGAGTTTCTCCGGAATGAAAATCAATGTCAGTACTAATAATCGGTATAGAAGCAATCTGATCCTGTTTATTGCTGTAACCTTCGGTTTCACATGGCTGTGCTGGCTTCCGCTGCTGCTTAACCGGCAGTGGGATGCCGGCCTTTCGGTGCTGCCGGGGCAGTTCTATCTGGGATCATTTGGGCCGCTGCTTGGAGCAATTATCACCAGGTTGAGACCAGGTGGAGCAGGCGTTAGAGCTTGGCTGAGGACGCTCTTTTCATTTGCTTTTCCGAAAAAATGGCTTCTGCTCGCCTTCCTTCTTCCCCTGTCTTACGGCGGCATCGCCATCGTGGCGCATATGTTCATTACCGGCAGTTGGCCGGATATGAACCAGTTCGGATTGACCTCCGATCTTCCACCAAGTTTTAATCTATGGATGACCTCTCTCGTATGGATGTTAACCTTTGGCATAGGGGAGGAAAGCGGTTGGCGCGGCTTTTTGCTTCCCGAACTCCATAGACGCTACTCTCTCTTCACCTCGGCGTTGATCGTTGCTGTAATCTGGATGGCTTGGCATCTGCCTGCGTTCTGGTTCAATGAAAGCTATCTTGGCATGGGATTTGGCGTACTGGGCTGGGCGATCAGTCTGACCTACGGTTCGGTGGTGCTGGCCTGGATTTGCGCTGGCAGCAAGTGGAGTATTATTCCCGTTATTGTGTGGCATGGTATCTTCGACCTGCTCACCGCAAGCGATCAGGCCGCCGAAGTAATGGCGATGGTGTGCAGCATGCTGGTCATTGTGCATGGCATCCTGCTGATGCGGACTTTGGGCAGACGCAAGAATCCTCCTAAGAGGTAGTAGCTGATATTCAGCGGTATTTCTACCGGTGATTCCGCTTGAATTGGCTCTTTTGCCTTACTCAGCGGTATCTCTCCCCTTCATTCTACCTGCTTCACCCCATTTGCCTTACCCAAAAGGATTTTCAGAGCTAACTTGCTCATTAATCCCTATTTCACACAAAAGCCCCGTCCTGCCGAAAACATCATTTCGGCGGAACGGGGCTCTATTAATCAAAAGTTAAAGTTATCCGGATCCGGGCCAAAACGATGGTTTTGGTTCAGATCTTCAATGGCTTTTACATCCTCATCACTAAGCGTGAAGTCAAAGATTCCTGCGTTCTCAGCGATGCGCTCGGCATGTACCGATTTCGGGATCGTGATTATACCCTGCTGCAGATCCCACCGGAGTACAATTTGTGCCGGGGTCCGGTTGTATTTGGCAGCCAGCTCTGACAGAAGCGGCAGATCCAGGTGGCCCTGCATGAGCGGACTCCATGCTTCAAGCTGAACCCCTTGCTTACGGCAGTATGCTAAAAGCTCACGCTGCGTCAACAGTGGGTGGAACTCCACCTGGTTCACCGCAGGTACTACGCCTGTATCCTCAATAATATCCTTCAGATGATGAACTTGAAAATTGCTCACGCCGACGGATTTGATATACCCTTCCTTTTGTAGATGAATTAGCGCCTTCCAGGTATCCAGGTATTTGCCCTTCACCGGCCAATGGATGAGGTAAAGATCGATAACATCCAGCCCAAGCTTGCGCCGGCTGACTTCAAATGCCTGTAGCGTAGATTCATAACCCTGATCGGGGTTGCGGACTTTCGTCGTTATAAACAACTCATCCCGCGGAACTCCACATTCACGGATAGCTTGTCCAACCCCATCTTCGTTATTGTACCCGGCTGCGGTATCGATACTTCGGTATCCGGTTTCCACTGCTGCTTTAACCGCATGAATTACTTCATCTCCGTCTTTAGTCTGCCATACTCCAAGACCTAGCCATGGCATCGTAACGCCGTCATTCAGTGTAGGTCCTCCTGAAAATGGTCCGTTCAATTGAGTCATCGTTATACCCTCCAACCCTATCTGATTTGGATAAGCTTACCCAAAATTAAGTATATCAGATCATTCCACCGTTACCAAAAAGCAAAGAAAGTCCCGACAATCCACCTAAATGGATTGCGGGACTTTGTCATTTCTTATTTCTCAATCATTTTGAAATCGTCAAAATGGAATTCCGGGGATACGATACAGGAGACAAGCACAGGCTCTTCGCCGAGTGGACGCGCGGCCTGCCATACTCCCGCAGGAACTACCACCTGTGGCTGCTGGCCGGAAGCGACATCCAGACCCAGTATAACCTCTTGCACATCTTCAGGCTGGTCCCCGCTCCCGCCAAGGCTGAGCACAATCGGGCTTCCGGAATGCCACAGCCAGATCTCATCGGAGAGCACTGTATGCCATTCAGAAGCTTCATCGGCGTGCAGAAGGAAGTAGATCGAGGAAGCCGATGCCCGGACTCCGGAATACTTGCCGCCAAGCACCTCCTGCGGGATGTCGAAGGAAGATTTCCATAGTCGTTTGTACCAGCCGCCTTCAATATGCGGCTCCAGCCCCAAAGCCTCTACAAGGGGGGATATTTGTTTTTGAGTCACGTTATTCAAACCTCCTAAAAGTTTTGCGAAGCAAAACTTGCTTCGTAAGCATGTGCTTTAAGTTTTGCGAAGCAAAACTCGCTTCGTAAGCATCTGCTTCATTGGGTTATGTAAATCCGCTTTGTTATATCAACTTTCGCCTTGCAGATATGATCACAAACAAAACGGCTTCGTAAGCCTTAATCGTTGTGTTATTTACTTTAACGGAATACGCTGCAATTGTACAATAGCTTTTTACTTGCCATCCTTGCTGGCTTTGAAAATTTCGGCGATCGCACCCAGACTTCCCAAAGTTTCGACTGCACTGGTTGGCAGGAAGATTTTGTTGGCTGGACCTTTTGCGATTTCTCCCAGCGCTTCGAAGGATTGATAAGCCAGTGTCCGCTCATCCAGCCCTGCAGAACTGATCAATCCGATACGGATTTTCTCAGCCTCAGCTACAGCCTGAATCGCTTTGGCCTGACCTAGTGCTTCCAGCTCTTGAGCCTGACGCAGACCTTCCGCCTGACGGATACGTGCTTCCTTGTCACCTTCCGCCTTCAGAATCTTGCTCTGCTTGTCGCCTTCCGCACGCAGGATCATATCCTGTTTGGCAGCTTCCGCTTCCAGGACGATTGCCCGTTTGCTGCGTTCTGCTTTCATCTGTTTATCCATGGCTTCCTGGATATCTACCGGTGGTTTGATGTCGATGACTTCCACCCGTTCAATCCGTACGCCCCACTTCTCGGTAGCTTCATCAAGCGCAAGGCGGATATCAGCGGAAATTTTTTCACGTCCGGACAAGGTTTCATCCAGCTCCAGCTTACCGATAATTTGCCGCATGGTGGCCGTTGAAATGTTCCGTACCCCGTATACATAATCGGAAATGCCGTATGTGGCTTCTTCCGGTCCTACAACCTGATAGAAGATGATCGTGTCGATCTGCACCTGTACGTTATCCTTGGTAATTACCGTTTGCGGAGGCACGTTCGCCTGTTGAATACGCAGATCGTGATACGTCCGGACATGGTCGATGATTGGAATTAGAATATTAAGACCCGGTGTGAGCAGACGGTGAAATTTACCGAGACGTTCCACAACCCCAACGCGCTGCTGCGGTACAATTTTGACTGTTAAAGCTACGAATACGACGACTACGATAAGTACAACCGCAATAATAGGCCATTGCATTAATTTGTTTCCCCCCATCGTTCTACTTCAATAATGGTGCTGCTTCTTCTCACAACCCTAACAATTTCACCTTTGCCAAATGCTTGAAGTGATGTTGCACTCCATGTGTCTCCGCCAACCTTCACCTGCCCGTATTGGCCCAACTCGATTGGCTCCACCACCACACCTTGCCGGCCGACGATCTCAGTTCCTATGTCCTTGAATCCGCGTGATGTGCGGAACCGCTCGACCAGCGGCTTCGAGAACAAAGTGAGCCCTAAAGCAACCAATGAGCCTAAGACAACCTGCAGCAAGAATGCATCCGGAAATATCAGGGATATCAGAGCCGCAGTCAAAGCACCAATACACAGCCACAGCAGATAGAACGTAAGCGTCATCATTTCTACAACAAACAGGACACCGGCTGCAATCAACCAGAATACCCAGACAACCATCGGTGAACCCACCCCTTCCGCTATATACTACTATAACGAAATAAACGGCAATGCGTTGCAAAAGTTTTATGATCCTGAGGAAGAAATCGCTTCGCTGTCCTTCTCATCAACAGAGACCGGTTCACAAGGAGCTGCATTATGAAAAAAAGCCTGCAGGATTCAGGCACACGCCTATTCTGCAAGCTTCTTCTCCGTTAGTTATTCCATTTCATATTTGTCCAGGCGGTACATACCCGGAGGATAATTTCTCTGTCAACAGCCGCAGCGCAGTGCCGCGATGGCTGATCTCCTGCTTCTCTGACATGGTAAGCTCAGCCATGGTTTTGCCGTAATCCGGCAGGTAGAACAGCGGGTCATAACCAAAACCTCCACCACCGGCAGGCTCAGACGTGATCCAGCCTTCTACCTTGCCCTCCGCAGTCCACTCCCGGTTGGTCGTTGGATCGTAGAGTGATAAAGCACATACGAACCGGGCCGTGCTCAGCAGAGGCTGGCCTGTATCCTCACCCTGCTTCAACCGCTCCAGTTCATCCAGCAGCTTCAGGTTATTGGCTTCATCGCCAGCCGATTCCCCGGCATATCTGGCCGAATAGACACCCGGTCGGCCGTCCAGTGCATCTACACAAAGTCCGGAATCGTCTGCGAGAACCGGAAGCCCCAGCGCATCGGCTACAGCTTTCGATTTCTTCCGTGCATTCTCCGCAAAAGTACCCCCGTCCTCCACAACATCCGGCAGGTTCGGATAATCGAACATGCTTTGGACCGTCAGTCCAAGGGGTGCAAAGGCATGCTGAAATTCACGTACTTTCCCCTGGTTCTTCGTCGCAACAATGAGAATTCCGCCGGCGGACTCCATCTTAGACCACTTGGCCCGGCTGGCCGCTTGGAATTTTGAGGGCAATAGCCCCTAAGGCTTCCTTCTGAGCCTCAATCAGTTCATAGATCCCTTTCTCGCCAAGCCCAAGCAGCTGATCCAGCTCCTGGCGCGTGAAAGGTCTCTCTTCTCCGGTTCCTTGCAACTCAACAAAAGCGCCTCCGCCAGTCATGACTACGTTCATATCAACCTTGGCTTTGGAATCTTCTTCGTAATTCAAATCAAGCAGTGCTTTATCGCCTACCACGCCTACACTAATGGCTGCCAGGTAGTCTGTTATCGGAAACACGGCAAGCTTGTGCTGCAGGGCGATTTTGTTAATGGCAAATGCCATCGCTACAAAAGCACCTGTAATCGAAGCCGTCCGCGTACCTCCGTCCGCCTGAATGACGTCGCAGTCGAGCGTAATGCTCCGCTCGCCCAGTGCATGCAGATTCACCACAGAACGGAGCGCCCGTCCGATTAGACGCTGGATTTCCATCGTCCGCCCTGTCAGCTTGCCGCGCGCGGCTTCACGCTGGTTGCGTGTTTGGGTGGCCCGGGGAAGCATCGAATATTCGGCCGTTACCCAGCCTTTCCCCTGTCCTTTAAGAAACGGCGGAACCTTCTCATCCACGGTTGCCGTGCAAATCACCTTGGTATCGCCCATCTCAATGATTACGGATCCTTCAGCATATTTATTCGTTTGGGTTGTTATCGTCAATGACCGTAGCTGGTCGTCATTCCGCCCGTTTGTTCTCATCTTTTCTGCCTCCTACGTCAGCTCATTTAAAGCAACCTTTATTCTACCAAAGAGCAGGCAAGAAAGCATCTTTTTGACCGAATTCTACATCGGCATTTCATTTATATATTCTGGTGCAGATACTGGCTTTCCATAATCCACATTATTGCTTCCGGTGACCGCTTCCTTGCCGTTCATTCGGATTTGCACTAATGAATCTTTGCTGTTCTGCGCAACGGTCAGGACCACGGATTCAAGCATATCCACCGGAATCTTGTCGCCGTCCTCGAACATGTCGTCCTTGATGGAGACCGTTATCACTCCGTTCTGTCCGGCTTCCACAGAGTCAAGCACTGTATCCTCCGTCATCACCATTTGCAGGCCCTTCGCGGATTCAGGTCCGGTGAGCAGCTCATTCAAGGCCGCTTTTACCGAATCCTGCCCTGGCGGAACAAACCGTGTCACAGGTACATAATATTGGATGCCATCGGGAGAAGCAGCAGAGAAATAGACCGTAACTGCACTGGAATTCATGGCCGTCATCCCATTCCTCGGCAGGTTAATACCCATGCTTCGCGACAGCGGGCGATCCAGCGGGGTACCTTTTAACGGCATTTCAGTCAGTTTCTTGCCGTCAACCCATAGCTGTACGCCCTGAATGCCTTCCTGCCCGGTAAGGGTCCAGGTTATAGCCTCCAGCAACTTACGTTCATCCGCAGGATCATAGTCAGCGAACTTGGCGTTAAACTCAACAACCGCAAGACCTTGTTCTTTATCAAGTGTAACGTTCTGAACAACCGTCCCGGCAGGAAGAACTCCCTGAAAGCCTGAAGGAATCGACGAGGCATAGGCACCTTTGTCAACCAGCAGGGTAAGTGAATCTTTTAGCAGGGCAGCTTTTTTACCTGAAGGGATACTAAGGGATACAGGAGCAAGCAGGCCATTGCCGTCCTCCAGATAGACGGTTGTCCGGGATGAAGACGCGGTGTTTACTGCAGTAGGCGCTTTAGCCGCATCCGTCTCTGTTCCATCCAGTGTTACCGGACCAAACACGCCGGAATCCAGCGGATCCCCACTCATTTCCAGCATTTGTGCCTCCACCCCGCTTGGCGGGGGATCCACTACGGCGGATTCCTCCGATCCGAACCAGTCGCAGCCGGATAAAGCCAGCGGAACAGCCAGCAGACAGGCTGCGGATATCCCGCGAATCTTGTGCAGATGTGTCATGATTATTGCCCCTTTCAGAGGTTAAATGGCATTTGTACTGCTATGTATACGAGCCCCCTCTGCAAAAAATAACAACAGCTTATCCTAAAAGTTTGGCAGGTGGACAATTGTAAGCGGTTACAGTACAATTTCTGTACCGGCGGGGATTCAGAAGGACTCCGCTGGAAATGATAGTAGACTAACGACTTATTTATGGAGGGACTGAACATGGCCGACGCAAAAATGCCCTACAGTCTGAACAGTAAAGCTGTCGCAGCGGCAACGAAAAACTGGCTGCAGAAGCGGGGGGTAACCATACTCGAAATCGCAGAGCTCGTTATGCTGCTGCAGAAGAAGTATTATCCCAACTTAACCATGGAAGAATGTGTTCATAACGTAGAAATGGTACTGAGCAAGAGAGAAGTGCAAAATGCGGTGCTGACCGGTATCCAGCTGGATATTCTGGCTGAAGAAGGTAAGCTCTTCCCGCCACTGCAGGATATGATTGAGAATGACGAGGGACTATATGGGGTTGACGAGATTCTCGCCTTCTCGATTGTAAATGTCTATGGAAGTATAGGTTTCACCAATTACGGGTATGTGGACAAACTTAAACCAGGGGTTCTTGAGCGCCTGAATAATAAGAGCACAGGGGAGATTCATACCTTTCTCGATGATATTGTCGGAGCTGTAGCCGCCTCGGCCAGCAGCCGGATTGCCCACCGCAAGCAGGCGGAGCGCGAGAAGGAGCTTGGGGAGCCTCATATGCCGGAGGACATCGAGGAAGCTGCCAAGCCGGGCATCATTCTTACCGAACCTCTGGAATAGACTTTTACAACCATGTATACCTAACGGATTAACGCAGAAACCTCCCAGGAACAGCAGGCAAGCTAAAGCTGCCTCAATCCGGGAGGTTTCTTTCGTTCAAATCAACCGATACCATATCTTGCCGTCTTCATCATATTCGACTGCACGCCCGCGGCGTACCAGCTCTTTCAGATGCGCCAGTGTTTCACTGAGTGCGAAGCGCAACTGATGAAGTGAAGTCACCCGGCTGCGGAACAGCTGGCTGCACAGCCCGTAACCGTTGAGCGGACCCAAAAGCAGCAACGATTCGGCTTCTTCCAGACGTTCCTCGTGATGGCGGAGCAGCTCATGAATCCGGCTGTTAAATCCTTCGAAGGGATCCAGATGACCCGCAAAAGCCATCCTTGTCTTATACTCCGACAGCTTGTGCAGGCTCTCGATAAATGTCAGCAGGGGCTGCGGATCGCTGCCCGGCAGCAGGCTGACATTCGGAGAAATGATCGGCAATACAGCATCTCCGCACAAGATCTGGCCGCTGTCCCTTTGGTAAAAAGACAGATGCCCCGGTGCATGGCCACCTGTTTCAACCGGAATCCAATCCCTCCCTCCCATAATGAAGGGAGCGCTTGTATTCACATAGCTGACCTCTGCGTGTGGTGATACCTGCGTCAAGAAGCTGTCCATATGCTCCTTCATCTCCGGCACCAGGGAATCTGGGAGACCATGCTGGACGAAAAAGTCCGGCAGAGCCTTGTTCATCCCCCCTGCCTCTCCCCACATAAGCTGCGTCTCGGCATACGCACGTTCCGACATCCAAACCCTGCAGCCCGTCTTGGACTGCATCCACCCGGCAAGACCGTAATGGTCGGGGTGATGGTGGGTAACCACGATACCGCTGATTGAACTCCATGAATACCCGAGCTCTTCAAGCGCTCCCTCCCAGGCCAACTCTGATTCTAAGGAACGAGGGCCGGGATCCACAATGCTCAACCGGCCGTTTTGATCCGGCAATATATAACTGTTCACCCGGCGCAGCGGCGGCTGCATGGGGACAGATACCCGGATCAGATTTCCTTCCCACTTTGTAATCTCCGCTCTTCTTAAGCTCTGATGCTGTTCACTCTCTCTATGGAATCCTCTCATACAGGTCTAACTCCAACAAAAATCATGCGGGTTGAAGTCTCCTCGTGATAGGTGTCTTCATCATAATTGCCATGGACCATATCCAATTGAAGACCCGCTTCGGCGAGCATTGCCCGGAATGCGTCTAATGAATACAGCTTCACACGTTCCTGATAGCAACGGGGAGTTCCGTCGGCTTTAGAAGTCAAAGTAATGTCTTTCTTCACATAACCATCCTCGATCCGGCGCTGCTCATCAATCAGATTATCACTGTCTTCACGGCTCGAATGAGGTACGAGGTTTCGAATTACATATCCCGGATTCAGAAAATCAATAATGAATTTGCCTCCCGGTTTCAGCATTCGTCTAATTTCACGCAGCACCTTGAGCTGCTCCTCATCTTCTTCAAAATATCCGAATGAGGTGAATAGATTGACGACCGCATCGAAGCCTCCATCAAGCGACAAACATCTCATATCGGAGCGAAGCCAGGTAACGGCTCCAGCCCCCTCTTGAGCGCGCGCTTCCCGCAGTAACGGCTCCGAGAGATCCACTCCGGTCACTTCGTATCCTGCTTCCGCAAGCACCAGCGAATGGCGGCCCATACCGCAGCACAGATCCAGTACTTTAGCTCCGCACGGCAGATTAAGCCAGACAATCATTTTATCCACTTCCCGACGTGCTCCCCCGAAATCCCGGTGTCTATATACAATGAGGTAATCTTCTCCAAAGCTATCCTCATACCACTCGCCCATGTCTTCTCTCCTTCCATGGACATTGGTCTGCCCATCACTCTATCTCATCGCTCGATGTGAATAAATATAACGCTTATTGTACCCCCTTTCAGGACCAAAAAAAAGGCCAACCCGAAACTTCCGGCCGGCCGGGGCCACAGATACAGGTGCGTTTGTGGAACCTGAACCGGGGGCAATTAAGTTAGCTTGTGCAGATATACTCTTGCTTCATAAGGACGGAGCTTGAACTGTCCGGGGCCTATTTCCCGATCCTTGGACGGCTCGTAGTTCGAGATGAGCAGCTCCATATGTGTGAGGGCCAGCTCCTCCACTGGCATTTCAAATACCGGTTCATGCCCGAAGAAGTTGAGGATCACCAGCAGCCGCTGATCCTCAAGTGTCCGGCTGAACGCATAAATCTCCTCATGGTCCGGGAGTAACAGCGCATATTCACCGTATACCACAACCTTATGTTTTTTGCGTAATTCTATGAGCTTCTTATAATAGTGATAGATAGAATCCGGGTTCTTAACCGCATCCGCCGCATTAATCTCTATATAATTGGAGTTAACTCTGATCCAGGGAACACCCGTGGTAAACCCGCCTTCATGGCTGCTATCCCACTGCATCGGGGTACGGGCGTTATCCCTGCTTTTTTTATGAATTGCCGCCATGATCTGCTCTTCGGGAACGCCGTTCCGGCGTTTCTCTTCATAATAATTCAAGGTCTCCACGTCCCGGTAATCATCAATGGAATCAAAAGCGACGTTGGTCATGCCGATTTCTTCCCCTTGATAAATATAAGGCGTGCCTTCAAGCATATGAACGAAGGTTGCCAGCATTTTAGCCGCCGGAATCCGGTAGTATAGATCGTCTCCAAACCGCGACACCGATCGCGGCTGGTCATGATTGCACAGGTAATTGGCGTTCCAGCCCCGGTTATGCAGAACCGTCTGCCAATTCGTGATGATCTTCTTCAGCTCCAGCAGACTCCAGGGTACGACATCCCATTTTCCGCTGCCTGCCGAAGCGGCATCCAGGAACATGTGCTCGAACTGGAACGTCATATTCAGCTCCCGACGCCCGTCCCCCACATAATCCAGTGCCTGCTCCGGCCCCAGTCCCGAGGTCTCGCCGACCGTCATAATGTCATAATAATAGAGTACTTTATCATACAGATTCTGCAGCAGCGTGTGCACATTCTCCAGATTCGAGAACATTTCATAGGCTCTCACAGTAGGAGCGCCATTCGGATTAAGGGCATCCGGATACCCTTCGGTTTTGACAATATGGGCGATAGCATCGAAGCGGAAGCCGTCCACCCCTTTTTTCAGCCACCACTGCACCATTTCATGAAGTTTATCGATGACCTCCGCATTCTCCCAGTTCAGGTCAGGCTGAAATCTGGAATACAGATGAAGATAATATTCATCCGTCTCCGGATCAAGCTCCCAGACCGAACCGCTGAAATACGATTCCCAATTGTTTGGCGGACCGCCATTTCTGCCTGTTCGCCATATATAATAATCTCGTTTAGGGTTGTCCTTCGACTTCCGGGATTCGATAAACCAGGGATGCTGGTGAGAGGTATGGTTCAGTACCAGATCCATCATCAGCTTCATTCCGCGTGAATGCATATCTGCCAGCAGTCGGTCGAAATCCTCCATCGTTCCGAATTCATTCATAATGTCACAATAATCGCTGATATCATATCCATTGTCGTGATTAGGAGATTTGTAGATCGGGCAGACCCAGATTACATTCACACCCAAATCCTGCAGGTAATCCAGCTTCGAGATAATCCCCCGAAGATCGCCAATTCCGTCACCGTTACTGTCCTTGAAGCTGATTGGATAGATCTGATACACAACGCTTTCTTTCCACCACTTGGGGTTCATGTCGTTGCCTCCTGGTTCTAGGAATAGTTGTCCCGGACATATTAATATATCTTAACCATTCCTGAGGGAAGCAATAACACAGATTTCATGCAGCTCTAATTCTCCAGCCCCTTCTGATATTGTGAGGGTGTAAGGCCGGTCCATTTCTTGAAGGTCGCACTGAAATGGCGTTCCTCCCCGTAACCCACCAGTCTGGCAACGGCATAGATCTTTAAATTGAGGCGCAGGAGCTTCTTGGCTTCCTCAACCCGGAACTGATGGAGATAGTCGAGGAAATTAATCCCGAGCTCCTGGCGGAACAGCGAGCTTAAATACGTATTGGACACAAATGCTTCCTTTGCGACAAACTCCAAAGTTAGATTGGTATTGTATTTCTGATGGATGACATCAAGTGCGGTGATCACAGTACGGTGCAGGGGACGATGCTTGGAGAACGCCGCCACGACATTTTGCATGATTTTATTCAGGATGGTCGACAGCTCTTCCAGAGTCTCCACCTGTGGAGCCTGCTCTATCCAATTGACGATATGCTGCTTCCATTCGAATTCATCCACCTGCTTCTCCTGCATCAGCCGCTTCAGCCTGACGACAAATGCCGTAGCCCGGATATTCACCTCTTGCTTGTGGCTCCAAGGGTTCCCCCGGAAAATATCGAGCCAACGCTCCAGCAGATCCAGCGCCCGCTCATAACCTCCTTCCGCAACAGCTGAAAGCATCTCATCCTCAAGTTCATTGAGTTCCGGGTCATTCATAATTCCGTCCATGGAGGCCTCAGCTACCTGTTTCCTGCCGTCCTCTGAGTAGAGGTACACGCCTTTTCCGTTCAAAAATCTGGATTCCAGAGCCTGACTGGCCTCCTTATAAGAAAGATGCACCACCGAAATATCCGGATGGCAAGAGCCGACGGCAATGCTGATGGAATGCTTCAGATAGGTCTCCAGATTGTGCTGGAGTTGTACCAATTGCTCTTTCAAATGATCGGGTGCAACAAAATCCGTATGTGAACTGCTGTCCGGGGACCCGCTGCCGATCCAGAGCAGATAATTACCGTCATGAAAAATCTCCACTCTTCCCTCATATACGGGTGCCAGCGTCTCGCTGATAATATTAAGCGCGGCATAACGCAAAAGGACGAAGTCCTGTCCGCTTCCCTGCCACGCAGAGGACTCCGGATCAAAGCTGACCAACCCGATTTGCGGCCCTTCAGCAGTAATTGCCATCGATAACTCTGATATGAGCTCCTCCCTCCGTTCCAGGGGGACGGGCGGATGATGAATCCATTGTGAAAGCACTTGGCTTTTGAGCAATGGGGCATTTTTATGCCAAGAGCGTTCGCGTATATGCTGTTCAAATTCAAGGCTGCGTTGAGCTTCAATGACCTTTTTGGCTTTAAGTACGGTGCTCAGAATTTCTTCAGGGCGGCACGGTTTTAGAATATAGTCGAGTACTCCAAGGGAAATCGCCTTCTTGGCATAAGAGAATTCGTCATAACCCGACAGCACAATAGTATGGAACTCGTATCCCCGGAGACGCGCAGCTTCAATCAGCTCCAGTCCGTTCATCAGCGGCATGCGTATATCGGTCAACAGCAGATCCGGCTCCTGCCTGTCCATAAGGGCCAGCGCTTCCTTACCGTTGCCCGCTTCACCGATGACATCAATTTGATGCGCCTTCCAGTCCACCATTTGCACGATACCCTCACGAATTGCTGCTTCATCTTCGGCAATCATCAGCTTCAGCTTCATGTTCACGGCCCCTCCACAGCGATTTGAATAATGATTCGTGTGCCTGTGCCTTGCGTACTTTCAATCTCAAATGAGGCTTCTGTAAAATATAGCTCCAGCCGTTCCTTCACATTCGCCAGTGCGAATCCCGGACGGCCTACGCCTTCCTGAACGTCAAGCTTATCTGGCTTAGCCAGATTTTGTTGAATCTCCCGGAGCTTATCCGGCTCAATACCAATGCCGTTATCCTGCACTTCAAGCATGATTCTGCGGTCCCGACGGTACGCATGCACCGCTATGAATCCGCCATTTTCGTGCAAAGGCTCCATGCCGTGAATGACAGCATTCTCGGCCAGAGGCTGCAGCAGCAGCTTGGGCACAATATAATCTCTAACCCCTTCCTCCAGTGAGATCTCGAACTGAAACCTTCCGCGGAACCGGTTCTTTTGCAGGAATAAATAATTGGTGACCAGCTCCATTTCCTGCGCCAGCGTATAAGAATCCCGCCCGTCATTGAGGCTGAGCCGGAATACCTGGGATAGGGAGTAGACCATATCGGCAATCTCTTTATCTCCTTTCTTCTCTGCCTCCCAGCAGATGGTATTCAGCGTGTTATACAAAAAATGCGGCCGGATCTGCGCCTGCAGCGTCTTCAGCTCCGCCTCCTTCTGCTTCAACCTGGAAGCGTATACATCTTTGATCAGTGAATCAATCCGCTGCACCATCAGGTTGTATCCGTGCCCGAGCAGCCCGATTTCATCATTGCCTTCAAAAAATACCCGCTGCGAGAAATCCCCTGTCTGCAGTCTGCGCATAGAGCGTGATAGCTTCTTCACCGGTTTCGTAATCGCCAGCGCTGCAAGCCAGGTAACCATTACACTGAGGGCCAGACAAATAAAAGCAATGGTGACTGTAACCTGAAGAATTTGTCCCAGTTCCTTAACCAGTTGAGCTTTGGAATGAACCACTACCACATACCAGCCTGTTGTCGGAGACTGCAGATACGATACAATCCACTGGTCATGATCAATATTCGATACCAGCCGTTCTTTAGTGCCTACTGCCCGGTCGCTGTCTACAAAATACGGCAGATCAATATCTTTTTTGCCAATCCAATCCTGGTTGGAGGCGGTTATAATTAGCCCGTCGCGGTCCAGAACGAACATATCGACGTTGTCCTGGGTGTTGTCTAGGTATTGGCTGGCGACTTTGCTTGCATCTACTCCAACTACAGCGATCCCCGCCGGCTCCAAGGTATATATATTTTTAATCACCCGGCAAAGTACGATCTTGTGATAGTGCTCTCCCACAAATATCCCGTCCGTTTGCCCTGTAACCTTAAAGGTAGAGCTGCCTGCAGCCGTTATTGCATCGATATAACATGGAGTCTTACGGAAATCGGCCAATTTCATAGCGGCAGTAAGACCTGCCTGATTGGCGGCAAAGGGCTCCGCCCCCTTATTCTGTTCCTTTAGGGAGTAGAGAATAATGGACTGGATGGAATTGCCGGCAACCATTAAATTCGTTACAGTCTTGAACACCACGTCGGGTCCATTCTGTGCTTCGGGGAAGGCCAGCAGCCGCTGTACCCCTTCGTCCAGAAACAGGGTGTTGGAAAAAGAGACCATATCAATGACCATTTCATCAATCTGTTCCGCGGTTTTTTTGGTCAGATGATCCTGTGATTGCTTCATTTTGTCCACAACTTGCTGAGAAGAAATCATGTAAGAGCTCCATCCCATAGCGGCAATCGTGAGAAGAAGGAGAGGAATGAACCAGAACAACAGCTTAAACTGCAGCGGCAAGTGGCGGTAGCGGCTTAAAGGGCGGATTCTGCGAGCCATAGAGGACCACCTTCATGTATAGTAAAAGACACATTCCCATGCGAAATTCCCTAGTTCTGTCAATAAAGCCATTATAACTTACATCGATATATCTGGAATAATTTTTTTAGTATAATGAGAAAAACAACCCTGTTCTTCTTAAGAATGAGACATGTTTAGGTAAACCGTAAGTAAGTATGATGAGTATAAAGAGTTCAGTCTAACGTAAGGGGGGGCCTGAATGGGAAAAAGACTGCGGCTCCTGGTGATTCTGCTGTTAACAGCAGGGCTGGCCGGCTGCGATGAAGCAAGGGCACCCGGCAGCTACACTTCTAGCGATACCGCCGCATTAGCACCTGCCGATGCAACTGATTTAACATCTGGCAATACTGGCGGTGAACACCCGGATCAAGTCCCTGGTGAATTAATCACGCTTAAATTCTTCACAGCCCTGGCCGACCGGGCCAATGGCTCTGGCAAGGTCGAACAGGACATTATTGATGCTTATATGATGTCACACCCTAATGTCCAGATTGATGTGGAGGCGCTTCAAGACGAACCTTATAAAACTAAGATCAAAGTGTATGCTTCCAGCAACCAGCTTCCGGATATTATACAAGCTTGGGGACAGCCATCCTTTCTCAATCCGCTGCTGAGCAATAATCTGCTGCTTGAGCTTGACCGTGCGGAATTTGAAGACGATGGATTCGTTACCAGTTCCATAGAAGGCTTCAGCCGGGATGGCAAATTATACGGATTACCGCGCAGTGCCGATTTCATGGTCATGTATTACAACAAGCAGATTTTTGCTGAGAACGGCATCACAGTCCCTAAGACGACCGCAGATCTGCTGGATGCCGCAGTCCGGCTGCGAAATCATGGAATCCTTCCGGTGGCCATTAATGGTCTGGACGGCTGGACGCTGCCCATCTGGTACGAATTCATGGCACAGCGCCACAACGGGGACTTCGGCAGGATGGATGACGCTGCAACGGGGACTATCCCCTTTACTTCGCCCGGATTTACAGAAGCCGCAGCGGAGATGCAGCAGTTCGCTTTCGCCGGAGGGTTCGCAGACGGCTGGCTGAGCACCGATTACGGTACGGCGCGCAATCTGTTCGTCCAAGGGCAGGCGGCCATGTTCTTCATGGGTGCCTGGGAGTCCGGTCTGGCTACGGATGAGAATTTCTCCCGGGAATTCCGCAGCAATGTGGGCGCATTCGCCTTTCCGGCTTCGGACTTGGGGAAGGCTAGCGACATTGCAGCCTGGTACGGGGGCGGTTATTCTGTCAGCCGGACTTCTAAACATCCGGAAGCCGCCGTGGAGTTCCTGAAATATTTCTTTGCTCCTGAACACTGGAGTAAGATGTTATGGCAGACAGGAGCAGGAACTCCGGCTCAGGACTTCGATCAGTTCCTAACAGGGAACGAGACTCAGCTCCAGAAAGAGTTGATTGAAATCTATAGTGCCATGACCTCATCCAGTGGAACACCGCTGCAGGACATCGGCGATGAACAATTCAAGCAGAAGGTTATGGAGTCTCACCGTAATCTCCTCTCCGGCATATCAACACCACAAGTATTTGTAGAAGAACTTAATGAAGCTGCGAAACAATTAGCCGGGCAATAATGATCCTTAGCTCATCAAATAGGCCGGTTGCTCAGAGGAACTTCCCTGAACAACCGGCCTTAGCTTTAGTCGCATTACATGTGATTTATATACCTGGCACTAATCTCTCAGGCCATTTATACCTGCTCTGTTCTTATCCCGCATCTCTCTTGCGATTCTGTTCTTCAAACAGCCACTCCACGAGCAGCGATTCAGGTACATTAACTTTGTACAGCTCCGCATACTCCCGGACCCGCTCCAGCAGTTTCACTATGATATCAGGGGTTACTTCAAAGCCTTGAGCTTCCAGTACATGGGCAACACCGCCGCTTCCGGAGTGTTTGCCAAGCACAAAACGATGCTCCCTCCCCACTTCTGACGGGTTGAAGGTTTGATAGGTGGCTGTATTCTTCATCAGTCCATCTACATGAATCCCCGATTCATGGGTAAAAGCGAGCTTGCCCACAATTGGCTTGGCATCTCCGACACTTCTTCCCGAAGCGGCAATCACGGTATCAGCCAATTTCTTCAGCATATCTGGACGGACCGCACAGTCGCCGCCATATAAATGGCGCCAGGCCATAGCTACTTCCTCCATCGCTGCATTTCCTGTACGCTCGCCTATCCCTGCGATCGTCGTACTAGCCCAAGTGGCACCTGCGGCAATACCGCTAAGCGTATTCGCCACCGAAAGGCCGAAATCATTATGGCAGTGAACTTCGAGTTCGATATCATTAGGAACGGCTCCGAGCAGTGTACTCACACGCTGTGCCATCTGTCCCGGATGATGGGCAGATACCGTATCTGCATAACGGAACCAACGAATTCCTTCCTTGTACAACGTATTCACCAGTTCAACCAGAAATCCCATACTTGCCCGGGATGAATCCTCCATTCCGATTGATACCGTCATGCCCAGCCGCAAGCCATATTCCGCTGCACGCTGCAATTTCTGAAGACCTTCGGCAGGAGTCAGACCCAGCTTGCCCTGCAGTTGAATTTCTGACACTGGAATGGATATATGGCTCCAGTTCACACCGGTATTCAAGGCGTTTTCGATATCGCTTGCCATGGCCCGGTTCCAGGTCATGATCTGCATGGGAAGACCCAGTTCGTTAATTGCCGCGATATCCTCCATTTCCCTCTTCCCCATGGCGGGGATTCCAACTTCTGCTTGCTCAACTCCGCTCTCCGACAGCAACTTTGCGATTTCCAGCTTCTCTGCCCTCGTGAATGAAACTCCAGCCGCCTGTTCACCATCCCTAAGTGTCGTGTCACAAAGCTTGAGACTTTTCACGGTCTACCTCCTTCTCCGCAGCAAGCGCAATTCGGATTACGGGATATTCGGACGCTATAGCAGGCGAAATCGAGTGAGTTGAAGCGATGCATTACGCCCGCATAAGTCGTCCCTACCCTTGTAATCCATTTTACGGCCTCAAGCGCGGCCAGACAACCCGCAATCCCGGAGGTAGCTCCCAAAACTGGAAATCCAAACGGCTCCCAAACCGGTTTCTCATCCGGATACAGGCACTCCAAACAGGGAGTCACCCCTGGAATAAACGTAGTCAGCGAAATCTCGAATCCGTACATTGCCGCCTCAACCATAGGAGTTCCTGTGTCTACGCATATCCGGTTCAATTCATACCTCTCCGGAAAATCATAACGAGCGTCGATAACGATATCGGCGCTCTCCACCCAAGGTCTGGCTTTATGATATTGAATCTTCGAATTATAGCCTTCAATTTCAACCCGCGGATTAAGGCGTTTCAGATGCTGCACTGCCGTACTCATCCGTTCCATGCCCAGATGCTCCTCGTCCATCAGGATCTGACGGTTCAAATCCGGAGGCACAATGACCCCTTCATGAGCCAGAATAAGTCTGCCGATTCCTGCCGCCGCCAAATATAAGGCAGCTGTACCGCCGAGACCGCCGATGCCGGCAACCATCACCGTCGCTTCCTTCAACGCCTTTTGTCCGCTCTCCCCCAGCAGCCTGAGCTGCCGGGCGTAACGTTCCAGCTCCAATCCTCCGGCATGCTGCTCCATCCCATTCTCCTCCTGTAATGTGCCTGTTGCCGAGATTATCCCTCCATGCTGAAGTAGCCATGTAGTGCGGTCATCTCACGATACTTTTTCAGAAATGCTATCCCTTCCTGTGCACAAGCTGCTCCATACCGTACAGCCTTGTCATAGGAAGTGAACGGAAAAGGAAACCCCGCACGCAAGCTTTTCAGCACAAGGATCACATGCCCGCTATAGAGCAACGCACGGCCAAAACCCTCGCTGTTAATCTCGGCGGTACTCTGGATCAGCCCACCGCTAACCTCCTCCATGACGCCTGCGACGGCCTGAAATAGCATCGGCACCTGCCCCCGCACTTTAGGAGAGACCGCACAGTTGAACTCCGATTGATTCTTATCTTCCGGGGAGGCCAGAAACAGCCTTTCGATTTTCTCCAGTGGTGATAGAGAGGCGTAACGTCCGAGGAAATCTTCCGCATCTAGTAGATTGCATAGGCGGCGAACAAAAGCATCCGCAAGCTCTTGATCAGGCTCCGGCTCTCTCTCTGACGTCCGGGTACGACGTTTAACCGCCGCTCCCTCCTGAACCATACGTCCCTGCAGCGCGGCATTCTCCTCAACCATGGGCGATCTCCCCTTCCTCTTCGGCTCGCAGCACTTTGGCCAGCCACATGGGCGGTTTACCCTGCAGCATTTCTACCAGCCGTTTGACCTGATCGTCAATCGGACTGCCAAATGGCACTTTTACGGGCATGATCTTCCGTCGGGTTACCTTTGCGGCTGCCGATGCACCAATCTGCATCAGAAAAACAAGTGTACAATCACCCACACTTTCCAGACGGCTATCGATTTTCCCCGCTTCATCCTGGTTCAGTATAAGCGGAACCCTCCGCAGCTCCACCAGTTCTCCTCCGCTTTTGGTCACATTGTAGACCGCGAACATGGGGCTTTGCCCAAAATGGGCATTCACCCGGACTCCGTCATCTGTGGCGAATGCTATTTTCACGGTGCTCAGCCTCCCTGCGTATTAGTAAATTACCTGCTTTATTGATCCACTCCATAGATCCCCGATAACCAATGGAAGCGGTCATGTACGCCCCAAGTTCATTCCACACCGGGAACCCTGCCGCCATGAATGCGGCTTCGATTCGCTTCGCCCCCGCCATTCCATGTGAGCTGCCAATCCATAAATCTGCACCTTTACCCAGAGCCTCCGCATCGTCAAGGTCGCCAACCCAGACCTCCCGCTCCATCCCTGTTACGGCTGGCGTCTCGCAGGAAGTGATTAAAGCCTTTTGTTCTACGCCTAGTTCATCGAGCCAAGCAGAAACAGAGTAGATGTGATCCGGCTCCAGCGCGGCTACCACCGATGTGCCCGCGAATTGAAAATGGGCATCCAGCATACTATCCAGCAGATTCTCGCGTTGCCAGCGGTAGCGGAGTGGTACTGGCTCACCACTGATTTGATGCAGGAAATGGAACAGCTCATCGGAAGCCTTAAGGCCCATTGCCCCGTGGAACACTTTATAGGGAGTGCCCAGCGCATTATGCAACCTTCTTGCCGGGCGCTCCATACTTCCCCCAATAGCAATGGTCAATCCGGATTGCTGGCTCTGCAGCATCGAATCCAGCGGAACTCCGCCGCGGGTTAGCGGTGAAAATCCGGTTAGCAGATGACCCGACAATGATGTGGAAATATCCGGTACTGCGATAACTTCAAAACCAAATGCTGAAATAATTTCTTTCAGCTCCATCACATCGGCAGGGGTAAGAAAGGATCCGGGCAGCAGGGTAATCTGCCGTGAATTTACCATTCTCGATTCCCGGTGTCCGGTCTGCTGAATTAATTCGTCTATCATAGCCTCTACGGTAGCACTGAAGCCGGTTTCCAGCGACCCTCGGAAATCAGGCAGCACGACTGAGAATGCCAGACCGCCGCGCAGATTCCGCTCTCTTTTATATGTTTTCAGCATCGTCTGGTAATCAACGCCCGCCACATCGGTCAGCTCTGTACCAATGATGCCGATAATATCCGGGCGGTGCTTGGTTAATACTGTGTTCAATGCTTCCTCCAGATTCCGGTTGGCATCAAAGATAACATCCATTTCCTGCAATGCCGTGGTCTGCACGGCAATCGGCTCGCGGAAGTGCCGGGTCATGAGCGCTTTCGGAAATGCGGAGCAACCCTGGGAGCCGTGGATAACCGGCATTGCCCGGTAGCAGCCCTGCAGTGCAAGTACGCCGCCGAGCGACTGGCCGATTTTGAGCGGATTAATTGAAGCTGGTTTGTTCCGTGTGTTAACGGTCATAGGGCACCTCCTTATCCCATGGGGCGGGACTGGCTGCAAGCTTCCAGATCGGATTGGTCAGCGAATAAGTCAATTCCTTGGCAAGACGCAGAAGTCCCTCATAACCCGCATAAGCTTTATGTCGCTCCTGATTAATATCCACAAACGGAATCTGTTCCTTCATGGCGACATACATATTCCGCCCCCCGGCAATCATGATATCCGCTTTACGCTCCTTGACGGTTTTGAGAATCCGGCTGGCTCCGCCCTCCGGTATATATTCGGCATCATCACCGATCCGGTCTGCGATACGCCGGACGTCATCCTCCGTGCTTTTGTTCGTGCCGATGCCCACCACTTGAATCCCAAGCTCCTTGAGCGCAGAAATAATAGACCAGCTTTTCACGCCGCCGGTATACAGTACTGCCTTTTTTCCTCTCAGCAACTTGCGGTATGGGCGAAGATCATGGCTAAGCCGGCTTTCCTCACGCTCAGTCAGACGGTCCACTCTGCGTTCCATCTCCCTGTCGTTCATCAAAAATGCCATCTGGCGCAGCGAATACGTCGTTTCTTTAGCACCATAAAAAGATCCTTCAAAGTATGGAATCTGATATCTGGACTCCATTTCTTTAGCTAGACCCAACAGTGCCCGGCTGCATACAACCATATTCACCTTAGCGCGGTGGGCCCAGGTGATTTCCTTATATCTGGCATCGCCCGT
The DNA here is from genome assembly GCF_042610485.1 of Paenibacillus oryziterrae. Classification (NCBI taxonomy): domain Bacteria; kingdom Bacillati; phylum Bacillota; class Bacilli; order Caryophanales; family Paenibacillaceae; genus Paenibacillus; species Paenibacillus oryziterrae. The sequence goes on along the minus strand of NZ_JBGJZO010000005.1, from coordinate 137,692 downwards.
AATGCGAGACATCAGCGTAATTCCCGCCGCATTCATCAGCTTCTCGATATCCCACAGTTCACCCGCGATGTTATACTCCCCGATGAGATTCACTCCAGCCTGAACCTCCTGTTCGGGTTCGCCTGTGCCAATCACATACTGCAGCAGGGCATCGCCGGCCAGACGGTTGCCGAGATTCTTGCTCCCAACAAAACCCGGGCTGTTGACTGGGATCACCGGAATACCAAGCCGTCCTGCCGCTTCCTTGCATACAGCATCCATATCCTCGCCGATGAGCGCCGTAACACAAGTTGAATAAACAAATATTGCCGGAGGCGCGAATCGCCCGGCAATATAATCAATGCTTTCTTTCAGTTTCTTCTCTCCGCCAAAAATAATGTCAGTATCATTCAGGTCCGTAGCAAAGCCGTATTGGGAGAGAGAGGGGCCGCTAGACAGAGTACCCCGGCTCTCCCAGCTGTTGCCGGCACAGGCAATCGGGCCATGTACCAGATGTGCTGCATCCATAATTGGAAGCAGGGTGATCTGTGCACCGTCGAAGGAGCAGCCTCCTGCCGCCTCACCCGGTTTGGGTCTTGGACAGGGCTTGGATTTAGGAGCTTGGCTCCCGCAATCTTTTGCTTCAAACTCATCGTTTCGAATGGGTTCCACTGGCATAATCCCCTCCTTCGCTGTAGCTGAATGGTCCTTATGGTGAGAATTCTGCATATTGCCGTCACTACAGGAAATGTTGCACCTCCGGCCGCTGTTGTTCCCGAATTTCTTGATTTAACCGCCACGCGGTTGAAATCCGGTAACAAAGGCGGACGCTACGCTCCTCCAGTTGCAAAATTCCCCTCCGTGACTTCATTGCAGAATGTCTCAAGATAACGAGCAATCCATACGGCTCATTCGGCCGTATGGATATACACGATTTATTAACGAGCTAGAGCCGTTGTTAAATGTCGGACAAGATATTTCATAGAGTGTAGTTTCCTTCAACTCCACTTAAATCAACTAACTTAACTTAACTTAATGTCAGCTAGCGCTGTCCACTGTGTGCTTTTACCGCTCGCACCGGGTAGCGTACAAGAACGTACGGGATTGGCGTCCCAGAATAGACGTTTAGCGTTCCAGAACAGACAGATTAGCGTACAAGATCGGACGGATTAGCGCACAAGATCGTGATTGAAGCCGGAGGAATCATCGTCCAGACCTTGCAGGACTGTATTGACGATGGTGGTTAGCAGATTGAGCGTGCCCTGATAACCGGCGATCGGATACCGATGCAGATGATGGCGGTCAAAGATGGGGAAGCCCACACGGATGAGTGTTACGCCGGCGTCTTTGGCGGCATATTTCAAGTGGGAGCTGCCGAAGGCCAGATCGACAGGATCATCGATCAGCAGGGAACGCATATGCCACAAGTCATTTCCGATGTGCACTGTAGCTTCATCCCCGTACACGCTGCTGGCCAGCAGCGCTTCGGCTTCTTCTTTAAAACCGTTATCTCCGTTAGAGCAAATAATATGCACTGGCTCCATTCCAGTTTCCAGACAGAACTCAATGAGCCCAAGCAGCAGGTCAGGGTCGCCTACCAGCGCAATACGTTTACCGTGCAGATATGGATGGCTGTCCGTCAGTGCATCTACGACCCTGCCTCTTTCCTCCACAAGTGAGGCTGGTACGGGCAATCCGGTCAGCTCGCTGATGGCATCCACCAGCCGGTCCGTTCCCGTAATACCAATCGGTGTAGACATCGAAACCACATTTTGCTTCCAGGTGCCGCCAATATATTCGAGCGTCTTCTTGACGGAATACTTCTGCAGCGACAAGGTTCCCAGTGCATTCGCCGCCTTCGGCACATCCTCAAGCTTAGTACCCCCATAATAGTAGGAGTATTCTCCGGTTGCCGGAGAGTCAAAGTTACCGCTATGGTCTCCAAGGAAGGTGTATTGGGTATCAAAAGCATTCAAGATCTTTCGGACCTCGGCAAAATTCCCCGTATATGGTTCGAATCCAAGAATCACATTAATCTTCTCGCCGCTTTCCTCTCCACTGCCGGGAGCAGCTACCACACCCGAACGTTCATACAGGTTGCTGAGAATGGACTTCAGCATGGAGTCATACCCGGTGATATGTGAACCCACAAAGCTTGGCGTGTTCGCGTAAGGCACCGGAAGCTCCTCACTGATGACTCCCTTTTGCCGGGCTCCTGAGATAAAAGCCTGCAGGTCATCGCCGATAACCTCGGCCATACATGTGGTGGAGACAGCTACCATTTCCGGCTTATACAGCGCCATGCTGTTCTCCAGCCCGTCGATCAGGTTGGCCATCCCGCCGAATACGGCGCCGTCTTCTGTCATCGATGATGAGACTGCAGGTACCGGCTCTTTAAAATGGCGGCTGAAATGGCTGCGGAAGTAGGCAGTACAACCTTGGGAGCCGTGTACAAACGGCAGCGTCTTCTCGAAGCCGAGCGCAGCCATCATCGCTCCAAGCGGCTGGCACGCCTTATGCGGATTAACAACCAGCGATTGGCGGGCAAAGTTCTTCTCCTTATATTCCGTTGACTTGGAATAGGCCAGAGCTTCCGCGGTCTCCTCTTCACTGCAAGGAGCTTCGAAAGCCTTTTTGCCCTCGCGCTGCAACACATAGGGTTCGGTTTGAAATAACGTATTGTAATCAGGTATGTTCAACTTATCTTTCATACGGCTGCTCCCTCCTTCTGGAGTGATCCCGATGTTCCCGGTCTGAGCAATTTCCAAATCGGACTATTGATGGTCATATCCATATCCTTGGCGAATATTTTGAAGCCATCATATCCATGATAAGGACCGCTGTAATCCCAGGAATGCATCTGGCGGAAAGGGATGCCCATTTTGTGATACACGTATTTCTCCTTCACGCCGGAACCCATCAGATCAATATCCAGCTGCTGCGCAAGTTCTTCCAGCTCATATGCTGTAGGGTCATCATAGATGATCGTGCCTTCCGGCAGTTCAGGGAAGGTCTTCTCGTAGTCATCCTTATGAGCGAATTCATAACCAGTTGCCACAATTTCCATGCCTAGATCTTCATAAGCTCCGATGGTATGGCGGGCACGCAAGCCGCCGACCAGCAGCATGACCTTTTTCCCCTGCAGGCGCGGTTTGAATTTGGAGATGATGACTTCCATTTGCGCTTCATATTTGGCAATGACTTTCTCACAGTTCTCCTGGATATGCTCATCGAACCGGGCAGCAATCGCCCGCAGGCTTGCGGCTGTTTTAGTCGGACCGAAGAAATTATATTCCATCCACGGGATGCCATAGGCTTTCTCCATTGTGGTCACCATGTAGTTCATAGAGCGATGGCAGTGAATCAGGTTCAGCTTCGCCTTGTGGGCGATTGACAGCTCATTGATCGTACCGTCACCGGACCATTGGGCAATAACACGCAGGCCGATTTCCTCCAGCAGGATGCGGGAAGCCCAGGCATCACCGCCGATATTATAGTCACCGATAATATTTACATCATAAGGACCGGTTTCAGCCAATTCCTTCTTGCCCATGAGAAAATCGCGGATAGCGTCATTGGCGATATGATGGCCCAGGGATTGGCTGACACCGCGAAAGCCTTCGCAGCGGACCGGAATAACCGGAATGCCGAGCTCAGCGGACATTTTTTTGGAGACCGCTTCAATATCGTCGCCGATCAGACCGACCGGACACTCAGATTGAATCGAGATGCCTTTGGCCAGCGGGAACATTTCCTTGATCTCCCGGCAGATTACTTCGAGCTTCTTATCTCCGCCGAACACGATATCCGTCTCCTGAAAATCACTGGTAACCTGCATAGCGGTGAAGTTATCAATACCAAGGGTTCCGTTCGCATAATTACGGCGTGTGCCCCAGCTGTATTGGCCGCATCCGATCGGGCCATGGCTGATATGAACCATATCTTTAATCGGGCCCCATACTACGCCTTTGGAACCTGCGTATGCACATCCCCTTTGGGTCATCACACCCGGACGAGATTTCATATTGGATTTAATGGCGCATTTGCCGCAGTTGATAAGCTCCTCATTATTCACTTCGAAATGCTTCTGGCGGTCTTTGCGCGCCTTTTCCGGATAGGCTTCCAGCATCTCGGCAATGAGCTGCTTGTTCGCTTCAATATCCAGTCCCATGGTTGACCCTCCTTTTCTTTAAAAAAATCCGGCGAATCAGCTTCTCTCCACTCCCATCCACCGGATATTACCTTAATTATTGACCGGATGCCTGCAGCTTCTTGACCGCCGCTTCTTCATCCTCGATAATTCCGAATTCCATCAGCAGCTCTTCCAGCTCCTCCATAGAAATCGGAGTTGGAATCGTCAGCATTTCATTGTGCAGAATTTTCTCTGCCAGAATTTCATATTCTCTCGCCTGCGGGTGAAGAGGGTTATACTGGGCGACCGTCATACGGCGCAGCTCAGCATGCTGCACGACATTGTCCCGTGGAACGAAGTGAATCATTTGTGTATTCAACCGGCGGGCAAGCTCCTTAATTAGCTCATCCTCACGGTCCGTATTCCGGCTGTTACAGATCAGTCCGCCCAGTCTAACACCGCCGCTGTTGGCGTATTTCAGAATCCCGCGGGCAATATTGTTCGCTGCGTACATTGCCATCATTTCACCGGAACAGACAATGTAGATCTCCTGCGCCTTGTTCTCCCGGATCGGCATCGCAAAACCGCCGCACACTACGTCACCAAGTACGTCATAAGAGACAAAATCAAGACCGTCATAAGCACCTTGTTGTTCCAGGAAGTTAATCGCCGTAATAATCCCACGTCCCGCACACCCTACCCCAGGCTCAGGACCGCCGCATTCTACATTCAGAATATCTCCGTAACCCAATTGGACCACATCTTCAAGCTCCAAATCCTCAACAGTTCCTCGTTCAGCCGCCAGATGAAGCACTGAATTTTGCGCCTTTGTGTTCAAAATTAACCGTGTGGAATCTGCTTTCGGATCACAGCCTACGATCATCGTCTTTTGCCCGAACTTTGTTGCGAGCTGGGCCAGAGTATTCTGTGAAGTTGTAGATTTACCGATTCCGCCTTTACCATAGAACGCGATTTGACGCATGTTTCATCATCCCTTCGATATGTTCATATTTTCAAAATAAGAGCTGTACTTCACACTTTCGAGAATCATTTCTTCGATACCGCCCTTGCGGACGAGTGGCAATATTCCAGCTTTATTGAGGCTTGCGCGGGGTGCATCTCCTATACCGGAGCAGAGAAGTATACGGCAGTCATTTAAAATAGAGCAGATCTCCTGAAGTGTTGTGTTCTTATCACCGTTGCAGTCGGCCTTGCCGTGGCAGTAGGCCTGGATCTTACGGACACCCAGCAGCTGTACATCAGCTCCGTCGGTGTCATATATCATAAATTCTGTAGCGTGCCCGAAGTGCTGGTTGACCTTGTCTCCACCCCTGGTGGCGACGGCGATACGTGTCTTCCGACCATTCTCCGAAAGCCCGCTGCTTCTTAGCTGTTTAGTCTTCATACGCTGCCGAATCTTATCATCCAGCTCGCCTTGGAATAACGCCCTGGCGGTTTGATCCACCACCGGCTCCGGCACCATATTCTCCAGCAGGAAATCCTGGTTACGGTCCTGTCCTAGCAGCCCGATGGCATCCGCACGGCACTGGCGGCAGTGGCGCATCACTTTCAAACCGCCTTCCCGGCCCAGTAATTCCTGAAGGTTATGCAACTCCTTGGGACGTGGAGCTTTGCGGCCGTCCTTCTCATACTGGCTTCCTGGAGCAATGATAAGCGGTGTTACATTATGCAGCGCAGCACCCAGTCCCTTCACTGTTCTCGCGACTTCTGGAAGATGTTCAGCATTAACTCCCGGAATCATGACCGAATTCACCTTGACCAGAACCCCTCGCTCAGCCAGGAGTTCAAGTCCCAGAAGCTGGCGGCTGAGCAGCAGCTCCGCTGCTGCTCTTCCTTCATAACGTACGCCCTCATCGAACACCCACGGATAGATTTCACGGCCGATGTCCGGGTCTACAGCATTGATGGTAATCGTCACGTGCTTGATGCCAAGCTGAACGATTTGCTCCACATACCTGTACAGCGTCAGGCCATTGGTGCTCAGGCAGAGGGTAACATCAGGAACATGCCGCTTGACCCTTTCGAATGTTTCGAAGGTCCTCTCCGGATTCGCCAGCGGATCCCCTGGTCCGGCAATCCCGACGACAGATAGCTGCATCAGCTGTGCGGCCACTCCCTTGACCTTGTGTTCGGCCTGGACTGGAGTAAGCACCTCACTAACAACTCCCGGCCTGCTTTCATTCACACAATCGAACTTGCGGTTGCAGTAATTGCACTGGATGTTACAGGCGGGAGCAACCGGGATGTGCATCCTGGCGAAAAAACGATGGGCTTCCTCGCTATAGCAAGGGTGGCGGCTTATCTCCTCCTCCATTTCATTTGACAGACACGACGAGAGCAGCGGCTCCATTTTCCCACCTCCTTATTGATGGTGCATTTCCAGGGCAAAATATTAATGTTAATTTAAGTGACATAATCCTCGCTTGACTTGCTTTGATTAGTTACATCATATTTTCACGAAACATTAGCGTCAATTATGTTTTTAGTATAAAAGCACTCCATTTCCTTATGTTTGCAGTTTCGTCAAATCATACGTCAGCTTATCTAACTTATAGTTATCATGTTTGCGTTTCCACTGTATATATGGACGTCCATCGATTTTAGAAAAATGGGCTTGTTCATTTGACAAAGACTCTTGACTCATATATGATTTAATTAAGAATTGAAGTAAATCCTAAAATTGAATATTTCCCGTAAAGGGGAGTAGCTGTTAAATAAAGTCGTCAATACGAGAATATGAGGATATTCTCCGGCTTTATTGGCAATGAACTATTGTTAGCGAGACCTTTACCAAACAAGTTAGTCTTTATTCCAAAGGCTGATTAGTTTGGTAGAGGTCTTTTTTGTATACTTTTGGTCATGCTAGCAGTAGAAGCAGCTTCTGTTGTTCTAATTTCAGGGTTTAACTTTAGCAAAAATGAGGAGGAAGCAATTATGGAATTAGGTTTATTATTAGAGTATGGTTGGGTATTGCTCGTTCTCGTTGCACTTGAGGGGCTGCTCGCTGCAGACAACGCACTGGTACTGGCAATTATGGTGAAGCATCTTCCGGATGAAGAAAGAAAAAAGGCATTGTTCTATGGTTTAGCAGGAGCTTTTGTGTTCCGTTTCGGTTCACTGTTCGTGATCTCTTTCCTTGTTGATATCTGGCAGGTACAAGCCATCGGTGCAATTTATCTGTTATTTATCGCAGGGAATCACATCTTCCGAAAAGTGCTGTTCAAGAAACCTGTCACGGATGAAGCCATGGAGAGTGGTACAGATTCTGCTGCGGGGAAGAAGAAATCCAGCTTCTGGTTTACTGTACTAAAGGTTGAAGTTGCCGACATCGCCTTTGCGGTGGATTCCATTCTGGCCGCAGTTGCCCTGGCCGTTGCGCTTCCAGCGAGCGGACTTCCCAATATCGGAGGACTTGACGGCGGACAGTTCCTGGTTATTTTTGCCGGAGGATTCATCGGACTTGTGATCATGCGGTTCGCCGCTTCCTTCTTCGTTAAGCTGCTGCATTCACGTCCGGGTCTTGAAGTTGCCGCCTTCTTCATCGTTGGCTGGGTCGGCGTCAAGCTTGCCGTGATCACCTTGGCTCACCCTGCACTGGGTGTTCTGTCCGAGTCCTTCGCGCATAGTACCTGGTGGAAAGCCACCTTCTATGTTGTACTGGTTATCATCGCCGCTGTCGGCTGGTTCATGAGCAGCCATGTGGATGAAGATCATACGGGCGAGAATCCGATCGGAGAAGTAGACCAACAACTCGGAAAATAAAATGAATCAACTAAAAAACAGCAGGATGCTATCCGGTTAACGGAGCAGCACCCTGCTGTTTTCACTTCTTTTTATGTATTCCATCAGAAGATAACAATCATCCTCAGATGAGCCGCGCGATGTTCTCAATTTCCACTGCAGATGCCGCTAATTGCTGCATGGAAGCGGATATCTCCTCCGTAGCAGCAGCCTGGCGTTCGCTTTGCGACAAGCAGTCAATCAGAATTTCGTCGAGCGCGCCGATGTTCTTCTTGATCGTGCCCAGGATAACGGCGATTTCCTTAGCGGAAGATGCACTGGAAGCGGCCATTTTCCGGATCTCCTGCGCAACGATGCCGAAGCCCCGGCCATGCTCAGCGGCATGCGCTGCTTCGATAGCTGCGTTCAGACCCAACAGATTGGAGTTGTCCGCTACTTTTCTGATAAATTCCAGAATTTCGTCAGTCTTTTGGAGTTCTCCGACAACCTTTTGCCCCAGAGCCTTAACATCACTGATAATGCTCGCCAAATCCGATGCCGTAGTCGCAATCTCCACTGAGGTCGAATTGATCTCTTCCGAGGTAACCGCCAGCGCATTGGCCGCGTGGCTTAAAGTCTCCTGATTATTGAGGCTAATGCCCATCGTAAACACACCTTTTATCGTTCCGTCCTGCGCTCGGACTGGCAGGGAAGAAGATTTAAAGGGCACTCCGTAAATCTCTTTGGGAATATTGGCACTCACCGCTTCCCCGGTCTCAAGTGCCATCCGGATTCCGCCGCTGGGTGGTACGGGTGTCCCTTCACTGATCTTAATATCCATCTCATCTCCCGGCAGGTAATAGACAAAAGACTCTGTATCCGCCAGCGCGAACATCACATCAAGCGGGAACAGTTTTTGTACCAACGGGAGTGTTGCTTGTAATGATTCCAACAATTGACCGATCTCATGTTTATTCTCGTTACTCATACTTCCACAACTCCATGACTAATTTTAGTGCCCATTATAACATAGAGAATCTGCGTCCGATACTCGTTTCTCCATTGACTTCCTATGATTACGGTAGTTCCTTGACCCGCTGCATTACTTAAAAAAAGTGCTGTCCCGTCAGCCATTTCATGGCCCAAAGGACAGCACTTTAGGATTCTGTAAGACTATTGCGCGATCATCTGATCGGTCTTACCTTGAAGCTCTACCAGCTTCATAATAATAACGGCTGCTTGCGCGCGGGTTACGGCTTGCTGTGGATTGAAGTTGCCATTCTCGCCCTGCAGAAGTCCCAGCTTCAATACGAGTGCGGCCGCGCCTTTGCTCGTGATGGCAGCAGTATCGTTAAATTGTGAAAGCACTGCGTCTTGTGCCAGGAAGGTTGAGAGTTTGCTGTATTTCACAAAAGAGGTCAGCAGAACAGCCAGCTGTTCCTTCGTAAGCTTGTTATCAGGTACGACTACAGCGTCTTTGCTGAGCCATTGGCGCTCTACACTAAAGCTTACTGCATTGTAATATGAATTCTCAGGTTGCACTCCCGCTATAGGTTTGAGTGGCCCCGAATTGTTATAACTAGAATAGCTGGAGTAATACGGAGTCGAGGCCTTAGCTATAAATGTCAGCCATTCCCCTACGGTTATTTCTTGATCCGGATTCACTTTACCGTTCTCATCCGGAACAATCACACTGTATTTCACAAGCTCCCGAAGTTCCTTCTCCGCCTTATGTCCGGTGATGTCAGTAGCGGCAACCGGGGCTCCCGGCAGTCCTGCAATAGCATAGACATTCGACCATTTACCGGTGACGGCATCGAGCACTTCATAATTCGTCGAAGGTTCTACGGGATTAGGTGAATAGACCAGCTTCACTGAAGAATCGGCATAGATATTATTGGTCATGTATCCGCCGAACTGGCTGTATTGGAGCTTCAGCTTATACTGCTTCAGGTAGCTTTCCAGAGCCTCCTGACGGGTAACAACAGGGGTTGGTTCCTGGTTAATCTTCCCTGTATCTGCATTTTGATAATTACTGTAGCTTTGCAAGCGTCCATACAAATCAATTGTCAAAGATACGTTATTACCACTTATAGGTACCCCTTTATAAAATTGAACAAAATCATACCGGTACCCATTTCCATTCGGAAGCACACTCCAAGTACCACCGTGTTCTACAAGTTTCAGGTTCGCACTGGCTTTATTGTACAAACGGTTAATCCATTCAACCGCCTTCACTTTAGCCTCTTTGGAGGTTAGCTTTTTGGTTCCGGCAGGTACCGGTAATGTCGGAGTTTTCTCCGGATAAGAGAATTGCTCCACCTGAAATTGTCTGATTTCTCCTGTTACGGAATCAACCTCAGCAGTGCTTTGTTCAGGGAATCCTGCTCCCATGTATCCGCCATTCTTAGTCCAGTTTAATCTCCAAAGCTTCTTATCCTTGTTCTGGTAATCATCACTCAAGAAGGAGGAAGTCAACTTTCGGTCATTAGGGATCACGGCTGTTGACTGCACCAGTTTGGCTGCTTCATCTGCGGTAAGCTCCCTGCCGAATGCTTTTGGCTGAAAGACCACCTTGCCCTGCGGAACAGCCTCATACGACACGGATGTGGTGGGATATTCCATTCCTTCCCCGCTAATGATTTTGCCGGTCTGTGCATCGAGGGCATATACAGACGAATCCTGAGGACGCCAGCTTAGAATCCAGTTCGACAACGTTCCATCCTTGTACACAGGTATATACACAAGCTCTACCTTGAAATTCTCACTAAACTTCTTCTCGGCTTGCTCGAGGGTGATTTTAGGTTGAGACGACGGGTAAGCGAAATTGCTGGAAGGCTTGTAGAATTGCGTTACTTGTCCATTGCCATCCATCGTAACCGAGATGCTCTCCGATGTGGACAACAATCCGTTTCTAAGGACACGGAAATTGAAGTTGTATTGAACAGGTCCAAATAGAGCCGAATTGCTCGAATACAATGTATTACTATTGTCATCCAGCTGGAGCTCACCATTTTTTATGGATGGCGCAGCTTTAGCAACAAATTCCTTCGCCTTTTCAAGGGCCTCGGATTGGGATAACTTAGGCGGGTAATAGGCAATATTATCACCAGAGGGCATGGATATATATGTATTGATTACATCTCCGGTAATTGCATCTACCTCACTGCCAAAACCATATCCTGAGTTGCCTGTCCGGTATTCCCACTGGATGTTCCAGATCATTTGATTCGCCGGCGGAGGATAACTATTCGTTGTACCCAATTGAACGCTGTTTACGGTTGCATCTTTTAGAACTGGAAACAGCTCTTTCAGCTTGGCAATAGCCTGTTCCTTGGTGATCTTAGCCTTAGCCGGATCCGCCGCAGCGGGCGCACTAGGAGCAGAATTCGCGCTGACTGATACATTAGTAACCTTTACAGCTGAGCTGCTGACAGAATCAGCCCCTGCTAGTCCGGCAGGTAACAGCAGAGCAAGAGCCACCGTTGTTACAAGCGCTGTTCTTACCTTCTGATGAACAAAATGATGATTATGACTTCCCAAAAGATCTCATCTCCTTGACTCATGATCTTTCAAATTATACAGGTCATTTCATTATTTTTCCATATTTAATTAACGACAGGAAATTGCAACAGCAGGCAAAAAACAGCCTTTCAGAAACTACACAAGGCGAACGCGGACGGAATTTGATACACTACGAACAAACATCACACTTTACAAGCAGCTAGGGGATGGTCTTTATTAGTACCTGGAATGTTCAACCACTCGTTAATGTTATGACTGGTCTAGATACACGAAGCTGCCTGATTGTTCATCAAAACCAGGTTGTGCTGGAATATTACCGAAAGCCTCAGTACCGCGAGGAACCTGGAAAAATCAATTCCTGCACTAAAAGCGTACTGTCCACTTTAATTGGCATCGCTATGGAGCAGCAGCTGTTTCCTTATCCAGAAACTCCTATTTATGAATACTTTCCAATGCTTAAAGACGAAAGCGATGCCCGTAAACGCACATTCACCATTGACCATTTGCTAACAATGACCGCGGGCTTTGCGTGGAATGAGTTCGGAGGTCTCAATTCATTTCCGGCAATGAGTCATACCCCGGACTGGGTGCAGTATGTGCTGACACAACCAATGGCTGAAGATCCAGGCTCTAAAATGGTCTACAGCTCCGGCTGCTCCCAGCTGTTATCCGCCATTCTTCAGCAGACTACCGGGCAAACGGCAGCCGATTTCGCCGAAGAGCAGCTCTTCCGCCATCTCGGCATCGAGGATTACCACTGGGAGACCGATCCCCAAGGAATTCATACAGGCGGGTTTGGACTGTATTTGAAACCGTGGGATATGGTCAAATTCGGGCAGCTCTATCTGGGCCAAGGAACCTTTGAAGGGCGGCGACTTCTTACTCCTGACACCATTCGGGAGTTCACTGCTCCACGGATTGAGACAGAAGCTCCGCAAAAAGCACAATATGGCCGCCACTGGTGGATCTCGTCTTTTGCCACCGGGGAGGAGAAATCGGATAAAGAAATTCCCTATTACTACGCCCTCGGGTTTGGCGGACAATATATTATTGTCGTCCCATCCTTTGAGCTGGTGGTTGTCATTACGGCGGACAGCACCAAAAAAAAGAGGACAAAGGTTGACCTGTTCCGTCAACACATTGTTCCTCTTCTGCTTAATTCCGCCACTTCATAAACCTGGCATCCAGAATATCTACCAGCAAAAACAATATAAAACCGACCAGACTGAACAGCATGATTCCGGCATACATCTCCGGGTAATCCAGCCGCAGCCACGCATCCATGATAAAAAATCCCATTCCATGCTCTGTCCCGTATATTTCGGTGAAAAATAGTACGGAGATGGCTGTTCCCAGAGAAATGCGGATCGTACTTAGAATAACGGACAGCGCACCGGGTAGTGTTACATGCCAGAATTTCTGTGCGGAACTGGCATGTAGGCTGCTAAGCACATCATAAGTACTCTCGGGTATGGCTTTAATTCCATCCCTGACGGAGATGATGACCTGAAAGAGCAAAATCAGAATGATCATCAATATCTTCGAGGTTTCGCCCAGTCCGAAGAACAGCATGACTACCGGCAGCAGTGCAATTTTGGGAACAGGATAGGTTAAATACACCACAGGGTCGAGCAGCCTGTTCCAGAACTGGGATCTTCCCATCAGCAGTCCAATTAACAGTCCGATCATCAGCGCAAGCAGCACACCCGCGAAGATCCGGAATAAGCTATACCCCACATTGACGGCAATCTCAGCTGCACCGAGGCCTGCCATCGCACGATAAACCGCGAGGGGACTAGGCAGAATCGGGTGATTCATCAGCAGATATGCGATATACCACACTACATTCATGCACAAAAAAACAAATAAGAGCCTTGAAATATGACGGATCCGCCGTGTTCTCACCATTTCTCCTGCATTACCTTTCTGATCATCTTCGTCTGCTCAAAGAACTCCGCGCTAATCCGCTTATCTTCGTATTTCATTTGAAATACGGATTGATTATCCACGATCTCCGGTGATTCGTGCTTATCCGACGGCATGACGATAATCTTCTGGCCCAAGAGAATTGCTTCTTCCACATCATGGGTCACAAACAACGTTGTCGCCGGGTGGATAAGCCAGTTATCGAGAAATATCTGCTGCAGCGCTTCGCGGGTAATCGCATCCAGCGCAGAGAATGGCTCATCAAGCAAAAGAATCTTCGGCAGTATCGCGAATGCACGGGCAATCGCCACACGCTGCTGCTGCCCGCCGCTAAGTGAGAGCGGATAACGCTCTGCCAGATCAGCTATCCCCATCGAGGACAGCCACTCTTGAATCTGCGTTTCCTGTTCCATTTTATCCTGTGCTGAGGAACGGGTAATCTTCATCGCCAATCCAATGTTGGCTTGCACCGTCTTCCAGGGCAGTAGCCCGTAGTTCTGCGGCACAAGTCCGATCAAGGTTTCTTTGCTATGAACGGTGTGTCCATTAAACAGGATCTCTCCATGATAAGAAGGCAGCAGACCGGCAATCGCCCGCATCAGCGTAGATTTCCCGCTCCCGGATGGCCCGATCACGGTGTAAATCGAATGCTCAGGCAGTGACAGATTGATACTGTTCAGAGCCAGATTACCCCCGCTGTATTCCACCTTCAAATCATTAATCTGAAGTCCATTACTTCTTGAACTGGACATCGGAGATCACATCTTCCGTGGCAATATCTTTGGTCAGCAGACCTTTCTCCCGCGCCCAGGCAAACGCTGCTTCCACTTCCTTCACATCTACCTGGTTGGCTGGAAGATAGTCAGGCACTTTAATCTGATCCTTCAACGTATCCGGATAACCTACTTCTTTAATAATAAGATCAACGTATTCCGATTGGTCATGAGATTTCATATACGCTACCGCATCATCGTACGCGGCGTACATACCCTGGATCGCTTCGCCCTTGGCATCAATCGCACTCTGCGGGAATGCCAGCACGAACGGATTCACACCTGCCGCTACCGTAGAACTAAGCACACGCAGACCATCGGCCTTACCCATTGTCACAAAAGGCTCCGGCAGCACCGCAGCGTCGGCTTTGCCGTTCTTCAGCAGCTCCAGACGTGTCGGGATTTGCGGCACTTCAGTCACGGTGATGTCATCCTCGCTCAGACCCGCCTGCTTCAGAATCGTCGAAACCGTATATTCGGTCGAGGTATTCTTGGACAAAATAACTGTTTTACCCTTCAGATCCTTTACTTCCTTAACATCAGGATTCCCTGTCAACAGGTCAAACTCCCCGAAGGTAGTACTGGTAATCTTCACATCCAGCCCGGCTTCATTATAAATCGAGATGGCTACCAGATCAGCGCTAAGCCCGTCCACTTTACCGGCCTGAAACGCCACGTCACGATCCTTCGCACTCTTGAATGTCTGAATATCCAGATTCACACCATGTTCCTTGTCGAAGCCCTGATTGTGAGCAATGATAAACGGGATTGCATCTATAGATGGCAGCAGGCCCAAAGAAATCGTGGTCGGCTCTCCGCCTGCATTTCCCTTATTGTTCGCCGCAGCGTTATCTTCAGCGTTGCCGCAGCCCGCCGCAATTGCACTAATGGTGAGCACCGCCACCAGCAGTACTATCAATTTCGCAAATCTTCTCTTCTCCATGAATCTCCCAGCCTCCATCTGCTATCTATGTAATATAAATCACAAGTATAGCAATTTTACACCTTTGATAACATTTTGTATATTTCTAAATTGAAATGATTTCCGGGAATTTCCTAGAATGGATTGCCGATTTCAGCAATGACCTTTCCAATTAGCTTATCCTTGGCGACAAAGGGTGTGTCCCATAAATGAGCATCATAGCTGATATTGCGGTTATCTCCAAGGAAAAAATAATGATCTGCCGGCACTGTAACTGGTCCGAATGCGTATTCCATTTTACTTTCAAGATATGGCTCCTCGACTTTCACGCCGTTCCTGTAGAGCTCCCCTTCCTTGATCTCCACCGTATCTCCCGGTAGGCCGATCAAACGCTTAACGTACCTTTTATTCTCTTCTCCTGCCACCGGCGGGTTAAACACAACAATATCACCATGCTTCAGCGAGGTCAGCCACAGCATTTTCTCCACAATTAAGCGATCATTAATCTGGATGGTCGGGATCATCGATCCGGTTGGAACCTTCATCGCCTCCGCCACATAAGTCCGTACGAAGAGAAAGATAAACATAGCGATCAGGATGCTCGACAGCCAGTGCTTCATAAATTTCAACATGTTCAGTCACCTCACTATTTTGTTAGGAAAAGCTCATCTATAGACTAGTCTAGCTCATTCCTCCTCTCCATTTCCAGTTCACATAAGAAGAAACGGTACCGCCCTTAAAGGGACAGTACCGTTTACATATATTTACCATAGTCCTTGATTGTTACTTTGGTATGGCATACCACCTCTACCTCCGGGTACACTTTTCTCCAATCGAGATTTGTCCATTCTTTGTAGGATAAGCTATTCCTCACATAGATTCCAATCCCCAGGCTGTCGATCTTGTGCTGCTGCATTTGTCTGATCATCTCGGCGGCTTTGGAGTTGATATGGTCCGAAATTTCTCGTTCAACCTCATGACGCTCCTGGCCCTTGGTAAGATTATTGGGTCCGGTATATTCAAGTATCGATCCCTGGAGATTAGCGAAGAGATCTACTCTAAAGCGATTCTCACCGAGATGATGAACCTTGATCTTGCGTTTGCTCAAAATCGAAGTGAACATCATCATGACCTTCTTGCCTTTCTTTGGTTCCAATTGAAACGCCATCTCTCCTTGCTTCAGATCGCCCCTGAATAGGGCAAAGATAATCCCATCCTTGGCGGAAATCTTTGATACATAACGGTCATCCCGAAATAAGGCAATCCCGTCAATGACCGCCTTGTCACCCGCGTCCTTTATTATAGGCACGACCGGGTCTATTCCGTCATCATGGTAATCTCTTGAGAACTCGTACAAAGAAGTCGGCGGTATGCTCCGGACATGTCCTTCCTTCTCCACCAGATGGTTGATATATCTTCCTGTATCTACATGTGATTTGTACTCCTTGGATAGTAATTCACTGGCATCACCATTAACGACCGTCACTTTGACTCCCAGTGCAATGGATGGATCGCGCAGGAGTGTATCGATATAATCCTCCAGCCCTTCCTTCGCCAGTTCGAGACCGAATAAGAAATTTCTGATCTGCCCACTGACCACCCTCAGATCCGTCTGTCTTGAAAATTCTACTCTCGCTTCCTTCAAACTGTTTGTCTTGGCAGTAAGTATTTCTCTGCTGACACTCGAGTCAGGATCAATAACCGGAATACAAGAGGTGACCTTCAGCTTATGATCGTCCAGCAGATCAAAACTAGAGGTCTGAACCATCCCCAGCTTTTCCAGAATCCTTTGATCGCCCGAACAGCCGGTTAACAGGAACATTAAAAGGACAGCCGCCATTAGCTTACGCATGGGAAGTTCTCCCCTTCCCCTGAATAAGCAGCAACACAATCAAGATGACCGGTAAACAAAAAGCAATCAGAGTGGTTGCATATCCCAGATTAGTAATCCAAAGATTCACCTGATCCAAAGTCTTGGGAATAAAAGAAATTCCGTAAGAGATCGTTATCATTATAATAATCATCACCTTGTTCTTTAACTTGGGAACGACTCTTGCCAAAGCTTCCTGTGCCCCCCACCAGTACATAACCACTGTGATCAGGATTTTGAAGAGAAAGAAGCCGTACAGCATATTCTCCAGCCGTTCAATAAAAGGGAACTGGATATAGGCCAGCAGATCGATCAAAGGAAATAACAGTTTTTGCAACTGGCCCAGACTGAAGAATCCAAAACAGACTAGCGAAAGACAAATATAGACCACAGATAGATAGGCATTACCTATATAAATGCCCAGCATCGCTTTTTTCGTCCGGTCTATATAAGGAAACAGCAGAATCGATAATTCATACCCGAGATAAGCGGAATAGATCTCCTGGGCACCTTTAATATAATCATGACCTCCCTTGAGAACAAAAGGGGTTAGCCGGGCCCAGCTAAAAGACGGAACAAACCACAGCAAGAGTACAAACATCCATGCGGACATCCAAAAGAATAGCGTAGTTGCTTTGGTTATCCCATAGATTCCTTTAAGCAGCATTAGGAACAGAAGAATATCGACAGCCAATTTGAAGACCATGGGATTGGTTGTCGGAAATGAAATCATCTGAAATAAAAGCACATATTTCTTACCGATCATACAACCGAATATCATCCAAACAGAGGCCAAAAACAGGTAAACCGGATACAGTACAATCTTGGGCAGAGAATGTTCAAGAATTTCAAAGACTGAACGTCCCTCTCCGAGCCGATAGACAAGAGTGATCAAATAGATATTAAATGAGGTCACGAGCAGGCCCGGAAACAGAACGAGCCACCCATTCGTGCCAAAATAATCAGCTAATTGATGCGGCAGCGTGAACATAACAATTCCCGCTTGGATCATATACACCAGTACGGCAATTTGAAAGGGGCTTAGCTTCTCATTCATGGATCTCATCCCTACTTTCTCTTGATTTGCCTGATCGGATTAGGTGTCTTAACTTGGGATGGCCGCTTCGTCAGCATCCTGAACGGCGCCCGGATAAATACATCCTTCCAATCCCCCGGTTTCATTGGGGCCACCGGAATAACATAAGAGGTGCCCAGGCTGGTCAGACCGGATAGGTGGATGACAATCAGGGACATCCCCATGGCAAGCCCCATATTCCCCCAGATTCCGGCGAGAATGATCAGTCCGAATCGGATTAGGCGTATGGATGCGCTCATCATGTAGCTCGGAATGACAAAGGAGGCGATCGCTGAAGAGGCAACGGAGATAATCAATATATTACTGGTCAGACCGGCCTGAACTGCTGCTTGTCCGATAACAATACCGCCTACGATCCCGATCGTCTGCCCGATCTTGGTCGGCAGCCGTGCCCCTGCTTCCCGGAGCAGCTCGATCGTAATTTCCATCAAGAGCGCTTCATATACCGGAGGAAAAGGCACCCTGTTACGGGATTCCGCCAACGTCCGCAGCAGCGCTTCAGGAATCATCTCATAATGAAAGGTAGTGATGGATACATACATGCCAGTGAAGGCAATCGTTATGAGTAAAGCCAGCATTCTTAATAACCGGAGCGCAGTTCCGAGAGCCCAGCGCTGATAATAATCATCCGGCGAGGAGAAAAATTCAAAAAAAGCAGCCGGCCCGCTGATCACCGTAGGACTGTTGTCGATCATCACAATGATCCGCCCAGCTACAAGTTTGGAGACGGCGACATCCGGGCGCTCTGTTGTGAGAAATTGTGGAAATATTGAGTTGGGACTATCCTCTATATATTGGGTCAGTGTTCCACCGTCATTAATGGCATCAACCTCAATTCTTTGAATCCGGTTCTTCAGATTCTTAACGAATTCCAGATTAGCAATATCCTTGATATAGAGGATATACACGCTGCTTTTACTGATCTCTCCGACCGAGCATTTGATGACTTTCAGATGGGAGCTCTTTATTCTGTTGCGGATCAAGGAAATATTCGTACTGGCTGATTCTACAAATGCATCATGGGGGCCGGCAATAATTGTTTCGGTCTCCGATTGCTGAACATCACGGACCTCCGGTCCAAAAACATCAATTAAATAGACTTTATCCCGGTAAAATACGGCAGCGCAGCCATCCAGAATACCGATAACTGCTGTCTTTGGCTCACTTACTTCGACAAATTGGGATTGTCTCAATAACTCTTCAACCTCATGAAGCGAGGTATGAGTCAGAGGCTTTAAAATGTTCGAAGAAAACAGAAAGTTGTCTACCATACTGGGAAAATAAATGATATCGATATGTATCTCCGGAAATGTCCTATGCATGATATCTGTGCAGTCATTAAATTCATTCAGAATATGCGTCAATGAAAGACTGTCCTGCTGGCTCTGATCCATAACACTTCACCTCACTTTTAGAGTTGGATGAGCGTAGTATACCCATATATTTCTTGAATATTTAACCTTTCCAACACCAAAAAGCCTTCCCCGCCCCGTATGGGCAAAAGAAGGCTGCAACGCGTTATTTCAGAGGACCATTAACCGATAACAGTGGTGTCCTCATCACTTTTGTATTCTAGGATATCTCCAGGCTGACATTCTAAAGCCTTACAAATTGCCTCTAAAGTTGATAGTCGAACCGCTTTAGCCTTACCATTCTTCAGGATAGAAAGGTTAGCCATTGTGATTCCAACCCGCTCCGAAAGCTCGGTTACACTCATTTTCCGTTTCGCCAGCATCACGTCAATATTAATAATAATCGCCATTGTTATCACCTCAGACTGTCAGATCATTTTCAGATTTTAGATCGATAGCCTCTTTTAAAAGCTTTTGGAGAACGGCAGCAAACACGGCGATCACCATGGAGGCAAAAATAATGACCATTCCGATGACGATAACGCCTGGAGCATCATCTCTTTCCGCGAAGAGATAGAAGAGCGGCAGACCTGCTACAAACAAGCCGCTGATTGTGACTGCACAGTATTTAATAATCTTTAGCGCCCCTACAGATAAATCAGAGAATGCTTTGTTCTTGTCAATATAGCTCAGTAACTTAAACGCCTGATACAGAGCAAAGTAAAAAGGTAATGCCGCCGCATACAAATCAATAAAAATAAGATATTGGATATAACTATATTCCGGATATAATTCTGCTGTGTAACTCGCGATCTCAGGTACCACAAAAATGCATAATGCAAGAATTGGGATTCCAATAAGAATAACAGCTGCCCTTAAAAAGAGTGTTGTCCCTCGTTCCATAAAAAAAGCCCCTCACTTATCATTTAATTTAATTTGACTCTAACACAATATTTATTGTTTTACAATAAAAAAATATTAGTATTAGATATATTATTGTTGTTAAATAAAAAACCTTCCTCCGCCCATAAGGGCAAAAGAAGGCTGCAACGTGTCAATTCTGAAGCACAGCTATATTTTTTATTCCCGTTTCTTCCCGACTGCACCAAGATAAATAACAAATTCATCATCGCCGTCTAATTCCAGAATCTCATCAATTAACTTTTGATCATAGATTCCAATGGCGCAGGCACCTGCACCGATAGATTCACTGGCTAGATAAAGGTTCTGGCATACATGACCCACATCGATGAGGATTTTTTTGTGAGCTGAAATATCATACTTCCATTCGGACCGGTAGGGTGTTGTGCTCCAGGCAAACAGTACAGAAGCTCTTTTGGCAAAGTTAGGGACAAAGGGCTGATCTAGAGTAATAGCGTC
The DNA here is from genome assembly GCF_042610485.1 of Paenibacillus oryziterrae. Classification (NCBI taxonomy): domain Bacteria; kingdom Bacillati; phylum Bacillota; class Bacilli; order Caryophanales; family Paenibacillaceae; genus Paenibacillus; species Paenibacillus oryziterrae. The sequence continues at coordinate 116,996 of NZ_JBGJZO010000005.1, read as the reverse complement.
AACCTTCTGTTCAAGCTCATCCAATTCAAACATAAATAAGAGTTTATGTTCCACAGGAAGGTATCTGTAGATTCCGGGGGAAATACCATCTACCCGCATAATCATTAAATAAGTTTCAAAGGTGTGTGTTGCCCCACTGCAGGGTACCGTCCGCAGCGTAAGCCCGATCTTATTCATATTTGTAATCCCTTGGGTCGCCCATAATAGATAGGATAATTCATCCAGACTTAAAGTTTCCGATGAATAAAATCTTGTACTTCTTCTTTGATCGATACAATCAAAAATGTTTTCTTTACTTATAATGTCTTTGCTGACCTTGGGCAGATCAATAATCAATGACTCCGAATCGAAAGGCTTAACAATCGGCGGCTGTGCAAGTCCTTTGATCTTATCTGTTTTTATATGTTTAAACTCATGAAAATTAGATTTCAGAAAGTGCCTTTGTTGTTCGTATCTCGTCATTACAGATCCTCCTGGATTCCCTTAATAGCTATAATTTATCATGTCATAAAAAATAGATTGTGATCTAACTCACCTGTTCCTCCCCTACCCCCTTTAGGCAAAGGCAATGAACAACAAAAAACCTTCCCCCGCCCCGTAAGGGCAAAAGAAGGCTGCAACGCGTCACTTCCGAAGCACGGCAGCTATATTTTCAGCTCCCCAAGCTTAATCAGCTCGACAACCGCTTGTGAACGGCCTTTTACGTTTAGTTTTTGCATGACGTTGGAGATGTGGTTGCGGACCGTCTTTTCGCTGATGAACAGAAGTCCGGCGATATCGCGGGTCGTTTTGTCTTGAACAAGAAGTTCAAAGACTTCACGTTCACGATGTGTCAACAGAAATTTGCTGTGGTGTTCGTTCCCTTTCAATGGTGTCACCCCTCCTTGCTCGGGTTTGTTTGGTATAACAAGGTAAAGGGATACAGTCAAACCATTCTATGTATGGAGCGGAGTAATGGTGCGGTTAAAGCCCTAAAATGGGCAGTAGCGGATATCTATTAAAGCGGATTCATACTACTCTCCGGTAAGTCACGCCGGCAAAATCAAAGACCGCTCCAGCCTGAATTCTTTCAGGCTGCCAGCGGTCTTATGTGAAAAAAGCACATTAGATTATATTTATAATTGAACCAGCAATTAATGGTAGATTACAGTCTTGATCCGTGCCTCTTCCTCATAAGTAAGCGCGCTTGGAAGCTGCGGTGTATGCAGGTGACGTTCTACGGAGAACTCGATTCTGTGATAGTCTTCATCTCCCGAAGTCATCCATGGCTGCCATAATCCGCTTACCCAATTTTTAAGTTCTTTAAGTCCTGCTAGCATATTCTCCATCCTCCTTGGGCGGTGATAATTTGGGTGCCCAACTGTTTTGGTTACGCTTTCATTATATCATGTCAGATTTGAAAATGAAAGGGGTGTCCACGATAAAAAGACAAAAATAAGAGAAAAAACCTTTACATAAAAGGTTTTGTGTCTGCCACAAAGAACAATGTCCTCTTACAGAGGACATTTGTCAGACGTATGATTCCATAGACAGAGATAGGAGTTCCACTGCCCATCCGAGGCATAGAAATTCCAAATCTTTACCGGTCCGTCACGCCCTTGCGGTCACGCCGGTTTCGTCCGGTAAAGCTGCTGCAGTGACAGTATAAAATATGAAATGGATTTCACAGCAAGCTTTTTCAGGAGCAATCCGGGTCATTATGGTAAAATAAATCGTAATCGTATTCGTTCCCGAGGGAGGCTGCAAGAGCGATGGCCAATATTAAAGAAATTGCCCGGATTGCCGGCGTTTCAGTTACAACCGTATCCCGTGTGCTGAATAACCATCCCTACGTGAGTAAGGATAAACGGGCAGCTGTTCTGCGGACGATCCAAGAACTTGACTACTCCCGTAATATGAATGCCGTTCACCTCATTACCGGCCGTACCCGGGTAATCGCCGTAGTCATCCCTTATATTAATCTGTTCTATTTCTCGGTGATCATGGAAGGATTGGCGCGTGAGGCGCTCGCCGTTCAGTACAGGCTGATTTTGTGTCAGACGGATTACAAGCCGGATGAAGAAATCAAGGTCCTTGAAATGCTGCGTAATAAGGAAATCGATGGTGTAATTATTGTATCCACTGCTTTACAGCCTGAAATCATTGAAGAATACACGTCTTACGGACCTATAGTGACCTGCCAGGACAGCGGAGTCCGGCGTTATTCTTCCGTATATATTGAGCATTACACCGCTTTTACCCATGGACTGCAGTATTTAATGGACAAAGGCTACCGCAGTATCGGCTACTGTGAGGGGAGAAGGCATGGAAGCAGCAGCACCATCAGACAAGAAGCCTTTCATGACTTCATCTCCAGAACAGGCCTTCCCTTTCAGGAAGAATGGATGCTGTTTGACTGCATGACGGAGGAGGATGGAGCCGCTGCACTGCATCGCCTTTTGGGGATGAAGGATCGCCCTGCAGCCATGATTATCGCCGGAGATCATGTGGCTGCCGGGTTCATTCTGGAAGCAGGCAAACATCAGATTTCAATTCCAGAGGATATGGCAGTTATCGGGTTTGATAATCAGCCTATCGGAAGACTGCTGGGGTTAACCACGATTGATAACCAGCTTTTTCAGATGGGAGCTTCTGCATTTCAGATTATTTATGGGCAGATTACCGGTACCGAGGACAGTAAACCGGTCTATCGAAAGCTGGAGCACCGTATTATTGAGCGCTCAACTGTTTGAGGATCAAAGAAAAGCATGTCCTTGTCTTTAGCAGAAAAAGTGACGACAACAGGCCTCTCCCATCCGGGAGAGGCTATTTAGCATGTCCGAAAAGTGTGATATAAATCATATATTTTTATTGACAGTCCCAGTTTGCAGATTTATGATGAAGCCAACGCAATTGATAATCATTATCAACCATACATATAAAAGGGGTGTCTTCATGAAGTTTCAATACGTTGTCCCGGCAGGTCTGCTTGCTGCATCGATTCTGTTCGCCGGATGTGCGGCCAGTGAAAATAAGGTCAATACTAGCGGGAACTCATCGGGTACTGTCAACGGCTCAAACGCCGGAGCGGGAAACCCTGTGAATGCCGCAGCTGCTCCTGAAGCAACAGCTGCAGCCGCTGACTTCACATCCGCCATTGAACAATACCGGGCTTTCGTGATTGAGCAGTGCGATGCTTTTGTGAAAGAAACGGAGAATTTCACGAATGCCGTCAAGGAAGGGAAATTGGAAGAAGCCAAAGTCCTCTATGCCCCGGCCCGGATGTATTACGAACGGATTGAACCGATTGCCGAAGCACTTGGCGATTTGGATCCGAATATTGATGCCCGTGAGAATGATGTGGATCCTGCTGAATGGCGCGGCTTCCACCGGATTGAGAAAGCCCTCTGGCAGGACAAGACTACGGATGGAATGACGGAAACAGCCGACCGTCTGCTAAGCGATGCTCAGCTGCTGCGGGCGAAAGTTGAGACTGCCGAAATTGATGCAAGTCTGCTTGTAACCGGCGCAGTAGAGCTCCTTAACGAAGTCTCCTCCTCTAAAGTTACAGGTGAAGAGGAGCGCTATTCACATACGGATCTCTATGATTTCGTTGCCAATGTAGAAGGTGCGGAGAAAATATACGAGCTGCTTAAACCTCTGCTGGCTGCGAAAGATCCGGCACTGGAGCAGACCATCGGTGAACGGTTCACCGCGCTTGAAGATGAGCTTGCCCCATTTAAATCCGGGGATGGATATGTTTCATATGAAGTGCTCAAGGAAGAGGAAGTACGCAAGCTAAGCCAGAATCTCGATGCTCTGGCCGAGCCATTATCCAATATGGGGACGATCTTGGGAGTGTGACCAGAATGAAAATCAACGACGAATACGCCCAAGGGCAACACCCGGCAGAAGGCCGCTTACCAAAGAAAGACTCTTCGGATCATCTGATGGGCAAAAAAGTAAGCCGGCGGGATCTGCTGCGGCTTTCAGGAGTTGGCGGACTAGGACTGCTGCTGGGAGGCAGCTCCATCGGAGGAATCATGGCTGCACGCAGCGCTGCTTCCTCTGATAGTACTGTATCGAGTCCGGTACCGGCAGAAGATACTATTCCCTTTTACGGTGAACACCAGGCCGGGATCTTAACACCTGCACAGAACTTCATCTGCTTTGCAGCCTTTGATTTAACAACAAGCAAGCTGTCTGACGTCAAAAAGATGTTTCAGGACTGGACCGCAGCCGCCGCAGCCATGACATCGGGCCAACTGATCGGGAGCGCTAACGACAATCCCAACCTGCCGCCGAGCGACACAGGTGAATCCGACGGATTGTCACCTTCCCGTTGCACATTGACCTTCGGTGTCGGGCCTTCTTTCTTTGACTCTAGATTCGGATTGTCCGCCAAACGACCTGCCTCTCTTCAGGATCTGCCAGCCTTTCAAGGTGACAATCTCGAGCCGCAGTGGTGCGGTGGCGATCTCTGCGTCCAGGCCTGTGCCGATGATATGCAGGTCGCTTTTCACGCCATCCGGAACTTGGCGCGGATTGCCCGGGGGACAGCAGTTCTGCGCTGGACACAAGAAGGCTTCCAGCGCACCGCAGCAGCAGACCCCAAAGGGGCTACTCCGCGCAACCTCCTCGGTTTCAAAGACGGTACAGGCAATCCCGACGTGAATGACAGCCAAGAGATGAATAAAGTGGTATGGAACAGCAGCAGTGATGGCCCCTCCTGGATGAGCGGCGGTACTTACATGGCTGTCCGCCGTGTCCGACTACGCATCGAGATCTGGGACCGTTCTTCACTGAGCGACCAGGAGGCAACCTTCGGAAGGCACCGGCAATCCGGCGCCCCTCTTGGCGCAAGCGATGAGTTCGCAAGTCTTGACCTGAAGGCAGAGGATGCTTCAGGCAGACCTGTTATTCCTGCGAACTCTCATTCCGCGCTGGCTCACGGGGACGGGACCATAAAAATGCTGCGGCGCTCCTACTCCTTCTCCAGTGGAATGGATGTGAAGACAGGACAGCTCGATGCCGGATTGCTGTTCATCAGCTATCAGCGCGATTTAATCAAGCAGTTCGTAAGCATCCAGCAACGGCTGGCCGCAAACGACAAGCTGAACGAATATATGACCCATACCGGCAGCGCAGTTTTCGCCTGCTTCCCGGGAACCCGCGAAGGAAGCTATATCGGGCAGGCACTGCTTGGTTAAGCTTGCGGGGGATGGATGGAAGAGAAAAAAATAAGAGTTAAAGTGCTAAGAGCCAGAGAGCTAAGAGCCAGAAAGCTAAGAGCCAGTGAGCTAAGAGCCAGTGAGTTACGAGCCAGAGAGCTAAGAGCCAGTGAGCTAAGAGCCAGTGAGCTAAGAGCCAGTGAGCTAAGAGCCAGTGAGCTAAGAGCCAGTGAGCTAAGAGCCAGTGAGCTAAGAGCCAGTGAGCTAAGAGCCAGTGAGCTAAGAGCCAGTGAGCTAAGAGCCAGTGAGCTAAGAGCCAGTGAGCTAAGAGCCAGTGAGCTAAGAGCCAGTGAGCTAAGAGCCAGTGAGCTAAGAGCCAGTGAGCTAAGAGCCAGTGAGCTAAGAGCCAGTGAGCTAAGAGCCAGTGAGCTAAGAGCCAGTGAGCTAAGAGCCAGTGAGCTAAGAGCCAGTGAGCTAAGAGCCAGTGAGCTAAGAGCCAGTGAGCTAAGAGCCAGTGAGCTAAGAGCCAGTGAGCTAAGAGCCAGTGAGCTAAGAGCCAGTGAGCTAAGAGCCAGTGAGCTAAGAGCCAGTGAGCTAAGAGCCAGTGAGCTAAGAGCCAGTGAGCTAAGAGCCAGTGAGCTAAGAGCCAGTGAGCTAAGAGCCAGTGAGCTAAGAGCCAGTGAGCTAAGAGCCAGTGAGCTAAGAGCCAGTGAGCTAAGAGCCAGTGAGCTAAGAGCCAGTGAGCTAAGAGCCAGTGAGCTAAGAGCCAGTGAGCTAAGAGCCAGTGAGCTAAGAGCCAGTGAGCTAAGAGCCAGTGAGCTAAGAGCCAGTGAGCTAAGAGCCAGTGAGCTAAGAGCCAGTGAGCTAAGAGCCAGTGAGCTAAGAGCCAGTGAGCTAAGAGCCAGTGAGCTAAGAGCCAGTGAGCTAAGAGCCAGTGAGCTAAGAGCCAGTGAGCTAAGAGCCAGTGAGCTAAGAGCCAGTGAGCTAAGAGCCAGTGAGCTAAGAGCCAGTGAGCTAAGAGCCAGTGAGCTAAGAGCCAGTGAGCTAAGAGCCAGTGAGCTAAGAGCCAGTGAGCTAAGAGCCAGTGAGCTAAGAGCCAGTGAGCTAAGAGCCAGTGAGCTAAGAGCCAGAGAGTTAAGAGCCAGAGAGCTAAGAGCCAGAGAGCTAAGAATATAGGAGCTTCAAAGCCTAAGAGAATCAGAGCTTCATGACTTAAGATCTTACGAGCTTCAGACTAAGAGCTTATGAGCTTTCTATATCGCCTGCTTCCGGCAGAGACCATCTGCAGAAAGACCAAGGAGGATTACCCCTAATGTTATCTCCAATGAGCACCACTCTAAGGGTGCGAAAGTCAGCAGCGCTGCTGCTCATATTGTGCGCGCTGCTGCTGTGCGCGCCGCTTCCCGGCCTATCGGCGGAGAGCTCCGGCCGGCATGACGAGCTGCTGCCGCCGCTTGGCGCAGCGCTCGTCGAAGCTGGCCAAGGGCGGTGGGACGCCGCTGCTGCCGATGTCGAGACGTTCGCGGCGCTATGGCGCGCCGCGCAGGAAGGCACGCCGGACCCGGCACTCGCCGGTCCGGCTGCCGCTGTAGAAGCCGCGCTTGCAGACGCGGCTTCCAGCCTGGCGGCGGGCGGCGCTAAGCCCGCGCCCGCCAAAGCTGCGCTGTCCACGCTCGCCGGAGCCGTGGACGCGTACGTCACCGCCGCCTCCGGGACGGGCGGCGGCGAGGGCAGCACTGCCGCTGGCCGCGAGGCAGCGGCAGTGCTGCTTCCCGCGGCGGAGCACACGCGGGATGCGGCGCTCCGCGCCGATTGGGCGGCGGCGAAAGCGGCGTATCAAGCCATCGTAGATGGCTGGACACCGGCCGAAAGCGCCATCCGCAAGGATAATCCAGCTGTATATGGACAGCTGGAGACTACAATGAGCCTGCTGCGCATCGCATTGCAGGCAGAGCCCCTTCGCGTGGACGCAGCGAAGGCGAAATCCGAGGCGCTGTATACGCTGCTGGCGGATTACAGCGCAGGTAAATCAGCCGCTGGCGGCACCACGGATGCCGCACAGCCGGCTTCCATTGAGGGCTTGCTTGCCTACTTGAGCGAAGCCCGCTCCGCAGCAGCCGATTTGGATAGCACTTCCGCTGCTGATGTCATGGAGCAATTCATTGCCGCTTGGCCGCAGGCGGAAGGTAAAGTGCAGATCGCTGCCCCTGAAGTTTATACCAGCATAGAGAACGAAAGCGCTGCGGCCACCGGCTATCTGCTCTCCGATCCTCCTAAGCTGGAACAGGCTTTAACGGTCTTGGACAACATGATCTCCGAGCTAATACCACTTGCTGGTGAGGCCAAATATACTGCTTGGGATGCAGCACTGATTCTGCTTCGTGAAGGACTCGAAGCAATTCTTGTACTCGCTGCACTGCTGGCTTATCTAAAGCGCAGCGGCAGCCAGGGGGCCCGCAAATGGATCTGGTCCGGCGCAGCTGCAGGATTAGCCGGAAGTGCCGGGATGGCCGTCATCCTGACTTACGTTATTTCCCGGGCGGCAGCGGGCGGTGCACGTGAGATGATTGAAGGCATCACCGGCCTCATTGCCGTTGTGATGATGCTAACCATCGGACGATGGATGCACGGAAAGTCGAGCACTTCCTCTTGGAACAGCTATGTCGGGCGCCAGATGGATGGGGCTCTAGCCACAGGGAGTCTTTGGTCCTTATTCTCTATCTCCGCGCTCGCAATATTGCGGGAGGGTGCTGAAACTACGATTTTTTATGTGGGAATGGCGCCTTCCATTGAAGCTTCTCAGCTCCTTCTGGGTATTGGAGGCTCGCTAATCCTATTGATCCTTCTCGGTTATGCCATCATCGCGCTTAGTGCCAGACTGCCGGTTGCTTTGTTTTTCCGTGCAGCGACCCTGCTCATTTATTATCTGGTATTCCGGTTTCTGGGCGAAAGCCTGCACGCACTACAAGTGGCGGGCAAAATTCCGGCACATGTCCAGGCAGGTTGGCCTTCCGTAAGCTGGCTCGGCTTGTATCCGACACTTGAAACTATAATACCTCAGCTCTTACTCCTTCTCTTCATTGCCTGGGAGCTGGTGCGCCGGAGAACGCCAAAAACTGCACAAACGGTATAGTATAAAAGCTTGTTAATAGGGTGTGTTCCGGAAGCCGCGAAAAGGCTTCCCGAACACACCCTTGCTTTATTTCTAGGGATTCACTCGACGCTTGTCTTACCAAAGCTTGTCTTAGCAAATTTACCCGAAAAACTGGCGCTAATCCCGCGAAATATGCCGAAATTGAAGAATTAGCGTGAAAAACCACCGTTAAATCCGAGAAATAGTACGTTTGGGCGTGCCAATCTGTGCATTAACGCCAATTTTTACAACTAATTAAAGTAAGAGAGTGAGTAACAGCAATTTAACGTTAGAAATTCCAGCTAATATACCAGTGAAGGATCAATTTATCTCCATCACTTCATCAGTTGAAACTTCCGCGGGAGAACATTACTTTATTAAATATTCTTTCTGAGAAAACCGCTTCTATTTGTGGTTGTTTCTATAAAGAGCTTCTGATTCTGGTAAATATCTCATCTATCTATGTCTCAGCGGGTGCAGTTCTATAGGCTTTCTATAGGCTGAAGGTGAATTTTTTGCGAATAAGGGCATCCTACAGAAGTTAACTATTGCATCGTGGGAGGTTTTATTTTATTCTATAGATGAAAATAATTTTCTTTATTTTGAGTATATTAATAAAAATAATTTCAAGAAACCAGATGCTGTTTTAAGTTCTTATTATCAGAAGAGGTGGAACGATGGCTCCGATCCTACACGCCCTGGATCACGAAATGTCCAAGCTTTCGCAAATGGAACGCAAGCTCGCGGAACGTATTCTGGCAGCTCCGGGGGATATTATTCATATGGGGATTACCGAACTTGCGGAGCAATGCGGCACCAGTCCTGCCACCGTCACGCGGTTCTGCAAGGCATTTCATTTCAAAGGCTTTCCCGATTTCAAAGTAAAGCTCGCCTCGGAAATCGCGCAAAGCGACAGCGGTCTCCAGGATGGAACGTCCTCTTATCAGGATATCGTGGCCGGCAATCCGCTTTCAGTCATTGTGGAGGCTATGCAGACCAACCATCTGGCTTCGATCCGGGATACGACTTCGCTGCTCGACCTCGGGCGGCTTCAAGAAGCCGTAGAACTATTATGCCGCGCCCGGCGGATTGATCTGTACGGAATGGCTACCTCATCGATTGTCGCTCAAGATTTCTACCAGAAGCTGATCCGCATCGGTGTGAACTGCACCGCTTTTGCTGACTCCCATATGCAGATTACTTCCGCTTCCACATTGTCGGAGGGTGATGTTGCTTTTGCTGTATCCTACTCAGGAGAAACGCCGGAGACGATTGATGCGTTAACCTGTGCCGGAGCAAGCGGAGCCAGCACCATCGCTTTAACCTCCTACGGGAGCAGCACTTTGGCTACGAATGCCGACATCCCGCTCTTCTCTTCTTCGCTGGAGCAGGGAATGCGCCGGGGGGACATGGCGTCCCGAATTGCCCAGCTGCACATTATTGATATTTTATTTACCGGAATGGTCAGCACCCGATTTAAAGATTTCATTCCTAAGCTGGAAGAATCCTATCGCAACGTCCAATATTACCGTAATAAACGGGGAGGCTAAACTTAATGAATATTTTTAAATTTCAAAATGACGAGGATTTCGTCCAAACTGGTGCTAATCTCATTGTCAGTCTGCTGCAGAGCAATCCTAAAGCAGTGCTCGGCTTGGCTACCGGCAGCTCGCCAGTCGGCGTGTATGCGCGTGTAGTTGAAATGTACCAAAAAGGGCTGGTGAGCTTCTCTAAGGCTTCCTCCTACAATCTCGATGAGTACGTGGGACTGCCTGTAGACCATCCGCAAAGCTACCGCAGCTTCATGAATGAGCATCTGTTCAATCATGTTGACATCGACCTGTCCCGGACTCATGTACCAAACGGCAACGCTCCTGACCTGGATGCAGAATGCCTGAACTATGATAAAATGCTCGAAGAAAACGGCCCGGTTGATCTGCAGATTCTGGGTATCGGCGCAAACGGTCATATCGGCTTCAATGAGCCAGATGCCAGCCTGAGCAGCGGTACGCATGTTGTAGATCTCCTGGAAGAAACGCTTGAAGCTAATGCGCGCTTCTTCCCGACGATTGATGATGTTCCCCGCCAAGCGGTAACTATGGGTATCGCCAGCATTTTGAAAGCCAAACAGATTGTACTGCTTGTTCGCGGTGAAGAGAAAGCCGAGGCCATCCGCAATGCGATTGAAGGTCCGATCACAACCCAATGTCCAGCCTCTCTCTTGCAAAGCCATCCCAATGTGGTCGTTCTGCTTGATGAAGGAGCCGGAAAATGGCTGAAATAACAACGAACCCGGGACAATTACTGTTCGGAAAAATACTGACTCCCCACGGCCTCATCCAAGAAGGTGTCATTGCAGTCTCGGATGAGATGATCCATTATGCCGGTGAAGCGCAGTGGCTGCCACAAGATTATGCGGACTGGACTCCAATCGAATCGAAGGAAGGCTTGTTCATTCCCGGCTTTGTAGACGTGCATGTGCACGGCGGTGCCGGTTATGATTTCATGTACAGCAATGCAGAAGCGCTTGATGCCATCACCCGCTTTCACTGCTCGCAGGGAACTACCACAATGCTCGCTACAACAATGACCGCTCCTAAGCACGAGATTGATTCTGTTCTGTCGGAAGTGGATGCATACCGCTCACGCAGCATGCCGTACGCCCAGCTTGCCGGTGTCCATCTGGAGGGACCGTTTATCAGTCCGAAATGGCCCGGAGCCCAGAATCCCGAGCATATCGTACCGGCCAACATCGATTGGCTGGAGGAATGGGAAGCTCTCTACCCTGGTCTGATTCGCCAGGTTACACTGGCTCCTGAACGGGAGGGTGCGCTGGCTGCTATCACTTGGCTGCGCAAACGGGGGATCACTGCAGCACTCGGCCACACAGATGCAACATATGATGAAGTTATTACAGCTGTCCAAGCGGGACTCAATCAGGCAGTGCATGCCTTTAATGCTATGACACCGCTGCATCACCGCAAGCCGGGTACAGCAGGTGCAGTGATGGGTGAAGAGCGTATCCGTGCGGAGCTCATTGGCGACGGGATTCATGTTCACCCGGCCGTTGTCCAGTTGCTTGCCCGCCTGAAGAACAACAGCAATCTGCTGTTGATTACCGATGCGATGTCCGCTGCCGGACTTAGTGACGGAGAATATAAGATTGGCGATCTTCCTGTGCTGGTTCAGCAAGGAATCGCGACACTCAAGGAACATCCGGAGTCCCTTGCTGGCAGTACGCTTACTATGATCAAGGGCTTTCAATTTCTGATCAAAGAAGTTGGCTTATCCCTTGCCGATGCCTCGCGGGCGGCAAGTCTTACTCCTGCGATGTCACTTGGAATGGAACGCAGTATCGGTACCATCGAAGCCGGCAAACAAGGGGATATCCTGCTTCTGGACAGTAATCTGAACCTTGAGGGTGTATGGGTTCAGGGTCGACGGGTTACGTTCTGATTCGAGTGAATTGAACTCCTTACTAAATAGAACAGCCATCCTTAGCCTGCTCGGCGATAAGGATGGCTGTTCTTGCATTTAGACACTTCATATTGAATATAACGTATTCCGTTAACGGTTATTGATGTCGCTCCGTGCCGGAAATATACGATTCACCATGGTCCGGAACTCATTTACGAAGCCCTGCAGCGGGTATCCGGCGCGTGCCTGATCGGCATAACCATTCACACGCTGTACGAAATCGGGATTGGCCGATACATATACTGTTGTAATCTCCGGGGCGTAGCTTCTGATTTGATTAGCTACCTTGTCCTTTATGCCCATGGAGATATCGCCATTCCTATTGTTCATCCGATTTCCTGTCCCCATGCTTCCGATACCCATCGTACCCTTTGATCCGCTTCCTCCTGCTGTTCCGGTCATGGCTCCTCCTGCACCGTCTGCAGCTCCGCGGCCTGCACTTAAGCTGTTCAGCATACCGCCTCTCATTGTGCCGCCATACGCAGAACCACCGTTCATGCCGTTCATGCCGGTCATGTTCCCGTCCGTACCGTAAATTCCATTGTTGTTCAAGTCGCCTACACCGCCGTACTGGGTACTCCCTTTACCGGTAATCCCTTTGCTTTTACCGAACATCGCTCCACCGGTACCCGTCAATGCCCGATTAGGCATCTCTTCACTGTAGCCGGTCATCGTCCGGTCAAGCCCCGTCCGTGTCGTTCCCCTGGCTTCTCTTGTGCCGTTTAGACTTAATGGTGTTGGTCCGTTACCTGTACCTAAAGCCGAGGGATTCCCTGCACCAGTAACATTGTCCAGTGTAACAGCTACATATGCGCTTTTACCTGCCAGCATGACGTTCGCCGTTCGGATCTCCGGCATTGCCGCGATACGGTCAGCCAGATCCTGGCTCATCTCCAGCCGGTCGAAGTTATGTGTTCCGTTCATCCGTCCAGTCGTATTTACATTTAGCCGCCCGTCGTTTACTCCCCTGACATTCTTAGTAGTGACTTTATTATTCCCGGCGGCGTCATTCGTGCCGCATCCCGATAAACTGACCATGCCAAGAAGTAAGGCCACTGAAAGGGATGTGTTGATTGTGGATCGCAACATGACTGAACCTCCATCTCTGCAAAATATAATGTTTAGTAACACTGGTTAGCATGTACTGCCCCAGGGCAGGTTATGCTGAAAGGATTTGACATTCGATCTGCTTAACCGTCACCGGTCAGTGTTGAGCGGCATATTTTATAAACAGTAAGCATGATTTCCGGCAATTTGGTTCAGGAGGGTTGGGCATGAAGATATTATTCACGTTCTATGTACCGAGTGGCGGTGTTGAAACACTGAACAATCTGAGGTGCGAGAGCCTGCAGCGTAGCGGTATCGAATGCCATGCACTGTATCTCAAGCCGGGAACGGCAAGCCACAATAAGGCCGCATACCCGGTATTTATTACTTCTGAGGATTCAACCATCCAGCAGTTACTGATTAAGCATCGTTATGACGCGATTGTTGTCACTTCGGATTTTAGTATGATGGAGCGACTTCGGCGACTGGGTTATACAGGGATACTGATATATGAATCACAGGGTCTAGGAACCCGAGACTATGCGGAGATTGTAATTAAGAATGCTGCTCCTTTTCTCCAGTCGTACTGCAATGCAGTGCTGATTCCGCCTACGGATCATTTGCTGGAGCTTTTTATGTCCATATGTCCTTGGCTGCACCGGTTTGTTATTCCCAATATCGTGGATGTGCATACGTTTTGTTACAAACCGGCGGAACCGCCTATAGATCCTGTAATCGCTTGGGTAGGCAGGATTGAACCTAATAAAAACTGGCGAGAATTCCTCCATATTGCGAAACGCCTCCGGGAGCATAAGCCTAATCTGCATTTATGGATGTTTCATGATCCTGATTTGGCGGGAGAAAGCGAGAAGGAGCAATTTGATATTGTTCTGCATGAACTTGGACTGAGCGACCGTCTGGTCGTGTTCACTAATATCCCGAACGGATTCATGCCAGTCTATTATTCCTCGATCGTTAACTCCGGCGGGTTTCTGCTCTCTACATCCATAACGGAAGGATTTGGTTATGCGGTTGCTGAGGCCATCTGCTGTACCTGTCCGGTACTGAGCACGGATTCCGACGGTGTCCGTTCTTTTATTTCACATAATGTTACAGGCAAGTTCTACCCGCTGGGCAATGTGGATGTAGCTTTAATGGAGGCATTGGAGCTGATGGACAATCTGCCTTTGCGGGAATCTATCCGACAGCAGGGAAGAACATCTATGGTAGCTAATTATGGATCAGAGCAGTATGCAGAGTCTTTTCGTAAAATGCTGAATGCCTTTTCCATATTCTAAGGAACAACAAAAGAACCTTCATCCCGCTTATGCGGTTTGAAGGTTCTTTTCGTTGTATTCATCTGCTTATTTGGACAAAAAATGATATATTTCCTTTTGAAATACCTCTGCGCTTCGTTCCCAGTTGAACCGCTGTGAATCCTGCTCGCCATTCCCGGCTAGCCGTTGGCGCAAGCCCCTGTCGTTAATTAAGCGGATGACATCGTTACCTAATTGATTCTCATGGCGGTAGGACATCAGGCAGTTATGCTCATGGACGCAATATTCCATATTCCCCCCGGCATAGGTAGTGACTAGAGCAGCTCCACAGCGCATAGCTTCCAGTCCCGGCAGTGAACCTGAATCATAGGTACTGGAGCTTACAAAGATATCTGTCTCATTATAATGAAAGCAGAGTTCTTCATCATTCCCGGGTGTACGCATCTGAAACATGCCGTCATCCGCAAGTTCCTGAAGCATTACAGATTGGGATAATTCTGCAGGTGGAGTAATCAGGTAGATATCCACCTCCGGATGGACTTCCTTGACCCATTTCAGCTGCCGAAGCAGATATTCCTGCTCCCGGTGTCCCGAGAATCCACCTTCTGGCTTCCGGACAATCGCCGAGACTAACACCCTCTTCCACGGCAACTCCCTGAACCCTTGGTTATAGAAAGCCGGTCCTACTCCAACCGGAATAATCTTCCCTTTAATTCCGTGATTCAGACGGATGGTTTCTTGCTCCCAGCGGGAGATAACCATCAGATTTTTACAGATGTGATATGAGGCATAGGACAGATTGTTATTCGGCAAAAAGGAGGGCTCGTAACATAGCGCCAACCGGATATGAACTCCTCTGCCCAGCTCGCTAGCCTCTTGCGCCGGAGCAACAGTCGTATAATAATTCGAGACAATAACATCTGCATAGGGAAAGTCGATGGCTTCCAGATTTTTTTTGCCAGTCAAAATGATTCCGCACCGTATCTCATACTCCACAACTCCACCAAGCGGCATTACCAGATTCACTTCATGTCCTAACGTCACGAGATGATTAGCCAGTTCAAGCAGCATTCTCTGCGCTCCACCCCGACACAAGGTCAGTATTGGAATGGTTACTCTCATCGCCCCCGCTCCTTCCGCAACAGACGTGAAAGACTCTTGTAATGAGACTCCTGGACACGGACAATCTCGCGTTTCTGCTCTTCACCATGCAGGGCTGAGCCCATGAGTGCATGAACACGATAGTCCAGCAATGGCTCTTCGAGATATGACCAGTCATACCGCTGCAGGATGCGAAGCCATAGATCATAATCCTGGGTATATAGAAGCGACTCGTTAAACAAGCCCACTTTGCGTAATATATCAAAACTCATGACAACCGTACTTCCGTTCACGGGGCATCCCTTCATCATGATCTCGATCTGGTGAGCCCGGTCCCGGAACGGATTACTTATAATAGAAGAATACCGCTCTCCGAGGTTGTTGATATAATAAAAACCGGTATGGCAAAAAGACGTACCCTCCCGCTTCATCAGATCGACCTGCTTCCTGATCTTATCGGGGTGAAACCGGTCGTCTGAGCTTAACCACGCGAAATAAGAGCCGGAGGCGGCACTTATTCCGTGATTAAGGGCTGTTGCTGTACCGCCGTGAGCTTTATGAATATATTTAATTGTATCCAGGTAAGGCGCCAGATTCCCGGTATGGATCGTTGAGCCATCATCAACAACGATGATCTCGATATTCTCATAGCTCTGGGCCAAAACGCTCTCGACAGCCTCATGAACGTACGGGCAATTGTAGAATGGAATAACCACCGAAACCTTTGTTCTCTTATCCATGGGTCCAAGCTCCTTCTCCGATGAACGGCCCTATAGATTTTTATAGGCAAGGAGAGCATCCAGAGGAGGATGATCTGCACCGAAGGATTCAAGAAATGATAGATTCCCTGCATGATGGAAACCTTTCAGCACAATCACATCGTAGCCCAGCTCCTGAAAATCCTCCGGCTCCCAGCCACTGCTATGCTTCTGGTAATACTCTCCATTTAAATGATAGTGATCCACTCCAGACTGCGGAAAAAAACCCTTAGGGGTGAAGACAATTACTCGCCGTGAGGCGATACGTTCCGCCATGGCCAGCACTTTTTTTCCGTCCGCCATCGTAAAATGCTCTATCGCATCAATCATCGTAACCATCGAAAAGGACTTTGGCATAAAAAGCTTACTCAGATGACGTGCATCCGCATGAACAGGGATGATGTGGGGAGAATGGAACGCGCGGTTGATGAGATAGGGACGGTGTATTTCAAGGCCTACGATGACGGCAGCCTCATATTGTTCAAGTAATGTGCCCGTTCCGCAGCCAATGTCCAGAATACTTTCGGCGAATTTCAACTGCTCAAGCAGCAAAGGCAGAAAGTCCTTTACAGTGATCTCCTGCAACATCGTTCATTCCTCCTACACGTTATACGTTTGCGGGTTATCCTCCCATGGATGTAATCAAAGCCTGGAGCGGAGCATTGTACCGTGCTGATGTAGCTGCTGCTTCGGCCATGATCTGGTTGTAGTGTTTAAGCGTACCCATTCCATCATGGCGGCGGTAGGCAGTTAAGGACTGATTCAGCATGACCGGCAAATAGCCGTTAAGAATCGCCCGATACCACAAATCAAAATCATGGGTGAACGGCAACCCTTCATCAAACAACCCGATCGCACCGAATATATCTCTCCGGAACATAACAGTGCAGCCGTTGATAGGATTGGCATTTAGAAAGCATCGCAAGAATTCAAGCGGATTCGTAAAAACCACGGAGGCATTCAGCTCAGTCAATTGGGATAATCCGTTGATATAGTTAAAGTTGGTATAAGTGATCAAGAGGCCATTCTGCTGCATGAAGATCGCCTGATTATTCAATTTATCGCGGTAAAACATATCATCCGAGCTGAGCCAGGCGACATAATCTCCCGTAGCATGGCGAATGCCATGATTCAGCGCGGAGGCAGTACCTCCATTGCCTTTTCCTAAATAATGAATGTAAGGAAGATACGGAATGATCCGCTCTCCATGAGAGGTTGAGCCGTCATCAACTACGATAATCTCGTGAGGCTTTAGCGATTGGGCCAATGCGCTCTGCAGCGCCTGCTCAATATAGGGGTCATTATGAAAAGGAATGACAATAGATACTTTCGGATTCATCTTATACCGCCTCCCGTGCCGCTTCGGAAATAGTCCATTATATCAGAAAGTGACCGATCCAGCGGAATTTCCGCCTGCCAGCCGAGATCTGCTGCATCCACCTCAAGGGGGACAGCCCTTCCAGAAACAGGTATGCTATCCCTGACCCTATTCGGAGAAGAAGGTGAAGGGGCTGGAGTACTCCCCCCGACCCCCTCTGGATCGGGCCCCCAATCCATGGGTATAGGAGCACCCGACAATTGCAGCAGCCGTTCCGCAATTTCTCCTAGCTTACGTTGTTCTCCCGAGCCAATTCGGTATATGGTGCCGTTCTGCCCCTTCTCCAGTATCCTTTCGTATGCCTTGACCGCATCCCGCACATCGAGGAAATCACGAAGAGTCAAGCGGGAAGACAATTTGAAAGGGGGGCGGGGCTCCCCTCTTTCACTGCGGATAATATGCTCTGCCAGCAGCGAACAGAATCCGGTGGAAGGTCCGGGACCCATAAGGTTACACGGCTCCGCCAACAGAATCTGCTGCTTAAAGAGCGTACCCCAAGCCAGCGATACTAACTCCTCCAGAGTTTTAGTGAGACTATAAGGATGAGGCGGCAGGGCTGTGCCGATTCTATACTTCAGCCCCGATCCGGCAACCAGCACGCGGATGGAAGGATTGGAACGCGCCGCCTCCAATAAATACAGCGTAGACATGACGTTAGTCTCCATGTAGAGCAGCGGATTCTCCCAGGACTCCGGCACGGAGTTCTTACCGGCCAGATGAAGAATTTCATCCGGAGCGGTCTCCCCAACCATCCGGGCAACCGCCTGCCGGTCGCTCAGTTCGCAGATATATACCTGAACCCCATCCGGAAATAAAGGTAGGGCAAGATCGCCGGGGCGAATCTGCTGACGCAGCACCGCCGTTACTGCTGCCCCCTTCTGGACGAAATAGTTCACGGCATGCCGCCCGGTGAACCCGCCGGCTCCCGTAATCAGCACTCTCCGCCCTCTCATGAGGTACCTCCGGGAGTCTTCATCCATGCCGCAAGCTCCGAAAGCATCACAGGATAGGAAGGAAGATCAAAATGGACATCTGTACGTGTGCATATGAGAGTCCGGTCCTGCACAGGAGTATCGTCCGGAATAATCTCGACATTCTCCTTGCCAAAAGCTGTCTGCATGTATTGCAAAAGTCTATATTTACTAAGAGGCTCAGGATGAGCCAGATGAATCAATCCATCAACCGGGGATTCCAGCAGGTGATCAATTACCTTGGCCAGCTCCAGAGTGGTCACCCCGTTCCACATGACATTAGAGTATCCAGGAACGGTTCCGGTCTGTGCCAGAAACCACTCCATCAGTCCGATGCCCCCGGTGCGGATCTCCGGACCAATAATGGAGGTGCGAATGGTTAGATGTCCCGCATCCCGAACCTCCCCGAGGCTCTTGGTAATGGCATAAACGGAAGTGCCATCTGGAGTATCGTCCTCCGTATAACCGCCGCGTGTTCCTTCGAACACGCAGTCACTGCTTATATGAATCAACCGGGCATGAATCATGTCGGCGGCCCTCCGCAGACGGTGAGGCAGAAATCCGTTGACATGGTAAGCCCCGATAACATTCTCCTGGGCAAATTGATTCAGTATGCCCATCGCATTTATGATGCAGTGGGGGGAGACGATCTCCACCAGCTTCTCCACCCCGGCAATATCGTCCGCATCCACATACAACCCTCCGAGATCACGCTTATCCCGGGTTGTATGGAAGACATGATGTTTGCCCTGGCGGCGAAAGTAGTCCGCCAGCATATGACCCGCCATCCCGTTTCCGCCGAGGATAAGCAGCTTCATTGCAGAAAACCTCCCCGGATGAGTATCTCTTTGATCTCCTTTTTATTCATGAGATTTGTCTCAGAACTGAAGCTGTTGAAAGAGACTGGTGTATACCGGCTGTAATAGGCTTTCAGCCCCGGCATATCCAGCGTAGGCAAAATTACGAGGTATTGCTCGTCGTACACCACAGTCGTCTGGCTTTCAAAATCACTCATCAGGATTTCATGAATTTTCTCTCCGGGCCGGATACCTGCCTCCACTAGACTTACATTCTCCTTCCCGGATGCTTCTATCAGCACCTCAGCCAAATCGATGATCCGGCATGTAGGCATGGTCATGACAAATATTTCACCGCCAATACTGACCTCAGAAGCTTTAAACAGTAAGGTGATCGCATCACGCAGGGTCAGGAAGAAGCGGGTCATATTCATATCTGTAATACGGACCTGCCCTTTATCTTTAATCTGTTTCATGAATAAATGCACAACACTGCCGTTGGTTCCCAGAACATTGCCGCCCCGTACGGTAACAAAACGTGTATTGGAGCCGAGCAGATTAGCATACACAATCAGCTTCTCGCCAATCGCCTTCGTCATTCCGTAGAAGTTGGACGGATTGGCTGCTTTATCGGTCGAAATATAAATTACTTTGCTGACATTACAGGCAATAGCTGCCTCAATCACATTCTGCGTACCGACCACATTCGTCTTGAGTGCTTCATAAGGCTGATCCTCACAGACCGGAACATGCTTCAGGGCCGCCAGATGGAATACATAGTCCACCCCCCGGCATGCTGCCGTTAAGGCATCCTTGTCTCTGATGTCCCCAATGACAAAGCTGAGTCGGTGATCCTCGAACTCCCGGCTCATCGCTACCTGGGCAGACTCACTGCGTGAGAAGATGATGATCTCTCTCGGGCCTTGCGGCAGTAGCTGTCTAATCAATTCATGCCCCCAGGAACCGGTACCGCCTGTGACCAGAATCCTTTGATTATTAAACATGCAGGTTCCCTCCAAGCAGAAATTTAACTACCTTCATCGAAACGTCCGGGGTCAGGTATCCCTCGGGTGCCTCCCAATTCCGCTCCAGCGCTGTCATCAATTTGACGCAGCGCACGATGCTTCCGCTATCCACTCCCGATACTACGTTGCTCCCGCAATCTACAGTTTCCGGGCGTTCGGTAGTTCTGCGAATCGTAATCGTCGGCACACCCATCAAGCAGCATTCCTCCTGGACGGTTCCACTGTCCGTAATAGCACAGCGTGCATGCTCCTCCAAAGCTACGAAGTCAAAAAATCCAAAGGGTTCATAAAATTCCACTAGCGGGTTCATATGCAGGGATAATTGCTCTGTAAGCTTGGAACGTGTGCGGGGATGAATACTGCAGATCAGGCGGATTCCGAAATGCTCGGCAACCCCGTTTAGACCGGACATAATTTCCTTGAGAGACTGTGGATCATCAACATTTTCAGCCCGATGGGCTGTGACCAGGAAATACTCATCCGGTTTTAATCCGAGCTTCTGCAGTATTTCACTAGCCTGGATTTGCTCCTTATAACGGGTTAACACCTCGAATATCGGATTTCCCGTCAGGACGATACGCGAACCGGGAAACCCTTCCTTGAGCAAATGCCTTTTGCTCTGCGGCGTATAAGGCATGTTTATGGTAGACACAGCATCAATGACGCGGCGGTTTTTCTCTTCCGGTACCCTCAGATCAAAGCAGCGATTCCCCGCTTCCATATGCATGACTGGAATACCCATGCGCTCGGCAAGGATTGCACATAAGGCGCTGTTGGTATCCCCCAGCAGCAGGACGCGGTCCGGCTGTTCCTTCTGGAGAATCGTCTCCAGTCCGCCGAACATCGCAGCGAGCTGGCCTCCCAGTCCCGACTGCTTCTCTTGCAGTACATAATCCGGAGCACGAAGCCCAAGCTCAGTAAAGAAAATCCCGCTAAGACTGGCGGTGAAATTCTGTCCCGTATGCACCAGCACATGCCGGTCCGCATGCTGGTCAAGAAGCGGAATGATCACGCTTAAGCGGATGATCTCGGGCCGTGTGCCCAAAATCGTCATGATCTTCATGAGTTCACTCCCCTGCCTTCTTTATTGATGAATTGGCCCATTGACCACAAGTAAATCTTATATATCACGGTGAACTTTGGGCGTTAAGGCGTTAGGGTGTTAGGCCGCTCTGCGGCGGCGGCTTGCCCGGCGCTTGCCTGACTTGCGCCGCCGGGCGGAACCTGACCGCCGCTTGCGCCCGGCGCGGCGCGGCTTTGCCGCCGGGTGACGCCGTCCCCGGCGGGCCCGGGTCTTGGCGCGGCTCAGCTTGCCGCGCCGGAGCTTACGACGGCGCAGGCGGGCCCGGCGCTTGCGGCGGACACGGCGCGGCGGTGCGGCTACTGGCCCAGCCGCTGCCGCGTCTTGCGCTAACGCCGCAGCTTCCGCTGCCGCAAGTGCGCCTGCCGCGGCGAGTGCCTCCGCTGCCGCGGCCTGTCTCGCGGCGATGCGCTCCGCCTGCGTCAAGCAATAGCGGAGGTTCCACACCTCCGCCAGCCCCTGCAGGCGTGCGCGGTAAGCGAGCGGCCCGTATACGGCCTCCACCCGCTCACGTGCATAGAGCCCTACGGCTTGCGCCAGCCCCGGCTCCGCCAGCAGAGCGCAGACCTTATCGGCGAGCGCCTCCTTATTGCCCGCCGGAACGAGATACTCGGAGCAGCCTACCGCTCCCAGTATTTCAGCCAATCCACCGGAATCATAAGCAACAACCGGTTTGCCGAATGCCATCCCCTCCAGAGCTGTCATTCCGAAGCCCTCGCGGATCAGGCTTGGTACTACAAGCAGATCCAATGCGCAGTAAGCGGCAGGTATACACTCCTCATATCCTTCAAAATGAAAATGAGAGGATAGTCCCTCCAGCTTCACCTTACGTACGCAACGCTCATAATAGCTCTTATCTCCCGGAGTCCCTATAACTAGGAAGTGGCTGTCCGGGTGCCTAGCCGCCACCAGTACGGCCATACTTACGAAATGTTCCAAGCCTTTTTCCTTATTAATGAAGGAAGAAATGTATCCAATCAAAGGTTTAGCCGGAGCAACATGCAGCTCTCTGCGGCGTTCCCCCCTCAGCTTGCTCCAGGCCTCCGGCATAAAATCGGCATCATTCCAGGAAGGTGGCAGCAGGATGACCTTACTTGCACGAATATACTCCGGGAAAGGTGAAGCAGCCGTATGCGAAATAATCAGGATCTCGTCACTATTCTGGTGAATCAGATCCACACTGATGGATGTGTATTCGTTATCCGTAATCGTCTCGGAAATTTTCCAAACTACCGGTATCCCGAGTGATTTAGCTGCAATCGCCGGCAGCACGTGTACGCACGTGCTGGTAATGACTAGCGCCGGATTAATATTCTCCAGCCATTGCCGCAGCTCCCGATATTCAGATCCGGCCTGAAGCTGCCGGGCATCTTCCGGAAGCCCGGCATAGGGAGTGTACATCCCATAGAGCAGTGGAATCGGCAGCAGATGAACCTGGATTCCGCTGTTTCGGGCTTGGTGCGTCAGCTTACCCTCCTGGGGAGCTACAAGCAGGCAGTTGAAATAGAGGGACAGCTCCCGTGCGAAGAACAGTAGAAGCTTCTCTGCACCCGTAATACTGCGTGTATTGGATACATGGGTAAAGAGGACAATCGTCGCTTTATCCGCCATGGGCGTCTTGGCGCTCCCTCGAAAGGTCTCGGAGCAACCATTCACCTCCTAAAAGTTTTGCGAAGCAAAACTCACTTCGTAAGCATGCCATACCCGGTACTCCAGTATATGGCCGGAGGGACAGATGCTGGCACGACACCTGTCCCCCCAGTATTCGCACAAATTCATTTCCGGGTCAGCCAAAAATAACAGTCAGCAGCTGATTCAAGCGTTTAGTATACGTATGATCCTGGAGTGTACGCTCCAGAGCACGCAGTGCAATCGCCCGGCGTTCCTCTTCATGCGTCAGATAAAAACGGACTTTCTCCATCATTTCCTGCGGACTGGTATAGGTTTCAATCTCTTCACCCGGTTTATAGAAAGAGCTTAGGTCATCCCTTGCGTCACATAGCTGCAGTGTTCCGGTAGCGGCGATTTCGAAGGTTCTCGGATTAGGTGAAGCTGCCGGGATCGAAAGAGTATTGTTATTGCCAAGCTCATCGATATGGGAACGATGCAGGTTAATGACAATTTTGGACCCGCTGTACGCTGCCGCAGTCTCCTGCGGTGACATCCATTTGCCGATCTCAATCCGTTCCCCATATAACGGCGCTTCCGGAAGACGGTCCCACCAGATTCCGTTAATGATCGTGTTGTATTGCATCAGTTCAGGCATAATGGGCCGGAAGAAATCCACCCTGTTCCAGTACGCAGAACCGATAAAGCTGATTTCCCGCGAGATCGGTGAACGTGTAAGTGTCGGACGGTAGTGGTCGCGGTGAGCGGCAAAAGGCAAGTAATGAACCTCCTTGCAGCCGAGACCTCGGTAGAACTCAATACAATTACGTTCAAGCGTAAAGACGTAATCATAATGGGCGACGAGTTTCATTGTAAAATCGGTATAATACGGGTCATCTGTAAGCCAAATCGCCGTAAGGATGCCAAATCCCCGCAGAATGGCGATTTGATCCAGCGGCAGATCCATTCCATCCAGCACGAGCACCAGATCCGGCCGGTTCTGTGACGCAAGTTCGACCAGATTTTGACGAACGTCCGTTACGGTGACTTGGGTTGTTAATTTCTGCAGCGAGGACAGGACCGCATCATCGAGCGGAGAATACGGATACCCCTTGCCGGATGCAACATACATCACGTGAATATTTCGGACAGGCTGCGGCTCTTCTGGACGACCGTCCAGTATAGCCAATCTCCCTCTCAGATAGCCCTCATCATAACCACCCTTGAAGCCGATAAGTCTTCCTCTCAGTTTCTCTTCTTCCGCAATCGTCAGCGGGAACGGCGGAACAGGCATTACAAAATCATTGTGCATGGGTTGTCGCTCCTTTTGTACGAGTCATGTCGTTCAAACACGCTGGGTAATCACATTAAGCAGGTGTGGCAGCCGGGCCATAAAGGTATGTCTGGTCAAAGTAGTATGGAGACTTCTCACCGCGTAGAGACGGCGGTCCTGTTCATGCCCCAGGTAATACTCCATCTTCGCCTGCAGCTCTTCAGCTGAGCCAAAGGTATCCAGATCATAG
The DNA here is from genome assembly GCF_042610485.1 of Paenibacillus oryziterrae. Lineage (NCBI taxonomy): Bacteria > Bacillati > Bacillota > Bacilli > Caryophanales > Paenibacillaceae > Paenibacillus > Paenibacillus oryziterrae. The sequence goes on along the minus strand of NZ_JBGJZO010000005.1, from coordinate 92,670 downwards.
CCGGGTCTATAATAATTCCCCAGATCCTCTCTGACATCAGTTAGCTGCATCGTCCCGCAGGCACTAATCTCATACGTACGGGGATTAATGGAGCGTGATGGCAGTCCGAACGAGTTGCGGTTATCCTGACCCGGTTCCCAAGGTCTGTGGATGTTGATTACCAGCTTCGCGCCGCTATAATAGTTCGCTGTCTCCCCCGGTGGAATAAATCCATTGCTAATACAGGGGGCCAGCTTGTCGTAAGTGCCTAATCTCTCCCAGAAGCCTCCGGCAATCAGTGTCTTTTTACGGCTAAGGTAAGGGGCTAGCTGATCAAAAAGCTCTGTACGGTTAAAAAAGGCGTTGCCGATAAAAACAATGTCATAGTCATATTGGGGTCCGGTGCGGCGCGGATAAAACATTTTGGGATTGACGCATAAGGGCAGGTAATGAACCGAGTCCGCACCCAAAGTACGGTAGAAGTCCACACAGCCCAGCTCATGCGTGAATACATGGTCATAACAATTGCAAATCACTGAGGTATCCTCTGTAAAATAAGGATCATCCACAAACCAGATGGCTGTCCGGATACCCATCTTGCGGATCTCCGCAATCTGATCCAAATGATTCTCAGGGAATACATGCAGCCCGTTCATCACAAGCACCACTTCCGGATGCTCCCGGGCCGCCATTTCGAGCATGGCTTCAGGAGAACTGATGATCAGTTCACTCACGAGCTGGCCCAGCGCATCTATTACACCGGCGTCTATCGCCTCGAACCCTTGAGGCACGTACATCAGCTTAAGCGGCCTGTGTTCCCCCGTCTGTTCGGGAACCATTCTTCGTACAGCCTCGCACATGCCGAGCAGGTACCCATCCTGATAGCCGTTACGGTATTCCCGCTTGCGCTCTCTTTTCATGTGATCTCACGTCCTTCACTTGGCCCTTTCATCTTCTCAAGACAGTATAACTATATGCGGAGTCAGCATCCGCCTCATGGACATCTGTCTGTAGCAGGGCGAAATTGGCATTTGTCCCCTGTCTTTCGCCCGAAGCATGAGCCTTTCGGAAGGCTCCATACCAAAAAAGCAGCAAGCTCCGTTAGGGAACCTGCTGCTTTTTTTCTGTATAAACAAGCTGAACTTAAGAATCTAACAAAAAGGCAAAGGTAACGGAGGGGGATTTTTGGAACTGTAGGAGCGGGAGCGTCCGCCTTTGTCTCCGGATTTCAACCGCGAACAGCGGTTTTAATAAAGAAATCTGGAGACAACAGCGGCCGGAAGTCCAAACATTCACCGTAGTTACTAACTCGCCTAACTGGCAAATTCTTAGCTTCATTCCATATAGAAAGAAGATAGAATAGAGGGTCTGCTATCCCCTCCGAGTACCCCTCGCAACTAGCTTGCGGACAAGCCATGCGAACATCACGACCGCCATCATATCGAAGCTGACATTGAACATAAACAAATGTTTGCCGATATCCGCGCGCCCGTCACCCATGATTGGAACAAGGAACGAAAAGATCCCGATCAATCCCAGCAGCATCAGCAGCTCAATCGCCATTTTGCCCCTTCGGCTGGTGCTGCGGAAGTATTCGTAGAGCGCTCCGGCGAAATAAAGCAGATAGAATGAGCCCAGAAAACCAAGCGTGTGGGGCACAGTTTTGTTCTTGAATTCGCTCCATCCACTGTATGTATAGGTAAGCGCCCCAGGCGCTTTATGTTCCAGCTTCTCGTAATTCCCAAGATAATAAGGGCGAATGGACATGCTGTTTCCGGCCGCATATTTCATATTATCCAACAGCCGACCCGGATGTTTAATATAGAAGAATAGAATATCCTTGTGCGACACACGGTCATAGAAATCGGGTCCAAGCGAAGGATCATCCTGTTTAATGGCTGTTCCGCTCTGGAAATAGTTCGTTCCCGCCAGCACCTCAAGTCTCTGAGGCAGCCCGAGCTCCTGTAGATCCCCTCTGACATCCTTCGATTCGTTCAGCACCCCGAAGAATACCGTCTGATACAGATTAATATGCTTGAGCTCCTTCGGCGCACCGGCGTACAGTAAGGCAGAAACCGCAAGCACAGCCCCGGAGAACCACAAAGCCAGCTTTCTCCAGCTTCCCGCCCCTTGCAGGGTGGACAACCGCAGAAAGATTAAAGCAAAGGCGATGCCAATTGGAGCATTCTGGATTTTGGAGCAGACCAGAAAGATTACCGCGATAAAAAATAGCGTGAGCTCTTTCGTGGTTGGCTTCTCCCGAGTGACTAATCGCAGTCCGAGCGCAAAAGTCAGCAGCATAAACACCATGGATACCGGTTCGCCAAACAGCGAATTGAAATAGGCCAAATATCCGATGTCATAAAAAACAAACAACAGAACCGCTCCCAGCAGCAGCCCCTCCGTCCATGAGCCGCGAGCAGTATTCTTTACGACAAGCCAGGTTGCGGCGAGCAGAAGAAGAATATATACCGCTCCCAACATCCGGATATCAAAGTAGCTGCCGTGAACCAGACCGCCGAGCAGCCGGGGGATCAGCACCAGAAAGATTTGACTGGAAGGATAAAAGCCGGTGAATAAATCATCATAGGCAAAGCGGGAGTGGCTGTAGCTGAAAAAACGGTCAGCATACGGCTCTCCAGCCTCATAGTAATTCAGACCGATCGTATTCATCATCCGCAGGAAATCGCCGTTATCGGCAACTCCCGTAAACGGGGTGAAGAACATTAGTCCAACAGCAATGACAAGGCCTGCGAGGACCACTGCATTCTCCGGTTTGAAGAACTTTCTCATCCATATTCCCCTCCTAGCGCTGCGGAAGCAGCTTCACATATTCATCCGATAGATTCATCAGCTTCAAGATATAGTTGTAGTCATTTTCATATTTTGCGAAGTCGGTAACCGGCTGATAAGTATCCAGCGACACCGCCTCACCATCGCTGAATCCCTTGCCGGGAACAAACATAATATCATTATTAAAAAAGGACCCCGTCGGCAAATAATAGCGCATCCCGACTACATTACGATCTATGTTGAGCAAATCATGTCCAAAAGCCGTATAACCCTCGGCCGGCAATGAGACACCCAGCACGTTGGCCAACGTAGGCATAATGTCCATTTGACCGCCAGTGGTATCCACCTTCTGTCCTCCGGCAAGCCCGGGCACATGCATAATCAGAGGGATATTAAAGCGGCTGATCCGTGAATCGTACCGGATGCCAAGGGCTTCCTCTACCTGCGCAGCATCCACATCCTGCGGCTGCAGCCCAAAGTGATCACCATACAGCACAAGTACGGTATTCTCCCACAATCCATTTTTCTTAAGTCCGTCAATCAGTGTACCCAGTGCATAATCGGTATAATTGATCGCCGTCAGATAATCTCCAAGCATGGTGTCCTTCAGATGGTCAGGCACTGTGATTTTCTTGAAGGAATCCGGAATCTTGAACGGATGGTGACTGGATGCTGTAACAAACTGTGCGTAAAAAGGTACTCCTTTGGCCTGCAAGGCACCCAGTTTCTCTACTCCCGTCCGGTACAATTGCTCATCTGAGGCTCCGAATGCGTTGAAATGATCATTCGTGAAGGAGTTCTTGTCGTAGTAGCCGTTAAATCCGATCGCCGGATACAGCTCATTTCGGTTCCAGAATCCTACCTTATTTACATGAAACGTATACGCCTCATACCCTTGCTCACGCAGAAGACGGGGCAGGCTCGGCAGCACTCTATCGCCGAATCCGGTGGACATCGCAAGCGTACCGATGGGATAGATTGACGTATTGCTCATGAACTCGGCATCGGATGTATTTCCCGGGCCGATCTGCTGAAAGACATGCGGGAAATAGAATCCCTCTTCAGCCAATCCGTTCAGCACCGGCGTCAGCACCTGGCCATCCAGGGACTGATGAAGCGGGAAATTCTGAAAGGCTTCCATCTGCACAACAATAACATTCTTGCCCTTTTGTGAAGCAAAATACGACGGGGTCGTTCCCGCTGCCTCATCCGTGTAGGAATATCCGGATTCCAGGGCAGCTACTTTTGCCGCCGTCTCCTTGATATCTCCGGTTCCTACAAGACCGTTATCTTCATTAGCCTTAATGGCAGCCACCACTTCATAGTTCAGGAATCCGGAGCTTTCCGCCTGTACCAGCTCATTCGTAATTCCGCGTGCCGCATGAATAGAATAGACCGAAAGAGACAATCCGCCGATGACGCTGATCAGAATAACAATCAGATGAATTCGGCGGGTTCGCAGTGAGATATAGCTGCTAGAACTACGGGTTCTTGCAGAGCTCCGGCTCCAGCGACGAATAGCAGCAAATAGTATAAACAGTATAAGGTCAACAAAAAATAAATAATCAATCCACTGTACCGTAGACTCCACGCTTTCCTTCACCTGAAATACCTGGTTCAGCTCATAAAACGCCAAATAGGTGGGGACCGAACCAAAGTGATTAAAATATACGCTTGCCGCAAACAGCAAGAAAGAGAGTATTCCGTTAAATATCCAGAACGCGCTCGTCTTCGCTTTTGCAGGTGTCACAAGATAGATAATTCCCATCAGTAGCAGCATCGGTGCAGCATCTGCCGCGACCCATTCCCAAGCTATCCTGTCAAAGAACAGTATTCGCAGCAGAAGCAGCTTCAGCAGCAGAATTCCTGACACCATATAGAAATGGACTCTCCCGCGCCCATATATTACATCCTTATTCATGTTCCTCTTACCTTTCATTTGTGAAATAATTTCCAGATGTCTGTAAAATATCAGATTTACTTAGTATAGCAATACTTAATATGTATATCAAAACTAAGTTCCCGACTATCAGGTGGAATAAAATCGCAAATTTGTCGAACAAAGCGGGGAATCAAGCGAAAGAGGCTACGAAATCCACCCTTAGCACTGACTCAGCGGTTATGCTGCGAAAGCGGCAGGGCAGATCGTAGCCTATGGTTTTAAGGCAATGGGTCAGTCACGGATCAGGTTAATGCCAATGGAGTTCGCGTAAGGAGCCGTTGAATAGAACGGTTCGCCTCATGCAGCACCGTCTCTTTATCAACCGTTCGAAGTACGCCTTTCTCCATAAGAATTTCACCATCGACAATTGTCGTTTCCACATCTGCACGTGTGGCCGAATATACAATTCGGGAAATCGGGTCCACATCGTATGAGGGGAAGGTATGGAAATTATACAGGTTTAGAATGGCGAGATCGGCCTTCTTTCCCACTTCAATACTCCCGATTTGATCCTCCATCCCAACGGCTTTGGCCCCGCCAATCGTAGCCATGCGGAATACGGTTCTGGCATCCATCGTTGTTGGTCCATGCTGCGGCTTCTGAACGAGCGCCGCAAGTCTCATTTCATTGAACATATCCAGATTATTGTTACATGGTGCTCCATCTGCTCCAAGACTTAGGGAGATATGCTCCTGCAGCATTCCGGGAATATCGGCAATGCCGGAAGCCAACTTCAGATTGGAGCCGGGGCAATGACTGACATGAACTCCTCTGTCATGCAGAATCCGGTGCTCCTGCTCATCCATCCAGATACAATGGGCCAGAATAAGACGCTCATTGGCGAGTCCCAGATGATCCAGGTAGACGATATTGCGCATGCCTGTCATCGCCTGCACAATTTCGATTTCCCCAAGATTCTCTGAAGCGTGGGTATGAACCTTTACCCCGTAATGCGCGGACAAATCGCGCACCTCCGTGAGCAGCCGTTCCGTGCAGGAGATTACGAAACGAGGAGAGAACGCATATTGTATACGTCCGCCGCCATACCCGTTCCATTTCTCCAGCAGATCAACACTCTCCTGAAGAGATGCGGTTGTATCCTCTTGAAGCGGCTCCGGTACATCTCCACCTTTTTGATCCATCATCACTTTACCGGACAAGGCTCTGATTCCGCTTTTGGCAATCGCTTGAAATGCATAATCCGTATGATGCACCGTCTCCATATCTACAATCGTTGTAGTTCCGCTAGTGATCAGTTCCCCGATGCCGAGCATAGCTGAGTAATAAATCGACTCCTGATCATGCGCCGCCTCCAGTGGCCAAATCCGCTTGCGCAGCCAGTCCATCAGCTCCAGATCATCCCCTTTGCCGCGAAACAATGTCTGGCATAAATGAATATGCGTCTGCACAAACCCGGGAATGATCGTACGATTTGTAGCATCTATCACCTTTTCATCCAAGAGGGGAACAAGGCTGCCGCCAATTTCAGTGATTATATTACCCCTGATTCTGATATCGCCCCGGAGAATCTCCTCCTGCTTGTTCATCGTTACAATTTCCGCATTTTTGATAAGCAGATTGCCCATAGCCGATTCCCCCTTGTCATTATTGATTGCCCAGCTTGGATGTAACACAAAATGGCCACAAAAATATGCCGGAGCATATTTTCGTAGCCAGAAATTTACGGTTCCCGGTAGAGACCCTTAAACCAATTATTAAGGATATACGAAAAAAGGACTATTCAATTAGAATTTGAATAGTCCAATCATAAAGCAAAGACAAGTTCAATGTCAAGAAAGTTGACGCCAAATTCGAATTAATTCAATATTTCCACAAAAAAACGCAATGCATGTAACTTTTTATAACACAAACTCTAGTTCAGTTGCTTTTATAGGTTCATCGAAGAGATTATCTTCTCAAATACAGGAAACTCTGCGGTTCGCCCCGGAAAATGCACCTCGCCCCGGCGGTCATACCCCAAGCGGGAATACAGATCCAGTGCTCTCGAATTTTTAACATAGGTATCTAGCCGGATACTTCCATAACCATGCACCGCCGCATACTCTTCGGCAAAAGTGATCAGCTTTCTCGCGATGCCTTTCCCCTGGACCCCGGGATGTACGGCAAGCCGGTGCATCACTAAATGCGGCCCCTTATTGTCAGTCCAGCGTATATGCTGATATTGCTCCGCCTGATTCTCATCCAGGACCAGAATTCCGGTGATCCGCTCTTCCTCCAGACAGACAAACAGCGCGTTGCGTTCAATATCCCCACTAAGAATCTCCCGGTTCGGGTAACTTTCATCCCACTGGTCGCTTCCACCCTTTTGCATCACCAGCACACATTCTGCCACAAGCTCCATAATCTCATCCAGTTCATTCATCTGCGCAGTCCGAATAGTATTGTTCATGGTTACCCTCTCCCCTGTTGTCTTTAAATGTTGTATCTACTTCTTATATTCTAGCAGTCTACCACGAAATGAAGGTTTCGGTCTCCTTAACGCAAACTGACCCGTTCCAATAACCATGAACATGGTTAAAGAAACGGATCAGCTTCAGTTCTTAACAAACACTTCATGAGAACAGTGGGAGACTCTTCAATTACGAGCTGACTACATTCACATTCACCTTATTAATCACATAGGTACCCAGCAATTCGAATTCTTCAATCATTTTACCGGCGTCCATGTCATAAAATCGTTTAACGGCAATTTCACCAAACAAATTTTGCCGCTGGGAAATAATCGCATCCAGTACACCCTTCTTCAGGTACTCCAGATTGTCCGGGTTATTGTCGAACCCGATGAATTTGGCCCCTGTCAATCCATGACGCTGTGCATAAAGCGCGGCAACACCGCCGAAATCTCCGTCCACACCTGCTGCCAGATCAAAGGAAGGACTACTCTGCACTATTTTCTCAAAATCATCGAGTCTTTGGCGATGGTCCAGGAATCCTCTTTGTACACCTACAATTTCAACATCCGGATAACTGGTAAGAGCATCCTTAATCCCTTTCAAGCGGCGTTTCTGGTTCTGTTGCTCATCGTTCAGCGCACTGAGGATGACCTTTCCGCTGCCGCCTAGTATTTTAGAGATCAGGTTACCCATATTCTGGCCTGCTTCATAGTCATCCGTGCCTATAAATACGGCTCTACGGCTATCCTTCATATCTGTATCCACGGTGATGGTTCTTACTCCAGCGGAACTTAGCTCGTCCACCACAGGTACGAGAAGTCCTCGGTCGGCCGGAATTAGAATTAGGTAGTCTATGCCTTCCTGCTTAAGCTGGGCAATCGTCTCCATTTGCTCTTTGGCACTCGATGTGCTCGTATGTCTGCTTACAAATTCAAAGCCGTATTTGTATGCTGCCTTGCGTGTGTTATCAATCATGACTTCAGTGAAAGGATGACCTTCCGGCAAGTTACTGACAAAGGCTACCCGCTTGCTTCGAATGTCCTGAAGTTCCACCTTATACTGATTCACGGATTCACCGATCTTATCCACAACACTCCACAATGTACCGGCTAAATCGTACAAAATATCATTCGATCCCTGCTGCTGCATACTGAGTGATGCCGCTTCTTCCGTAGATGCAGCAGACTCCTGTGCAACCGCAGCAATGCTGGTAATGGAATGGATAATGTGATCCTTGGACTCGTCGAGCACCGCAAATTGTTCTCTGATCATCCCCTGATGCTCGATCAGTTCTGCTACACTACCGTTAATATGTTCAAAAGCACTGCGGACATCTTGGATCGTCTGCTGCTGTAACTCAAACTTCTCCGATGTGGAGGCCATCTGGGAGACCGCTAAGGTAATCTCATTCTTAAACGATGCGACAAGCTTGCCGATTTCTGCAGCTGACTTGAAGCTTTGATCCGACAGCTTGCGGATTTGCTGGGCTACCACAGCAAATCCGCTGCCTGCTTCGCCGACTCTCGCAGCTTCAATCGTTGCATTTAATGATAACAGGTTGGTCTGTGAAGCGATATCAGTGATGGTCGATGTAATCAGGTTCACCTGATTTGCGCTTTCATCCAGCTTTTGCATCCGGTTGATAACGTTCTTCAACTCTTCCTTCGTCTTATCACTTGACTCAATCGTACGCAGTACGTTGGAATTCCCCTGCTCCTTGAGCTCTCTCAGACGGGCAACACCCTTGTCCATCGTATCAATAGCCGTAAGCATCTGCTGAAATCTTACGGCCAGCTCAGTGGTTGCCTTGATTCCATTATCCGCGTCTTCCGCTTGCTGGCTCGCGCCATGGGAGACAGCCAGATTGGCTTCCGTCATTGCCTTGGATTGTTCGGAGGATTCAGCCGCCGTGTCAATTACTATGGAGGTAAGCTTCATGATCTGACCGAGTGAGTTCTGAAAATCTTTAGTGAGATTCGTAAACTCGTCCAATATGTATGCCGCTTCCGCACTCTCTTTTATTAATTGAGAGGTTTGAGCATTAAGCAGCAGGTCCTTGTTTCGCAGCACTTCCGCTGTCAACCCGATGTAATTCTCTGTTCGAGGTCTTATAAAAAGTACAGAAGCGAAGCCGATAATCCCTAATACCAGAAGAATATTTCCAGTTAAAGCATCAACTTGCCTCAGCGCCAGACCCCCTAGCAACAATACGAATACTGCGGTCCCACTGTACTTCCCGATTCCCTTGAGCACGGCATTTCCTCCATCCGGGTGTTGTATATTTGTATTGTAAGGGATTACAGTGGTAATTACAGTAGTTTTTTTATTTTTTGCATTCTGGGGAGGCAGCACCCACAGGCTGCCCCCCTTTAGCATGCTTCTCAGCTAAATTCCAGTTTATGCCCGTCCTCGAAGCCCTTGGCGAAACCCGCGTCGAATCCCACGTTGTACGCTTCGGTGTAGCCCTGCTGAAAGGCGTCTCCCGGCGGCATTTCCGGCGGGACGCCGAGATCCGGGGGGAGCGGAACAACCTCCACGGCGGCCGGAGGAACAACGACAGGTACTACGCTGACCGGCGGGTGAACCGCAACCTTCCGGACAGCACGCCGGCGGATACGTCTCTTTCTGCGCAGCAACAGCCCTTTCTTCCCCTTTCCGTAGCGGATGAGTCTCCGCGTACGGCCTCTGCGGACCTTACGGGCAAGACCCTTACGGACTCTAGCTTTAGCACGCAAAAGCGCTCCTCTGCGCGAGGATGCTCTTGAACGAAGCGCTCTGAGGCTTTTCTTTTTCTTCATGCTCTACTCCTCCTGTACTCCGTGACTCTTGCACTTGCCTCCGGCACAGGCTTGCTGAGCCATGGGGCAGCGGGTACCCCTGTCTTCTGCCGGTGCAGCGAAATCCCGGACATCATCCGGCACATGGCGCTTTGATATTCACTTAAAATCCTAACATTGTCACTCAGTTTGCGGGCGGTCACTTCGGAGTGCTCCGTAAGTTCGGCAATACTCTCCAGAATGGTCGCCAGTGCAGCCTGACTCCGTGCTATAGAGCGGATCATCTCCAGCTTGACGGCACGTTCCGAGAGTAAAGGATCTGTCATTTGTCTTCATCCCCGAATCCGAAGCCATCCCCCATACCGCCAAAGCCTTCCCCGCTGCTTTCTTCCCCACTGCCAAGAACAGCTTTCAAATTGCTGTACAGTCCATTCTCCAGCTTGGTTAGTCCTTCCACCAGTTCCACAACCTGCTCATGGATGGACAAGGATTCCTTTAATTGTGACTCGTGATTGTCGAAAGCCTTTGCGTGGATGTGATGATATGTCCACTGCTTCACCTTCTCCGCTTCCACCGCCTTGGCTTCCAGAATCATTGCGATGTTCCACTGGATAGCGGCGCTCGACTCCAGCATTTGCAGATATGCTTTTTCTCTGCTCATGATCCGCCTCCCGCTTTTAACGCTACTCTTCTTCCAGGCCGTTCAGCTCCTTGATGACTCTGCCAACACCTTCAGCCATCGCTTCTTCCAGATCAGCAAGCGCGTTCAGGTAAGAAATGATATTCTTGTTCACCTGACCTGAGCTTTCAATTAAACCGCTGGTATCGCCAAAATCGGGGTCCGAATCCGGCAGATCATGAACGATCTGCGACATTCGGACAGCAACATGACGTTCAGCATCCAGAATTCGCGCCATCTGTTCGTGCGTATGGGCCATGTGCTGCAGCACCTTGGTGATCTTATCCTGCATCTTCATGTCTCCTTTGCTCAAACGCCCTGCTACAGCATATGCGGCAGAAGCCCTAGCTGTGCCGGGTAAGCCGCAGGCTTCAGCGAAGGTGATAAATATAAAAGACACGAATACCTCCCTAAGGTACCCGTGTCCTTTATTGGGTCATCCGTTTAATTGCTGCCTTATGGCAAAACATCTCTCAGCTTATCCCCGGCCTCCTGCAGAGACTGGAACGTTCCTGCATCACTCCACCATTCCTTAAGCACATCGTAGCTAAGCTTGCGGTCTTTGGCGTACAGATTATTGACATCTGTAATCTCCAGTTCTCCCCTCTTTGAAGGAGATACGTGCTTGATAATTTCAAACACCTCATCATCATACATATAGATGCCAGTTACACAATATCCGGTTTTGGGATGCTTCGGTTTCTCTTCTATATAGGCAATTAAGGCCGGGTCCACACTGTCAAACACAGGAACACCATATCTGCGGGCATCCTCCACCGGCTTAAGCAGAACTTTAGCCGTTCCTTTCGGTTGTTCGAGGTAGCTTGAGATATAGGGTGTTAAATCGTCGAGAAAAAGATTATCCCCGAGCAGAACCACAAACCGTTCACCTGCTGGAATGAAACTTCTTGCCAGTTCCAAAGCCTCCGCAATCCCTCCGGCAGCTTCCTGAATTTTGTATGTCAGGGATACACCGAATGCTTCACCGCTGCCTAAGAAGTCCGTATACAATCCGGCTGACTGCTTGCTGATGACGAGAAGAATATCGGTTATGCCACCCCGGCGCAGCCGGTCAATGCCGTAACACACCATAGGATATTTGCCGACCGGAAGCAAATGTTTGTTCATAAGCCGGGTCAGCGGATGCAGCCTTGTGCCTGTTCCGCCCGCCAGTATGACTCCTTTCACTACCTTTCCTCCTCAACATTTAGTGGAGCACAGCGCTCCCAGCACCTTGGTCATCGCAATACAAGTTATTAATCTCCGCATTTTCACATGAATACCGCGGGATCAATATGCCATTTATCTACAAATAGCTTACGGTTTCGCTCCACCAGCTCCTGCAATCTCTCGTTATAATCCCTTTTAAAGCTCGCGCTTCCTTCATGGTGTACCAGGCAATCCCCGGCGATTAGCAGCCGATAACCCAGCAGCCGGGCACGAAAGCAATAATCATCATCTTCATAATGGCCCGGCGAGAACCTCTCATCAAGCAATCCTGTCCGTTCAAGCAGTTCCCTTTTAAACAATAAGCACAACCCTACCAGACGCCGGCATTCGCTCCATTTAGAGGGATCGGGCATATTAGCATTTTCTGTAACCCTATGAAATTCTTCTATACCCTTGTACGTAGTCTTCACCTGCTGCCTGCCGCTGGCATAATTGGTGACAGGCCCAACCATGCCGGTATCTGGAGAACTGTACAATGCCGACCTCAGGTTGGACAACCAGTTTCTTGATACGGTAACATCATTGTTCAGAAGCAGTAATTCTTCACCGGAAGCAAGACGTAAGCCCCAGTTGCAAGCAGCCGGAAATCCGCTATTGGCAGGCAGTGAGACGAAAGCAAGCTTCTCGGTCCGGCAGTATTCCGCCGTTCCGTCCTTTGATCCATTGTCGACCACAATGATTTCATATTGTTGGGGCGTATGCGCCCGAATCGCCTCGATACAGGATCGCAGCATGCTAAAGCCATTGTAAGTGGGAATAATTATGCTGGTCTTCGTCATAACCCATTCCTCCATGATGCCATTAAGCGCCTTTTCTCCGCATGGTTACCACCGGTGAGCAGCCGGTTTCCTTCTCGTGCCAGCACCTCTTGCAGTGCTTCAGCATGATCACCTGAGATCAACAGCTCCATAGCATTCCCCTGACCCGTGTTCGCCTGGCGCTGGCGATTCTTCTTAATTACATTCACTGTCCCTGCTTTCGTTACAAGCAGCTTATGCATTAAGGCGATTGCCTGCGCTTTCGGCGGAACCATGAGCTCTTGGTATCCAATGACTTCCACCGCCCGGCGGGACAAGGCATGAGGTACTGCTGTCAAGGAGCCGGTACCCAGATCATCCCGACCCAAAATTGTATTTAAAAACAGTTTGCACCGGGTCACATCGTCCCAAAGGGCAAAAGAAGGAAGCAGGGAATCAATATCATTAAGCGCTACATCAGCCCCTTTGGCAATGACCTCCAGGAAGGGCAGAAGCAGGGGTGCAGAAATCACCATATCCCCATCCAGAAAGAGCAAGATATCCCCCCGGCTCAGCTTAGCTCCAATAGCCCGGCCCACATCATGTCCGGCAGATTCCGGACAATGTACAATAATCGCCTCCCTGCTCAACCTCGCCCGCTGAAAGCTGCGATCCTGGCAGCCGTTGAGTACAACAATAATCTCCTCCGGATTCAAGCGTGAGGCCTGCCTGATCACCTGTGAAATCGTATCTTCTTCATTACGTGCCGATATAATGACCGACAGCGTGCGGCGTAAACCTGATATACCGGTACGCCATAAGCTCTGCAGTTTACGGGAATTTGGAGGGCCAGATGTTTGAATTCGCTTTAAGGTCTTACGTGTCTTGCGACCCGGACTCCCTGCGGAGATCCCCTTCCGGGAATAGGCTGAACCTCTGCGTTTCCTCATAGCCATTTCACCTCACCAACTCCCGGCGGCGCGCCCCGTCAGGAAACCCGGCTCTGCTTCCCCGTCTTTTGAGCACCAGATCGATAGCTTCCAGATGATCTGTGACAACCAGATGCTGTAGAGGATCTTTACCATCTTTCTTGCGGCGGACTGCATTCAGCTTACCGACGGGCACAGCATGCACCGGCTCTACCCTAAGCCCTTCCAGAACAGCATAGACATGCGCAACCGGAGGCCGCGATAAAATTGAAGTTCCCAGCACCTGGAGCGCCCTGCGGCTCATTGCATGCGGCACGGCCGTCATGGAACAACCTTTCAGATCGGGACGGTCAAGCATAATATTCAATACATGCTTGGAGAGTACAACCGGGTGAGGACACGTGCTCCGGACCGGACCGGAATAATCATTCAGGGCCACATCCACTCCGCCCGCAATAGCCTTGACAAAAGGACGGAGGAGGGAAGCTGACAGCATCAGATCACCATCGGTAAATAGCAGAATATCTCCTTTGGCTGCTTCAGCCCCGATACCGCGGCCGACGTCGTGCCCAAGCGGCTCATCAAAGGTGATAACATGTGCTCCGCAATTTCGGGCTATAGCTTCGGTACCGTCCGCTGATCCATTGGAAATAACAATGACCTCGCAACGCGGGTGAACACCTCTGGCTCCAGCAATCGCCTTCGCAATGGTTCCTGCTTCATTCATGGCAGGAATGATGACCGAAACCAAAGGCTCAGGATGATTAACCGGGTACAACTGTGCAGTTTGCCGTGCGGGCTGCACGGAACGCTGCAACGGACGGGCAAGCCGCCGCCCCGTGCGGCGGGCAACTGATCTTCTGGTTTTCAAGCTCATCCACCTTCCTTGCAGGGGCATGTTCCCAGGCTGAGGGTACACCACAGTTTATGTATTCCGTCGTACAGGGTAACGGCCAATGTCTCCTTTCACCAGAAAACGGGACAAATGTAGGGGGTAAGCCAAAAAACAGTACGCCACCAATTACCAGTGACGTACTGTTTTGAAAGTTCGGCGTTATTTTATTGTTATCAGTCAAACAACCGGTCATCTCCCGTAATGGTATATAGCGGAGTACCGATGGCAATCCAGGAAACCACACCATAGAAATGCTGAGTTTCTTTCAGGCGCACCACTTCAATAACGGCATCGCCTTCATTCCTGCTCTTCAAGGAAGCGTGGAAGAAAGGCTGGTTGGTCATTGCAACAAGCACATATCCGGTGTGGCCAAAACCTTCCTCAAAGGTGATGTTGACATCCACGCTGGTACTATTTCCATTGAACATGAACGCCGTCATGCCGAACTGCTGGAGTGCCTCGCGGCTGCCTGCGCTTTGCACCGGGCTGAAAGCCAGATGATGGCTCTGAATCGCTCCGCGTGCCAGATGTTCGCCGCTAATGGCAGAAGGTGCAATATGGAAGCTTTGCACGCTTTCTTCCTCCAAATGGCGGGACTGTACAGCGAACGGAGATAATTTGGAGGAATCAATGACTTCATCCTGAAGCTCATCGGCCCCTACAGCTCCGGGAGCCAGCTGTTGCTGACCGACACTGCCCGCTGCCAATTTATTTCCGGTGATGCTGCCGTCTGGAAGCAGATCGGCGGTTTTTACCTCATCGGCCAGATGTGAAAGCTTAATACTGCCTGTGCGAATATGCCGGCTGTCCACAGCATCTTCTGCCAGATGGACGGCGTTCACGCTGTCCTGCCCCAGCTGTCCTGCACCGATGGCACCTTCCTGCAGCTTGACGCTGGTGATACTACCATCCGGAATCAACTCTGCACTCCGTACTTCCTCAGCCAGATGCTTAAGCCTAATTTCGCCTTCACGGATGTGCCGACCGTCAACCGAACCGCCAGCCAGATGCATATCTCCTACACTCTCCGGCCGAATATGGATAAAGCTAACGGATTGCTCTGCCAGCTTATCGCCGTTCACACTACCGTTCTGAAGCTGAATGGATGACACCGCGCCAGGCAGAAGATGGCTGTTGCCGATGGTCAACGGTCTGATCTGCGCCCCGCCGACACTTCCCGTAGACAGATGCCGGGCTTGAATCGAACTGTCTGCCAGTTTGTCGGCCGATACCGCACCAGCTTGCAGAGCAGCTCCCGTGACACTGTTCTCAGCCAGATGCTTGCCTTCAACCGCTCCCGGTGCCAGATGCTCCGAATCCACAGCCTCGATCTGCAGTACGCGTCCGCTGACACTGGCATCGCTCAGATGCTTCTCCTCCACGGTGTTCAAAGCGATATGTCCGCCGCCTATTGCCTCACTTGAAATTGTTCTTCCGGTCACCGCTTCATCGGAGATATGGCGTGTTTGTATGACGGCTTCCTGAAGCTGTGCCGGCCCTACGGCTTCCGCGCTCAAATGGTGATTGCTGACCGATTCATTCTGCAGGTGAGTTCCCTCTACGGACTGAGCCGCAATTTGGGGTCCACACACTGCAGAATTGGCAATATGTCTGGACTGTACCGCCTCATCGGCAAGCTTCGTCCCCAGCACGCTTTGATCGGCAAGCTTGGAGGTAGTGACCGCCTGTTCTGCGAGCTGTGAGGTGTGTACCGCCTCCTCCGCCAGCTTCTCCGAAGAAACGCTTTGGTCGACCAGATGATAACCGCTCACACTGCCCTCTGCCAGATGATAACCGTCAATGCTACCTTCCTGCAGCTTGCTGCCGCCCAGAGTCCCGTCAGGAATCAGTTCCGCACTCCGTACTTCCTCTGCCAGATGCGAAAGCGTAATACTGCCTCTGCGAATATTCCGGCTGTCCACGGCCTCGTCTGCCAAATGATCGGTGTTCACGCTGCCCTCTGCCAGATGATAACCGTCAATGGTACCTTCCTGCAGCTTGCTGCCGCCCAGAGCGCCGTCCGGAATCAGCTCCGCGCTCCGCACTTCATCCGCCAGATGCGTAAGCGTAATACTGCCTCTGCGAATATTCCGGCTGT
Organism: Paenibacillus oryziterrae; assembly: GCF_042610485.1. NCBI lineage: Bacteria > Bacillati > Bacillota > Bacilli > Caryophanales > Paenibacillaceae > Paenibacillus > Paenibacillus oryziterrae. The sequence continues at coordinate 76,197 of NZ_JBGJZO010000005.1, read as the reverse complement.
CCACGGCCTCGTCTGCCAAATGATTGGCGTTTACGCTGCCTTCTGCCAGATGATAACCGTCAATGGTACCTTCCTGCAGCTTGCTGCCGCCCAGAGTCCCGTCCGGAATCAGCTCCGCGCTCCGCACTTCCTCTGCCAAGTGCTTAAGCGTAATTTCACCTTCACTTATATGCCGGGCTTGAACTGCATTGTCACCAATCGCCTCGGCACCAACCGAGCCTGCGGACAGATGCTCTTCCTGCACTGCCAATGGAGCAAGCTTGCTGGAAGAAACGCTGCCGTTGGCAAGTTTGGCGGTAGTAACAGCAATATCGCTGATTTTATCGGTCGATACACTTTCCGAAGCAAGCTTTAATGAAGTAATCACGTGATCTGCCAGGTGATACGGCTGTATGGCTCCAGCGGCAAGGTGAATTCCCTTCACTGAACTGACTGCTAATTTGTCACCCGATACCGATCCGGACTGCAGAGCGGCTGCTGTGACACTGTTCTCGGCCAGATGTTTACCATGAATGGCTCCCGGTACCAGATGCTCCGTATCCACAATTTCTTTTTGCAGTGCGCGTCTGGAGACGCTTGCGTCGTTCAGATGGTGTTCCTCCACCGCGGAAGAAGTAATATTTTCTCCGCTTACCGCTTCAGGGGCAATAGCCTTAGCAGTTACCGACCCGGATGCAAGTTTCTCGGAAGTTACAGTACCATCCGCCAGCTTCACAGTAGAAATACTTTGGTCCGACAGATGATAACTGCTTACGCTGCCTTCTGCCAGATGATAACCGCCAATGGAGCCCTCCATCAGCTTGTTGCCACTGATGCTGTTATCAGGCAGCTCCGCGCTCCTTACTTCCTCTGCCAGATGCTCAAGCATAATGCTTCCTGTACGGATATGCCGGCTGTCTACAGCATCATCTGTCAGATGATCAGCTTCCACGCTGTCCTGCGCCAGCTGCTCTGCACCAATGGCACCATCCACCAGCTTGTTGCCAGTGATACTGCCGTCCGGAATGAGCTCCGCGCTCCGCACTTCCTCTGCGAGATGCTTAAACCTGATTTCACCTGCACCAATATGCCGGCTGGCAACCGAACCATCAATCAGGTGCAAATCTCCCACACTCTCCGGCAGCAGATGGACAAAGCTAACGGATTCCGCTGCCAGCTTATCGCCGTTCACGCTGCCGTTCTGAAGCTGAATAGATGATATCGCACTTGGAAGAATGTGCCCGTTACCGATGGTTAAAGGTCGGATATGCGCCCCGCCGACACTGCCCGGGGACAAATGCCGGGCCTGAACCGCACTGTCACGGAGGGCTTCAGCAGCAACCGAGCCTGCGGACAGATGTTCTTCCTGTATTGCCGAAGGGGCAACCTTCTCGGGAGTAACACTGACATCGGCAAGTTTGGCGGTTGTGACGGCATAATCATTGATTTTGTCGGTCGATACGCTTTCCGGAGAAAGTTTTAGTGAAGTAACCACGTGATCTGCCAGGTGATGCGGCTGTATGGCTCCGGGGGTAAGATGAACTCCCTTGACCGCACTGGCTGCCAGCTTATCTGCCGATACCGAGCCAGATTGCAGCGCATTTGTTGTTACACTGTTCTCTGCCAGATGTTTGCCTTCAACCGCTCCCGGTGCCAGATGCTCCGAATCCACAACCTGGCTCTGCAGTACCCGTCCGCTAACACTTGCATCGTTCAGATGCTGCTCCTCCACGGTGCAAAAAGCGATATGTTCTCCGTTCACTGCTTCACGGGAAATAGCTCTTCCCGTCACAGCACCAGGTGCGAGCTTCGCAGAAGTTACGCTAGCGTCTGCCAGTTTGGCGACAGTCACACTGGACGGCAGCAGATGTGTTTCGGTCACAGCCCCAGCAGCAATCTGTCCACTGGTCACTGCACCATCCGAGAGGTGACGTGTTTGTACGGCTGAATCCTGAAGCTGTGCCTGCCCTACGGACCTCCCGCTCAGATGCTGATTGCTGACCGATTCACTCTGCAGATGAATGCCCGCTACGGACTGAGCTGCAATTTGCGGTCCGCGCACAGCGGACTTGGCGATATGACGGGTCTGCACAGCCTCATCGACGAGCTTGTGACCCAGGATACTCTGGTCAGCAATCTTTGATGAAGTGACTGCCTGTTCCACGAGTTGCGAGGTACCTACCGCTCCGTCCGTCAGCTTCACGAAAGAAATACTGTGGTCCGCCAAGTGATAACCCTGAATTTCCCCTTGGGCAAGATGACGGCCGAGTACACTGTCGGGACTCAGATGCTGGCTTCCTACTGCGTCTGCACCAAGCTGGCGTGGACCAACGGCTCCATCTACCAGATGCCCGGTTTCTACGCTGCCCGGCTGCAGCTGATTTCGGCCGATTAACCGGCCGGTAAGCTGCTCGGGGCCGATGGCACCATGCGCGAGATGCTTCGCAGTGATGGAACCCTCGATGATATGGCTGCTGTTGATCGAATCTTCCTTCAGCTTGGCGCCTGTGATTTCACCATCAGCGATATTGTCGCCGGATACTGCATCGACGGCTAATTTGGACCGGTCGATAATCCCATTGGCCAGGTGGCGGCCGGAAATACTGCCACTCTGGATTTTGTCACCGGATACCGCTCCGTCCTCAAGCAATTCGTTATTAATGATAAATTCACTTAAATGTCTGCTCTCAATGGATCGATCAGCGATTTTTCCGCCGCCGATAATCCGGTCTGCCAGTTTCTCCGGACCAATGCTGTCATCCTTCAGCTTTTCTCCACCGATAGAATGATCGAGCAGCTTGCCGCCGGAGATACTTCCTTCCGCCAAATGCTCTCCCGAAACGGATTGCTGGGCGAGTTTCGAGGAAGTTACCGCCTTATCGGCAATGTTTATGTTTTGTACTGCATAATCCTGAAGCCAAGGTGTGCCAATAATGCCGAATTTCAATTTGGAACCGTCAATCGTGCGGGGTGCAATCTTTGGTCCGGTAACTGCGAAATCAGAAAGATCGTCAGTATATACCGGCTGTAGCCGTTCCTTCCCGGGATCTGACAACGGCGCTGCAAAGACGGGGGCGGGTTGATAATTCTCTCTCTCCAAGGTAAGCGAAGAATGCAGCGATACTTCACCGGCCGTTTGTACGCCGTCCTGCCACTCTATAACCTCCTCAGGTAGACTCTCCTGCTGTTGATTGCCGGCCTCCGGATAATCTGGCGTCTTCCGACTGCTCTCCAGCATACTGAGTTCTGTGATATTGGGATTATCGACAAAATAAAGCCGCTTCTTCATTTGATTCGGTTGCTTCTTTTTGGGACTCCTCACTAGCAGTCTCCTCCTTCCAGCTAATGTTTCTCCTAGGCATCATATGCAGTGGAGTGGGCGAATGACACCCAAAAAAAGGGCATCTGCCGCACCTCATTCGTCCACCCTGACACCCGCGTACAAACATACACTAGAGGTAGCAGGGAAGCCGGTATGTAAGACAGGACAGGAGGGGCCAGCATGGAGCGCAGATTCGCCGGAATTTTGCTCAATTCCGTGATGTACCGGGGGATTCCCCGCCTTAATACGGGTCAGGAATCTCTATCCAACTATGAGGAAGCAGCTTCCTTATATGGCGTGACCCCCTGCTACCTCAGGTTGGAGGATATAGATGCTGAGACCGGATTCGCCTATGCCTTTATCAAAGGTACACGCGGCTACGCTAGAACAATCATCCCGATTCCCGGGGTTATTCACAACCGGGCCATCATCGGTCCGGAAAATAAACGCATAGAGCAGCTTATCCGCAAAGGCCCCAAAGTATTTAATACCTGCAACCGGTATGGCAAGGATATCATCCACGGGCTTCTGGAGCAGCACGAGGACCTTAAGGGATATCTGCCAGCAACGGAAAAAGGGGCTTCAGGCTTGAAGACAATGATGCAGCAGTTCCCGGATCTTATTCTTAAGCCGTGCCGAGGCAGCGTAGGAAATGGGGTTATGCGCCTGACTCATGTCGGGAACGGCCGCTGGATCTGGAGCTTAATGCCTTCTCAAGGACGCTGGGTCACAGTCCCGGTGCATCAGGATGCTCTGCCTAAGAACCTCCTTCTGCGCCTTGCGGCGGTTCCTTACTTGGTGCAAGAACGTATTTCACTCGCCGAAATTACCGGACGGCCGTTTGATCTTCGCGTTTCAGTCCAGCGTAACTGGGGAGGAGAATGGCAGCTTACCGGAATGTTCGCCAAGGTTGCCCCTCCGGGCGGATTTGTCTCCAACATTGCCCGGGGCGGTGAAGCTGTAAATGCATCTGATGCATTAGACCATGTCTTCCCCCGGTCTAAAGCCGCGAATCTGCGAATGGCAGCCGGAAGCCTGGGCCTGTCCGTCGCCCGCGCACTGGACCAACATTTGGAGGGACTTGCCGATATTGGTCTGGATATCGGAATTACGGGAGACGGACGTTTGTTTTTTATCGAATGCAACGGGCGTGATCAGCGTTACGGCTTCCTTAAGGCGGGACTCGCGGAGACATGGAAAAAAAGCTATACCCATCCCATCAGCTATGCTCGTTATTTGATGGAAAGCGGCGTACCGAGATAAGTTTTATTGATTTGTCTTCTATTCTATGTCAATATAATGCAGAGCGGAGACGGCCGGGTTCCTACTGGCCGTACTGCTGTATTATGGAAGGGAGATGGGCATGGTTAAACAATTGTTACGGCTGATGACCGAGCTGTCTTCATACAGATGGCTTTCCAAGCTGATGGGATACATCGCCCACAGCAGAATCAGCCGCTTTTTGATCCCGGTATTTATTCGTATATATCAAATTCCTGCGGCTCAGGCCGAGAAGAACCCTGAAGAATACCGTTCACTGAATGAATTTTTCAGCCGGCGGCTGAAAACAGGAATGCGGCCCGTTGCTGCAGATCCGGATGCGCTGGCAAGTCCTGTGGACGCGCTGATCACCGCTATGGGTGAGATTAATGCAGGTACCATCATGAATGTAAAAGGTCAGGATTATTCCCTTGAGGAACTGCTGAATCATTCTCCACATCTGGAGCTGTACAAGAAAGGATACTTTTTTGTATTGTACTTAAGCCCTACGGACTATCACCGCATTCATTCCCCGCTGAGCGGACGTTTGGCGGAGAGCGATTATCTTAAGGGCCGGGCTTATCCCGTGAACGAATTTGGTATGAGGCACATGAAAAACGTACTTAGCCGCAATGAACGACTTATTACTTATATAGCGGGTGAATACGGCGAAGCCGCTGTCGTCAAGGTAGGCGCGATGAACGTAAGCAGCATCCGTTATGCGCAAGAAGATGCGAAAGCCTGGGAGAAGGGTGAAGATCTGGCTTACTTTGAGTTCGGTTCTACTGTAGTGCTCCTAACGGAGAGCGGCACATTTACTCCGAGACCCGGCCTTACGCCTGAGACCAAGGTGAAGATGGGAGAATGGCTGGGCACGCTTCATCCGCGTCAATAGACGAAGGGAAGCCGGTTCTCTTATGCCAAAAAGGATGCTTACCATCAAAGGCAGCACCCGCAGATTGAATATGATACAAGACTGTCCCGCTGGCCATGGTCAGAACGGGATAGTCTTTTTTTATATTAATCAATATAAGACTCATAGCTAATAGAGATACCGTCTACTCCGTAACCTTACCCTGGTTGGCGACCTCGCGGGCTTTAGCCTCTACCTCATCACGTTCCCCCAGATAAAATCGGCTCAGCGGTTTGATCTCGTCATCTAATTTGTACACGAGAGGTACGCCGGTTGGAATGTTAAGGTCGAGAAGCGCCGCTTCATCAATATCCTCCATGTATTTAATCAAGGCTCTGAGCGTATTACCGTGCGCCGAAATAAGAACACGCTCTTTTTTGCGCACCAGCGGCACGATCCGGTTGGCCCAGAAATCACCGACCCGGTGCATCGTGTCCTCAAGGCTCTCCCCGCGGGGAATCTCGCCGGCGCGAACCTGCTGGTACCGCACATCATTACGGGCATAACGCGGATCATCGGTCTCCAGCAGCGGAGGCCGGACGGACAGGCTGCGCCGCCAAATATGCAGCTGTTCGTCGCCATACTTTAGCGCTGTTTCGCTTTTGCTCAGACCCTGAAGCGCACCATAATGCCGTTCATTCAGTTTCCACGATTTCTGCACCGGAATCCACAGCAGCTCCATCTCATCCAGGATATAGTGAAGTGTCTTAATGGATCTCTTCAGTACCGAAGCGAACGCCAGATCAAAGGTATACCCGTTATCTTTCAAAAGCTTACCTGCAGCCTTAGCCTCCTGAATACCTTTCTCAGTCAGATCCGGGTCACTCCAGCCCGTGAACAGATTCTGCACATTGTACTGACTTTCGCCATGACGGATAAGTACGATTTCATACATATTCCTTCTCTCCTTTCGGCATAACCTCGGGCAACAGCGATGCATCACTTATTCCTTGATTCCATGTCAGTTCTGTCCACCTCACGTGCTTAGGACGTGCTCCTCTGCAACAGGGATAGTAGGATACGCCGGAACAGAGCATCCGGCAGCCATTTCCCGGCACGGGCAGTCCACACCGTTGAACGAGGCAGCTTATAACGCGGACGGGGACGGCGGGTGCAGGCAATGTGCCCTACAAGCGACGCCACCTCCTGCGGATCACCGCTCCCGGTGGCACTCTGCCTGGCATAAGCCAGCACGGACTCCATCATTCCGCGGTAAGGCGAATCCTCAGTCCCCTGCATGGAAGCGAAGCCCTTCTCCCAGATGTCCGTGCCGTACGAGCCCGGCTCCACCAGAATGACATCGATGTCAAATGGCTTTAGCTCCAGTGCCAGGCATTCACTGAACCCTTCCAGCGCGAACTTGGAGGCAGCATATGGACCAAAGCCGGGAAACCCGACCAAACCGCTGATGCTGCTCATCTGAATAATTCTGCCGTATCCCTGCTCCCGCATACCTGGAAGTACCGCCTGAGTAACCGACACATTGCCAATAAAATTGGTCTCCATCTGCAGGCGCCACGTATCCAGGGGGATCTCTTCCGCGAATCCGCCCCATACACTGCCTGCATTATTTACGAGCAAGCTGATCCCGCCAAACAAGCTCTCTGCCTGCCCTATAGCAGCTTGAACCTGGCTCTCCATGGTGATGTCCATCTCGAGTACGGTTATATTGGCCTCCACTCCAGCCAGACGGGCTGCCTCCATCAAAGGCCCCGCGGCCTCAGGCCGGCGCATCCCGGCAGCTACTTTATACCCTTTTTTAGCCAGTTCCACGCTGATCAGCAGTCCGAAACCTGACGAAGTGCCGGTGACAAGAGCAGTCCGCCGCCTTGCCTCCTCCGTTCTTTTATTCATCTCACGATCATCCTCTCACGCCTGCAAGCGGCTCTATCTTTGTATTCTGTCACAGGCTTAGCGGCAACCTGGTTCCCTACTATTTGAAGCAACCCCGAAATTTAACGGATCTCTGACGGACTTTTGCCGGTATGCTGTTTAAACTGTCGGCTGAAAAAGAAGATATCACGGTAGCCAAGCGCGTCCGCCACCTCCGTTACATTCATTCCCGCATACAGCAGCAAATGCTGTGCGCGTTCAATACGGGCATGAATGACATAGGACTGGACCGAGGTGCCAATGAGCTCCTTGAATTTAATGGAGAAATAACGCGGTGACAACCCGGCGCGGGCTGCGAGATCCTCCACCCGATGTGATGCACTCGGGTGTTGGCTCACATAGTTAGCCACCTCGTGAATAACCTCCGTCAATTGGTTGCTGGCACTGCGTTCCACAGGCTGCACCTTGTCCTCCCGCAGCAGATGGATCATCAACTGCTTCAGAATGAGACGCCCCTCCTCCTCAGCGGCAAAGGTCTTTACCAGAAAGAGACGCACATACCGCGCCAGCATATGCTCGAATTCAACGGTTTCATCCAGCATGCGGTAAGGAAGAGGAATTTCCTTCACTTCCTCCTCGATATCGAAATGGATATATGTAATGACCAGCGGTTTTTGCGGATTATGAGTTGCACTGGTATGGTCTCCCGGACGGAACAAGAAACAGCTTCCTTTACCAACTGGATAAGAAACCCCGCCGCGAATAACCGTACCTTCCCCGCTCCAAACATAGAATAAATCATAATTTTGCAGCGGCTTCTCTCTTTTTTGCCATTTCCACCCTGGCTCGCAGACGATCTTGGCCAAAGCAGGCAGGATGATAAAAGAGGATGGCGATGCATGCAGCATACTCTTCCCTCCCGAAGTATATTTTCACCATCATACCTTGTCACGTTCGATTTTGCACATCATTCAGAAGCCCGTTCGCAAACTATTTGGAAATTAGGTCCTTTCGTCAGTGACGGGCGCATTCTACGATGATATAATGTTAGGCAATGTTAGCAGTATGTATCCCCAAGATAGCGGAAGGATGAAAAAAATGAACGAACTTGCTGGACAATTGAATGAAAATATCAAGTCCGGAAATAAACATGTATACGACATGCTCTCCACACTCGGCAAGGAAATTTATTTCCCGAAAGAAGGCATTCTAAGCCAGTCCGCAGAAGCGGCTGCCCATGCCAAGAAGTACAATGCCACAATCGGCATTGCCACTGAAAAAGGTGTTCCTATGCACCTAGGCGTTATCCAGGATAAGTTGTCCGCTTTCCATCCCAAAGACCTGTACGGCTATGCTCCTCCTGCAGGTAAGCCGGAACTTCGCACAGTATGGCGCGAGAAGATGCTCCGTGAGAACCCGTCACTTGCAGGCAAGTCCTTCAGCAATCCTGTGGTTACCAATGCGCTGACCCACGGGCTGAGTGTTGTAGCTGACCTTTTTGTAGAAGAAGGAGATGCTGTCGTTTATCCCGACAAGAACTGGGAGAACTACGAACTGACCTTCGGAATCCGCCGCCATGGCGTGACAGTGAACTACCCGCTGTTTACGGAAGATCTCAAGTTTAACAGTGCAGGCCTAACCGAAGCGCTGCTGGCACAGAAGGATAAGGGTAAAGCAATCGTGCTGCTGAACTTCCCAAACAACCCGACTGGCTATACCCCGAGCAGAGAGGAAGGCGAAGCCATCGTTGCCGCCATCAAGACTGCTGCGGAAGCCGGAATTAATATTGTGGTAGTCAGCGATGATGCGTATTTCGGACTTTTCTTCGAGGATTCGCTTAAAGAATCTCTCTTCGGACAGCTGGCGAACCTGCATCCGCGTGTTCTAGCCATCAAGATTGACGGAGCAACCAAAGAAGAATTCGTCTGGGGCTTCCGTGTAGGATTTATCACCTACGCTTCGGATGACAAGGACCTGCTTGCAGCATTGGAGCAAAAAACACTCGGCATCATCCGGGCGACCATTTCCAGCGGAGCGCATCCTTCACAGACCTTCGTGCTGGAAGCACTCAAGGCATCCGAGTTCGAAGCTCAGAAGGAAGAAAAATTCCAAATTATGAAAGGCCGCGCCAACAGAGTGAAGTCATTGCTCGACAGCGGCAAATACGGCGATGACGTATGGACCTACTATCCGTTCAACTCCGGTTACTTTATGTGCCTTAAGCTGCACACCGTTAACGCTGAAGAACTGCGGCTCCATCTGATCCATAATTACGGACTGGGTACCATTGCCCTAGGCGAAACCGATCTCCGCATTGCCTTCTCCTGTATTGAAGAGGAGAACCTGGAGGATTTGTTCGATCTCGTCTACTCCGGAATCCGTGATCTGGAGAAAGCCTGATCCTTCGGATGAATAGAAGTCTGCATCAGCTCCCTTTAACCGGAGCTGATTTTTTTATGCTCCTTTCCGGCATTGGCCTATACACGCTTATTCCTCCGCACATACAATACCGTGTACAGATCAAGTACAATCACACACGCGAAAGGGGAATGAACATGAGCGAAGAAGTAAGAGGCGGATACGGATACGGACCTTTCACAAGTACTGGTGCTATCCTTGTTCTTTTTATCCTGTTGGTTATCATCAGCCGTTCACTCTTTGTTTAATTAATACCGGGAGCAATCCCCGGGAGGGGGCTGTCGCTCCCTCCCAACCAAGCGTGTCCATACCAATATTCAATTAAGAAAAAGTGGCTCTGAGCTTACACTTTCTGATATCGAAGATACATTCTCATGCCTGTAATTTAAATAAGACGCCTTACGGAAGCTGCAACTTCCTGTAAGGCGTCTTGTTTGTTATAACTATACAGGATTGCCTGTCGGCACAGCCTGATCTTAATAATCGTCATCTTCCGGATGTAGGGTAACCTTGCGGGACAAATAGCCCCTGAAGAAATAAGCGAGAACCACTCCTGCCAGTAGAGTTCCCGCCGCAGGAAGCGGCCGCTGCAAGGCTGTACTCAGAAAAGGAACCCATAAAAGGATGACCGCCAGAAGATGGAGGTGAAAGACGAATTGCATCGTATTCAAACCTCGTGTGCCTTCCGGAAGCGGATATACCGTGAGCCAGAAGGATTCATTGTGCAGCTTGCGCAAAGAAGTCAACTGTACCCCGATGACGAACAGGAAGAACAGATACAGCGCGCTGCCAATCAGACTGGCGCGGTTCCACCAGTTCAGCAACAGAGATAACAGAGCAATGCGCATGACCATTCCGAGTACATCGCCCCGTGCAAAGCTCTTGGTCAGAAGATACCGATAGGCGTTCTCCTTCTGCCAGGGAATACGACTTCCGAAACCAGAGAGCAGTCTCCGGGAATATACCCGCTGACCACGGCCCGGCACATCTACAAACCATCCCAGGACCAATAAAGCCCGGTTCCCCTGATTCTTCTCTGTTGTGATAAGCTTCTCCCACGGTACCGCATGCCTCCCCGGCACAGCAAGCGCTGCAACATAGGCGGCAGCCAGCAATACGATGAAGATCAGCCCCCGCCCGGCAGGCTGCCAGAGCCATGCCGCTATCATCAGTCCACCTGCAGCCCAGCGCAGCAGAGTAAAGGCTTTGGAGGCAGCGCTTGAGATCACCGCCAGCTCCCTCCAGTACCCGTAAGCCGACAGCAGCTTAATACCCAGCAGTAGCAGCCCCGTTGCCCACAGCGCTTTTGGGGTTGTTTCCGTACGTATGTATAACGGCCATAATGTAATTAGAATAAACGCTAGACGCAAGGTCTTCCATAAAACTCCGCTGACCCAGACCGGCCGGAAATATTCTCTCATCCGGTGACTCTGAGGCAGAAGAAAGACCGTGTCCGGGCTCTGCAGATACGTTCTGAAGCTGCTGTGTACCGCAGCAGGCAGCAGCAGGGCCAGCATAATCCAGCGGATTGGAACTCCCTCCGGTATATTTCCCAGTAATGAAGCATACCAGGCCGAGAAAGCGATTAGCACGAACATGAACACCATCGCCACACCGCTTTGTATGATATAACCGGCATAAGGAAGCATACTTCCCATAAATTGGCCGCGCCGCTCCCGGCGCAGCTCTTTCAAATCCATATTATACCCCTCCCTGAACCAGCTCGTAGAACAGCTGTTCCAAAGACAGTCCATGCCGTCCGGCAGCGAAAGCCATTTCCTTCAGGGTGCCTTGGGCAATGACCTTGCCTTGATGCAGCACGATGAAACGATCACAGTAATTCTCAATGGTGGACAGAATATGAGAGCTAAGCAAGATCGATGCTCCATCCTTTTTCAGCTCCAGCATGAAATCCAGCAGGGAGCGAATGCCGAGCGGATCAAGCCCGAGGAAAGGCTCATCAATGACATAAAGTGCAGGCCGCGCGACAAATGCGCACATAATCATTACTTTTTGTTTCATCCCTTTGGATAAATGGGCTGACAGACTGTCCATTTTATCCTCCATATGAAACAGCGCAGCCAGATGATTGCTCCGGGATTCATAATCACTTCTGCTGACACCATAAGCCCGGGCCGTGAACTCTACATGCTCCCTGACGGTCATTTCTTCATACAGCAGAGGGGATTCCGGCACAAATGACAAAGCACTATGATAACGGCTGGAATCGGCTTCCCGCGTGCCCCCCTGCACTTTGATTTCACCCTTGTGTGGTGACATTAGTCCAAGAATATGCTTCATGGTCGTGCTTTTTCCGGCTCCGTTAAGACCGATCAGACCAACCATTTCTCCAGGCCGGACCTGCAGGGAAATATCATGCAGGACCGGCTTGTTCAGACTGTAACCTCCGCTAAGACCCGCAATTTGCAGTACGGGCGTTGGATTCATTGGCCTTCACCTCTTGGCGTTTTGTCCTTTAACCATTTCGGCGCTCCCTTATTCTTACGGTTCTTCTCCCGCTCCGACTTACTGCTCCGCGCGCTGATGCCAGGAGCATTACTGCCCCGCGCTGGCGCTTGCTTGGCTGCTGCACTACCTTCGGGATTTGATGCTTTAGGCTGGATCGCTGCGGCTCTACTCCCTGTATCCTGTGTAGGAGCGGCAGATGCAATACGCGCCTGAGGTTTGCCGCTGCGGGCAGTTCCTTCCCTGCGAACGCCTGTACCAGTCCCCCGGGAAGCTCCTTCTCCACCGCGATGGGATGATCGGGCTTCATCTGCAGGAAGTACTTTACCAGCGTACATCTCCCGTTCTGAAAGCTCGATGTCAAGCTCACGCGCGAATTTACGCATTATAAAGGTCTGCTGCTCCGTTACAATGGTAACGGACAATCCTTTGCGCCCCATCCGGCCGGTTCGCCCTGCCCGGTGCACATAGTGCTCGGAGTCGAAGGCAGGATCATAGCTGATTACCAGCGGCAAATTCTCAATATCAAGTCCTCTTGCCGCCACGTCGCTGGCAACAAGCACCCGGAATTTACTATCGCGGAACTTCGAAAGCACATGGCTCCGCGTTACCTTATCAGCATCCCCATACAAAGCTGCAGCCGTAAGGCCAAGGTATTCCAGCTTGCTTGTTACTTCGGCAATATCCTCGGTTGCATTAACGAACACAATGGCCCGTTGCGGATTATAATGGCGTATCACCTTACGCAGCATATCGATTTTATTCCGTTCCTCTGCCACCACATAATGATGCTCCAGTGTCCGGGAGGTCATCACCCCGGGATCAATCCCTACCTCGGCCGGGTTCTTCATCTCCCGCGTAGCCAATGCTTTGGTCTGCGGTCCGATCGTGGCCGACAGCATAACGAGCTGGCGTGTGCGCAGCGCACTAGCCACTACCTTCTCCACTTCCCCGGCACCGCTCAGTTGAAACATCTGGTCTGCCTCATCAATAACAATCGTGGTGACCTCATGCATTTTCAGCTTGCGCAAGCTGATCAGTTCCTTCACGCGTCCCGGCGTTCCAACAACCAGTTGCGGATGCTCGCGGAGCTTGTCGATCTGCCGCTTAATAGCCGCGCCGCCGATCAGCCCCAAGACGCCTATACCACGGTGTGCACCGTAACGTTCCGCTTCCCGGAGAATCTGCATAGCCAGCTCCTGTGTTGGCGCCAGAATCAGCTTCTGCACTGTCCGCTGGGAGGGATTAATCCCCTGAAGAAGAGGCAGCAGATAGGCCAGAGTTTTCCCTGTGCCTGTTTGTGAAGCGGCAATGACGTCTCTGCCCGCCAGCAGAAGAGGAATGGTCTGCTCCTGAACGGGTGAAGGCGCGTTAATCCCGAATTCCGACAATCTGGCAGCCAAATCTTCCTCGATGCCAATTGACGTAAAAGTAGTGCTCATATAAGAATTCATCCTTTTCGCTTAATAGAATATCTTTATTATATGCCAAAAAGGCCTCTCCACCAAATGGAAGGCCCGCTTAGGTCAACTGCAATTTATTTCTTATTCATTGCATTGTGTGTAAGCTTATCCGCTAAGCGAGGAAACAGCCCATACAGGCGTATACCCAGCGCTGCGAGCCCGGGAAGATCCATTTCTTCTTTTCCCGACTCTATCACTTTGACGATCTTGGCTGACACATGTTCAGGTGTCATCATCATCCTGGCCACGTTTCTTTCATAATTGCCTGTTGGGTCGGCAATTTTAAAGAACTCTGTGGCAATCGGCCCCGGATTCACTGCCGACACAATGATGCCGCTCTTGCGATATTCCTGGCGAAGCGCATTCGTGAAGCCAAGTACCGCATGCTTGGAAGCCGTATAGGCTACTGCGCGGCTGCTGCCGATTTTGCCTGCCATGGAAGCCACATTCACAATATGTCCGCTTCCACGTTTCAGCATACTTGGCAGAACAGCTTTAGTACATCGGACAATGCCCATATAATTGACATCCATCATATCGTCAAATTCTTCAATCGGCATTGCCGTGAAATCAGCAAACTTACCGTACCCCGCATTATTGAGCAGAATATCTATTCTTCCGTAAGTAAGGAGTATATCTGACATTGTCTTCTCGACTGCGGCCGTATCCCCAACATCACAGACATAAAGACCGTATTGTCCTTGAATTCCCGCAGCCGTTGCCTTAAGCTTGTCCTCTGAACGGGCCACAAGCACAGGAACCGCACCCCGCTGGCTAATCAACTGCGCTGTAAGCGCCCCGATACCGCTGGAAGCGCCGGTAATCACAACAATTTTGCCCTTTAAACCCTTGACACGCACGTTGTCAACTCCCAATGCTGAATTAAGAGACCATAACCTGGATATCAAGTTCTCCGATTCCGTCCATAAGCAGCGGAATGCTGAGCGCCTTGCGAGGTAAAAAGCTCATGCTTTCAGACTTCATAAGTTTAGGAGGTGTAATATCAACGGATACGCCTTGATTCGACAAAATCGTACTGGCATTGCCGCTGATCATGTTGCCCAGCTCCGATATGGCACTTTCGCCCATTTCATTCATTTCAGTCATGACATATCCACCCATCATAACCGATACCATACGCAGTGCAACCTGCTCTGCTATACCGAAGATTACATTCCCGCTCAATTGTCCAGTCATTCCTACTTGAATCCATATATGACTGTCGGACAGCTCAATTTCCTTTATTCCCAGATTGCCGGTTGACGGCGAAACCTGTATCACCTGTTCTATTACAATACGTGCTGATTCCAAAAACGGATTTATCACTTCAGCCTTCATGAAAGTGCTGTCCCCCCTTACCGGGCTTTAAGGCTATACCAAAAGTCCCAAGCAATATTGATTTATTATACTCCATATATCGGCACAATTCACCAAAAATGAATGGTTACGTCGAAGGATTTATTTAGGCTTTTTTCAAGTATGATTGCCGAGCCTGATGTAATCTCCTATAATTTAATATAAAGCACACATTGAGCGTAAGCTATTCCTAGTAACAGACGCGGCAAATCGCTTGGCCTTAAGGGAGGTAGTCCATGAATATCAGCCAATTGGAGACACTTATCACGATCTCCAAGACCATGAGTTTCCGTAAAGCAGGAGAGCTGCTGAACCTGACACAGCCTGCGGTTTCGGCCCAGATTAAAAGCCTGGAGGAAGAATTCAAAACCCAGCTCGTTGACCGGAACCAGCCAGTTACACTAACGGACAGAGGCCGGGTATTTCTGGAGCATGCGGAGCAAATCGTCAGTATTGTCGAGGAGCTTAAGCAGCGGCTGGCGGATCTGGAAGATACACCTCAGGGACATATCGTCCTCGGGACAACCACTTCCATCGCCATACAGATATTACCGCGTATTCTTTCGTACTTTCAGGATCAGTTTCCACATATCAAAACCTCTATCCAGTCCATGTCCTCTTCTCAAATTTATCATCATGTGGAGAATGGGCTCGTTGATGTCGGTATAGGGTACTTAATTGGTCTCAGTCCGGGAATGACCACATCGACACTGTATTATGACACTTTCGAACTCGTCGTATCCCCGCGCCACCCTCTGGCTCAATTACGGAGTGCAGGTGTGGAGGTCCTTGGCACAACCCCTCTGATTCTGCTTTCTCCGGATACCGTAGGCCGGAGATTTGCGGAGGATATTTTCTCTAAGCACGGAATCAAACCTCAGGTCATTATGGAATTGACGAGCAGTGAAGAAGTCAAACGGATGGTTGAGCTTGATCTGGGAGCTGCCATTGTTTCCAAACAATCTATTACGACCGAGGTCAGAATGGGTACACTAAAAGTCATTCCGATTTTGGAGCTCGAGGTTACACATCCCGTTGGTGTCATTACCAAATCCGGAAAATACGTCAATTCCGCCATGAGACAATTCCTCAGTGACCTGAAGGGCATGCCCGAAACACAGTTCATCGGCTCGGAATAGGTTCTCTTGCTGACTTGACTTGCTGAGGACCAAGATCAGCCCAAAGGAGATGTTCACCCATGAAGTTCGATCTGCATACCCACCATTTCCGCTGCGGCCATGCTGATGGAAATATTCGGGATTATATTGAAGCCGGAATAGCCGCCGGTCTTGAAGTAATCGGCATATCCGACCATACGCCCTATTTCGGAAGTCCGTCGGAGCAAGCTTTTCCCCACATTGCCATGGGCAAGTCGGAACTATCCAGTTATGTCAAAGAAGTATTGGCATTGAAAGCAGAATATGAGGGCGTCATTGATGTCCTTTTAGGCATTGAATCCGATTATTTCCCGGAGCACGCCAAGCTGTACCGCGATACGCTTGCGGCATATCCTTTTGATTATATTATCGGCTCGGTGCACAATACGGGAGGAGTAAGCATCTTCAACAAAGGCCGCTGGAAGGGGTTAAGCCCCAAGGCGCAGATTGCCACCAAAACCGAGTATTATCGCCTCATCAAGGAGTCTGCACGCAGCGGCATGTTCCAGATACTCGGTCATATTGATGCTATGAAAGGCAATTATCCGGCCTTTTCCGATATACAGGCCGAGGAGCCTCTCGAAGACTGCCTGCGTACAATCGCCGAATGCGGGGTAGCCATCGAAATCAATACATCCGGTAAAACCAAGCTGAGCGGGGGCTGGTATCCTTCCGATGCGATATTGGAGCGTGCATTACACTACGGAATTGAGGTAACCTTCGGTTCTGATGCGCATAAACCTTCCCGGGTCGGGGATGAGCGGGAGGCTGTCGCCGTCCGTTTGAAAGAAATCGGCTTCACGCACTGGGTCTACTTTAAGCAGAAAGACAAGATTACAGTTCCATTTTAAGCACTAAATGCAGAAAGATGCTTTCTCATAAACAGAGCAGGGATTCTCAACTTATTGGAGAGTCCCTGCTCTGTGTTTATGGTTACTGTGTCCGTGACTAAATGATTTCTCATTTCATGATATTTGGAAGGAATGTAGAATCGTTTCCCGCTTAACCAGCGGAGCAGACAGACTGAATGTGGAAAAGCGGTAGCGTTCGCCTTTGTGTCGGGATTATTACCGCTAAGGAGAATAAATAAAATTCGGACACAACAGCGATTGGAGCATCGGTCCGTTCGCGGAGCGTCTCACGAGCACTTACGTCTGTCCCACTCAAATATCAAAGGACTATCCTTTTCGGGAACAAAAAAAATGGACCCGAAAGTTCGGGTCCCAAGATGTTTATATTTTCAAAAGGGGGTCATGTACTTAGTTTAACCGGAGACTGTTAGAGTTTCATAACAGCATTATTTCAATTGTGTAACAATCGGAACACCATCGTAATTTCGTCTTTTTCAGTGATGACAGGTATGCTCCGCATGTACTGCATTCCGTTCTTCTGCATGACCTTCGCCGATCGCAAATTACTTCCCCTGCACCGGCCCTCCACCTCTGTAATCCCCAGCTCTTGATGTGCGTAATTAAGCATCAGCCCTACGGCTTCTGTAGCGAATCCCCTTCCCCACCAGGCTGGATCCAGCATATAGCCGAGAAGAGCAGAGCCTGTGCGGCGATTCCAGCACTGCAGGGAGATAATGCCAATCAGATCAGGAACTTCGCTGCAGTAGATTCCGGCATGCACCGCCCCCGGATCTTGAGCATTCACCATCCGGTGTACCAGCTTATCCTGAGCTGCACCGGAGAGTCTGTCTCCGCGCATGACAATATGAGGGGAGAGCTCCGGCTCGGCAAGCAGCGCCCGAAGTGTAGCGGCATGGTCAGGCAGTAGTGCTCTCAGCTCCACAGCCTGCCCTTTCTGCACTTGAAATGATACATTCTCGTAAGTGCTCATCTGTCCCCTTCCCCCTTAGGCACGCCGCAATGTGAGCATAACCAGCTCCGGCCGGCAGAACAGGCGGAAAGGCATATAGGTCTCTCCGAATCCCCTGTTCACATATACCGGCATTCCTTTAGCTTCCGTATAATACAATCCTGATATGTATTTCTCCGAACCGTATGGTGTGAACAACGCTCCTACCAGCGGCAGACGAATCTGTCCTCCATGGCTATGCCCTGATAACTGGAGATGAAAAGGGTATACCTCCGCTGTGAGAGCATAATCCGGCTCATGCATCAGCAGTAGGTTGAAGGTGTCTGCGGGGATATGTTGGATGGCTGTCTCGGGATCAGGTCTCCCCTGGAGCATATCCTCAAGTCCTGTGACTGCTATGACCGCTTGCCCCCGCCTGATTAGCACGAATTCATTTCGCAGAACACGAAAGCCGGAATCTTTGAGCAGCCCGGTTAACAACTCCGTATTTTTGTAATCATGGTTGCCCAGTATGGCGAATTTACCCAATGGAGCCTCAAGCCGTGACCAAAAGGGTACGGCATCGATCAGATCCTCCGCATAACTGTCGACCATATCCCCCGTAAAGCAGATCAAATCGGGTGCATCTGCCTGAATCCGGTCCACCAGGCCCGCGATATCCTTCGCATCCTTATTAAAACCCAGATGGGTATCACTGATATGCGCCACTTTCACGCCGTCAAATGCAGCAGGCAGCTCCTGTAGCGCCAGCTCCAGCCTGGTTGTCTCCAGCCGTCTCGGTTCCCATTGCCAGGCATAGCCGCCCGTCAGCAGACCGGCGCCAACAATGGCTGCAATCCCTTTTCCGAGAAACTGTCTGCGGGTGATTTTCGTCTTATGATTTCTTACTTTCTCTGATTCAGTCCTCGGGGATATCCCCGGTGTGGTTTCATGCATACAGGCGATTCCCCTTTCCTGCACTTGAATATCAGTTAGATTGATTCTGCGAACGTTCCTGCAGTCCTAATTCATCCGCCTTCTCACTGACTTCCTTATCCACTTCTTCTTCAATTTCTTCCTCCGTAGCGGGTCCTAGGATTTTGCGGAATACACTTAGCATGGATAAAGCATAGGCCACTGTAATGAAGCTGAAGCAAATCTGCAGCACTACCACCAGCCGGGAAGTGTTGTCCACCGGTGCGATATCTCCATAACCAACCGTCGTAAATGTAGCTACGCTGAAATAGAGGAACGTAATCAGCTGGCTGAGCAGATCGGCACCGATGCCATCTCCCTGAAAAGAGGTCTGCCCGAACAGCTTGTAAATGGATGTGTATACGACAGTGAAAAAGAGGATACAGGAAAACGCCGCGATACTAATCCGCAATAACGTCTGCTGCAGCTTGACTTCCCTTTTGTTCGATTCCTTGATCTCATTAAAAATAAAAAAGATATAAAATAAAACCGAGGCGAGGCAGAACAGCAGGATCAGGCTCCTCATTCCGCTATTCCCGGGAATAATGGAACCCAAATCCATGAGGCCCAGCAAATCCTCTGCGGATATCAGCACATAAACCAGAATAGGCGCCAGCAGTACACCTTTACCGATCCATTTCAGCTTGATCCGGGTGAACCAGTAGGCCAACAGCAAGAGCACCGATAGATTCAGCATCCATAACCACCAGGCCAAGGTTCATCCTCCTGTTCTAAGAAAAGCTATTATTAGTTTACACTTTCGGACCTGCCAATGTTATTTCGTACGCTTGGACAGGCGCTTCTTTGTAAGCCCGTGCAATCCCCTTGGCTCTTACTTCAGATCTGTGCACCCTGCGAACTTCAAGAAATACGGCGAACTCTTCGGTAAAAGGGAACGGATCAAGCACCAGCTTGTTCTCCCCATCCCACTCTGCCGTTATCACCTTTCCGTCTGTGAAGCCAAAATCCTCACTCCCTGAGAATCCATCCTTCCACCAGGGGTGCACCTTTGACTTAGGCGCTCCCGGCTCGTTCAGAGCGATGTACAGTGAAAGGTCATCACAGAACTGGAGAAGCCTGCTGTCGTAATACAGCTCACTGTCCCCGATGGGCTCCGATTGTTCCAAACCCCTGCGGATGCGGGCTCTTCGCTCTTCCTCGTGCTTAAGGTACTCCGTAAGCTCCGGAGACTCCTCACCCGACACCTCGATCAAACGTTCAAAATGCAGGCTGCACAGCAATGCGCCATACGGGGTGTCGACTTCAATTTCATCTAGGCCTCTTCTATAAAAGGTAAGCTTGGGTACGACCGGAAAATCAATGAAAGTATAAGGTGCATTGGCTTCATCATTCCAGAAGGGTGTCTCGTCGAGATCGATCCAGCCCCGGTCATGGTTGGCTATCGCCCGGAGCACTTCACTGCGTCTCGCCGGCTCCGGTACCTGCTGCGAGATAAACCGTTTAGCGAATTCACCTGCAAGCCTTCCATGCTCATGCTGCTTCACCATAATAAAAGCTTCGTCCTGCTCCCGGCATATCACAACCCATTCCTCCCAAAGTAAATTCCTGACAATAACATACTATGGAGATTATAGCATATCCGGCTTTCCAATTATAAAATGACCCGCTGGTAGGAGGGCTTCCGAAAAAGCCCCATCCTGCGGGTCATGCATTAGATGAGCCATATGATTAATATATAAACCGATTTGTGCCTTTTTACACGCCCAGCCACCGCTTGAACATATGTTTGGTGGTCTGCTTGTTGATTTCGGCAATAGAAGTCGTCAGCGGAATCCCTTTCGGGCAGGCCCGTACACAGTTCTGCGAGTTCCCGCATCCGTCAATACCGCCATCCAGCATCAGTGCCTCCAGACGTTCGTCAGCATTCATTTCCCCTGTTGGATGCGCATTGAAGAGCCGCACTTGGGAGATGGCTGCCGGACCGATGAAATCCGTCTTCTCATTCACATTCGGGCAAGCCTCCAGACATACACCGCAGGTCATGCATTTGGACAGCTCATAAGCCCACTGCCGTTTCTTCTCCGGCATTCTTGGACCCGGACCCAGATCGTATGTGCCATCAATGGGAATCCAGGCTTTAACTCTCTTGAGTGCGTTGAACATCCGGCTGCGGTCGATAACAAGATCACGTACCACCGGGAAGGTCTTCATCGGTTCAATACGTACAGGCTGTTCCAGATTATCGATCAGTGCGGCACAGGCCTGCCGGGGTTTGCCGTTAATGACCATAGAGCAGGCGCCACATACTTCCTCCAGGCAGTTGGAGTCCCAACAGACCGGGACAGTGGCATCGCCACCGGCATTTACCGGGTTGCGCTGGATTTCCATTAAAGCACTGATTACATTCATCCCCGGACGATAAGGGAGACTGAATTCCTCCACATAAGGCGAGCCTTGCGGATCGTCCTGGCGGGTAATGATAAATTTAACGTTTTTGGTAGCTGCCGCTGTTTCCGCCATATCTGTTACCTCCTAAAGTTTGGTCCGTACCGCATCCTTTTATCAATCCTTGGAGTAGTCGCGTACCCGGGGCGGGATCAGAGAAACATCAACCGGCTCATACGAAATCTGCGGTCCTTCCGCGCTCCAGGTAGCTTTCGTGGTCTTCAGGAATTCCTCGTCATTACGTTTCGGGAACTCAGGCTTGTAATGTGCACCGCGGCTTTCATTGCGAAGCAGTGCGCCAAGCGTCATCGCTTCTGCCAATTCAAGCATATTCCACAGCTGGCGGGTAAAGGCAACCCCCTGATTATTCCAGCGTGAAGTATCACTCATATTGATGTTGTGATAACGTTCCTTGAGCTCCTTGATCTTGCCGATGGTAGCTTCCAGCTTATCGTTATGGCGGACCACCGTCATATTGTTAGTCATCCATTCGCCTAGCTCCTTGTGGATCACATAGGCATTCTCCGTGCCGGACATCGCCAGCAGCGATTCATATTTATCATTCTGCTTCTTATGGAATCGGTCAAATACCGTGGAAGAGATATCCTGTACGGATTTCTTCAGCCCCTTGATATATTCGACAGCTTTAGGTCCCGCCATCATCCCGCCATAGATTGCCGAGACAAGGGAGTTGGCTCCCAGCCGGTTGGCTCCATGATATTGGTATTCACATTCCCCTGCCGCAAAGAGGCCGGGAATATTCGTCATTT
Source organism: Paenibacillus oryziterrae (assembly GCF_042610485.1). Lineage (NCBI taxonomy): Bacteria > Bacillati > Bacillota > Bacilli > Caryophanales > Paenibacillaceae > Paenibacillus > Paenibacillus oryziterrae. Next base: position 54,079 of record NZ_JBGJZO010000005.1, on the reverse strand, counting down.
GATTATAGTCAACCCATATGCCGCCCATGGAATAATGAACCGCCGGGAAGATTTTCATTGGTATTTTGCGGGGATCATCACCCATGAACTTCTCATAGATTTCAATAATCCCGCCCAACTTGACATCAAGCTCCTTCGGATCTTTATGGGAAAGATCCAGGTACACCATATTTTCTCCGTTAATGCCAAGGCCCTGATCCACGCAGACGTTGAAAATCTCGCGGGTCGCAATATCACGCGGTACCAGATTTCCGTAAGCCGGATATTTCTCCTCAAGGAAATACCATGGCTTGCCGTCCTTGTAGGTCCAGATACGTCCACCCTCACCTCTCGCTGACTCCGACATCAGCCGCAGCTTGTCGTCTCCCGGAATGGCTGTAGGATGAATCTGGATGAATTCACCGTTGGCATAGTGCACACCCTGCTGATATACAGCGCTTGCAGCTGTACCGGTGTTAATCACGGAGTTCGTTGTTTTACCAAAAATAATACCAGGACCGCCGCTGGCCATAATAACAGCGTCCGCAGGAAAGGACTGAATCTCCATTGTCTTCAGATTCTGGGCGCTGATGCCGCGGCATACACCCTCATCATCAATGATTACCGAGAGGAACTCCCAGTTCTCGCTTTTGGTTACGAAGCCTTCCGATTCCCACCGGCGGACCTGCTCGTCAAGCGCGTACAGCAGTTGCTGTCCGGTAGTCGCCCCAGCAAAAGCCGTCCGGTGGCGTTTCGTCCCGCCGAAGCGGCGGAAATCGAGCAGCCCTTCCGGTGTACGGTTGAACATGACGCCCATGCGGTCCATTAGGTGAATAATACCCGGAGCGGCTTCACACATGGCTTTGACGGGAGGCTGGTTCGCCAAAAAGTCGCCGCCATAGACCGTATCGTCAAAATGCTCCCAAGGTGAGTCTCCTTCACCCTTGGTGTTCACAGCTCCATTAATGCCGCCCTGCGCGCAGACCGAATGCGATCTTTTCACAGGGACGAGCGAGAATAAATGAACATGCGCGCCGGATTCTGCCGCCTTGATAGTAGCCATCAGGCCAGCCAGTCCGCCGCCCACAATAATAACATCGGAGGTTGCCATGGTAGTTCACTCCCATTTATCGAGATATCGGAACGTGTACGGAGGAGCAGTCACTGCCTTGAAAGACAGGGCTTCCATTCCCGCTTAAATAGATTGCTGCAGCGTTTGAGCAAGGGATGCTGCCGCCTGGAACTCATTGTCACGGAAGGTGACGAGCGAGATCAGGAACATAAACGTAACCAGCACGAACAGGCCAAGGCAGAGATAAGAGGATACTTTTTGCGAACGGGGTCCAACGGTAATTCCCCAGCTGATGAGGAAGGACCAAAGTCCGTTGGCGAAATGGAAACTCGCTGCCACGATACCGATGACATAAAAAGCAAGCAACAGCGGCTGAGTCACAATGTTATGCATTAAGCCGCCCAGTTCTTCATGTTCAACATTGCCCAGGGCCACCTGAAATCTGGTTTCAAACACATGCCAGACGATAAAAATAAACGTAATGATTCCCGTCACCCGCTGGAGTGTATAACGCCAGTTTCTTTCCAGGTTGTAACGGTTCAGGTTCGGCTTCGACTGGTAGGCAATGTATAGACCGTACACCCCATGGTACAACAGAGGAAGCCAGATTAAAAATAATTCCAAAAAGAAGACGAGCGGCAGGCTGTTAAGCCATAGCACACTGTCAGTGAAACCGGTAGCGCCCCCCTCTACCGCCGAGAAATTCGTCAGCATGTGCTCAAAGAAAAACCCTCCGAGCGGGAGTACGCCGAGCAAGGAATGAATCTTTCTGGAATAAAATCCTCTCATACTGTTGTGTCCCCTCTCCGATTAAAACAGCGTTTTCATTAAAATGCATACACCGCCGGGCCCCTGGTTGAAACAGGCTGATGTCAGCCGGATAATGTAGAAAAAATTCATTTTTCACCGCTATCCCTTGGTTTCCTGGTGTTTGCTGCATTATTCACAAAGTGTGAATATCTTGTGTCACTTTTCATGTTACTCTTTTTTCTCTTATAAGGGAATTGCAATCTAATTATAGATCGTTATAAAATAATTGCATAAGAATATTTTTTATCTGATAATAATTCTCATTTAACAAACTGTAGAAATCTTCCCTTATCTATTCTCCAATTAAATAATATCACCAACTCACCTGGACAATGCGTTTTGTCACTTGGGTTAGCTACATCATCGTGCTTCACATTTAGCTTTCAGGAGGAACCTGTATGTTTGACGATTTGGATATTTTTGCAGCGGTAGTGGAGCATTCCAGCCTTAACCGGGCATCCCGCCAGCTTAATCTGTCCCAGCCCGCCTTGTCACGCAAAATCTCCAAGCTGGAGGAACGGCTGGGCGTTCCCCTATTCAACCGGTTCGGCAAACGTCTGGAGCTGACTGAGGTCGGCAGACTGACTTATACCTATGCCTTGGAGCAAAGACAGCAGCGCTCCAGGTTTCTGGAGGCACTATCCAAATTCAAGGAAGGCGAACCTGTTCTTGTGACACTTGGGGCCAGTCTTACTACACTGCAGACCACATTGCCACCGATGATCAACGCCTACATGGAGAAGTATCCAGCAGCCGAGCTGAAGCTGATCACGGGGAAAACCCATGAGATTGTCTCCGCAGTGAGCGAAGGCAAATGCGATGTCGGGATTATCGCCTCTTCCATTCAGGAGCCGGGCCTCCGCTGCATTCCCTTGTTCGAGGATCAACTCCGTCTGGTTGTCTCGGATCATCATCCGCTAACTCTGATTCCGAAACTCACAATGGATCATCTGTCCCGGCTGCCAATGATCCTGTTCTCTAAAGGCACCTGGTACCGGAGGCTGACGGATGATCTGTTCCAGCGCAGCGGCGTTGATCCCGATGTGCGCATGGAGATCGATTCCTTCGAAGCGATTGTAAGGCTGCTGCCGACGATCAAAGCCGCTGCACTGCTGCCCAAATCCTACCTTCGTCCGGAACTGCTGGATGGTGGAGGCCTCGCTTCCCTGCACATCAAGGAGCTGGAGCAGACACAGCGGATGACCTGCCTCATTTACCGCGACAGCGGGGGACTGACCACGGCTGCTCGCAGTCTTGTGCAGGTGACTGAGGAGGTATTCCTGACCGGCCGGGGCGGCGGAATCGGGGACTAATTATTCCCCGGGATACAGAAAGCCCTCTTTCCCGTTGTAGGGGGAAGAGGGCTTCTCAGATGTAAACAATACAAACCGGTTATTACTGTTCCATAGCCTTTTGTTCAAATTGTTCGATGCTGTCATTGGAGCCGATGACCACCATCACATCACCTTCATTTAAGTGATCATGGGCTGTGGGAGCGACGATTATTCCGCTTTCCTTATTAACGGCGATGATGCTGCAACCGTATTTGGCGCGCGTGTTGAGCTCGGAGAGGCTTTTTCCATTCATGCAAGCAGGGACCGTCAGCTCAACGATCTTGTAATCCTTAGAGATTTCGATGTAATCCAGCAGATGAGGCGTTACAAGCTGGTGTGCCACGCGGACCCCCATATCCTTTTCAGGGAAAATAACCCGGTCCACGCCAAGCTTCGAAAGTGCCCGGCCATGGAGAATGGAGAGCGCTTTGGCAACCACCTGCTTCACCCCAAGCTCCTTGAGCAGAATCGCTGCCAGGATGCTGCGCTCCATATTATCACCAATCGCTACAATGCCGCAGTCAAAGTTCCGCACGCCCAGCGAACGCATAATCCCTTCATCCGTGGCATCTGCAAGAACGGCATGCGTCAGTTTGTCGCTCATCTCCTCCACACGCTCTTCAAGGTGGTCAATCCCGAGTACCTCATATCCCATTTCAATCAGCTCAAGCGCCAGGCTTGAACCAAACCGGCCCAGGCCGATGACAACAAACTGTTGTGTTTTCATAGCGGTTGACTCCTTATCCGATAATCATTTTACCTTCGGGGTATCTATAGAGTGGCTTACCCTGTTTCGGGCCCATTGCATAGGCAAGGGTCAGAATCCCAAGACGGCCGCAGAACATCGTCAGGGAGATTAGGATTTTACCAGTCAGCGAGAGCTCCGGCGTTATTCCCATACTTAACCCAACTGTAGCAAATGCCGAGGTGGTCTCAAATAAAATCGCCAGAAACTCCCGGTCCTCTGTGGTGGAGAGTACCATCGATACGGAGACGATCAGAAGAAGGGCAAGGAGTGTAATGGCCAAAGCTTTAAAGACCCGCTCCTGAGCAATCCGGTAACGGAAGAGCACAATATCTTCCCGCCCGCGGAGCATCATAATTACCGAGCTTATCATCAAGGTGAACGTCGTAGTCTTAATACCACCACCCGTAGATCCGGGAGATGCACCGATAAACATCAGGATCACGATGAAGAATTGCGATGCCTGACGCAGGCCGGCAATGTCAACCGTATTGGCTCCGGCCGTACGCGGAGTGACTGACTGGAAGAATGCTGCCCAGAGCTTACCGCCGAAATGGAGAGGACCCAGTGTCTTCATATTCGTATATTCGAATATCAATATAACGAGCGCACCAAGCAGGATTAAAGCCCCGGTCATGGAGAGCACGACCTTACTGTGCAGGGACAACCTCCGCTGCCGCGGGTATTCCATGACATCCGCCATCACGATAAAACCAATGCCCCCCAGAATAATCAGCAGCATAACTACGATATTTACAATGGGATCATTGACGTATCCGGTGAGACTCCGATAATGTCCGAACAGATCAAATCCGGCATTATTGAACATCGAGACAGCGTGAAAAATTCCGAAATAAATAGCCCGGCTGAGCGGCATATCAAAAACAAACCGGATGGACAGAATTACTGCCGCAGTGCCCTCTATGACCAGGGAATAGATCAACACCCGGCGGATCAGCCGCACGATGCCTTCCATAGATCCCTGATTCATCGCTTCCTGCAGAATAAGCCTGTCCCGCAAAGAAATTTTACGTTTCAAAACCAGCGCAAGCAGGGTAGCCATCGTCATGAAGCCAAGGCCCCCGACTTGAATGAGCAGCATTATGACCGTTTTTCCAAAAAGCGAAAAGTACGTCCCGGTATCTACTACAACGAGACCAGTCACACAGGTTGCTGAAGTTGCTGTAAAAAGCGCATTAATAAATGATGTTGAATGGCCGGCTGCACTCGACACTGGAAGCATTAGCAGCAAGGCTCCGAGTAAAATAGTAACCGCAAATCCTGTTACAAGAATTTGAGGCGGAGAAAACCGTAAGAACCGGAATTCAGAAATTTTGGGAAACTGAGAAGACATCTGTCTCACCTCTTCGAAGTAATCATTGTGGGTGCACTGCAATTTCATACAAATTATAAACGTATTAGTGGTACTACACAAAGAAAATAATTAATGTGATATCTAGAACAGTTTGTTGAAGGAACGGGGTAAATTAAATAGGCATAAGCTCGGCTTCCTCCACGTAAAAGGATAATACAACATTTTCTGTAATTCTTTCAGCTCACCCATTATAATGCAAGGAGGAGAAATACAACATTTCCCACTCATCCAAGGAGGCGTTCCATGAATCCCGTCGGCCAGCCCCTAAAGATGCCTGCCCTTACTAAAAGGGTTATCATCTCGGGCATTATCGGTCTTTTACTGTTTCTTACCTTTCAAGTAGCCCCCTCGATCCTTTCTGTCTCTTCTGAAGAGAATGTCGCAGCCATCAGCAAAGATGAGGCAGCAGCACAAGCAGCGGATTTCGCTGCGCGCCTTCTCGGTTATGTGGAGCATGCGGGAGACGAATGGGGTATAACGTACCAATCGGACTCCTCCTTCTATGGTTATATGTCCAGAGAAAAGCTGCTTGAGGATTACACAAAGAATAAACTGGACCAGCGTTTTCCCTTCGATGTATTTCATGTGGTACTTCATTCTTCTGAACCTGCGGCTCAGTCTATAACTGTAGACCTCAATATGTACACCGGTGAGCCCGTAGGCTTTACAAAGGGAGCGGAAGCCGAGTCAGGGCGAACGGTCACTGCCTTTAAATCTGCAGATTCCACTGATCAGGCTGGTCCCGCACCTACGCTGGAACAAAAAGAAAAACTCGCTGCCCCTTGGCTGAAGGAATGGGGCGTAAATCCTGTGAAGTTGCAGATTGAACCCGCGGATAGTGAATACAGCCTGGTCTATACCGACAACTCCATTAAGGTTGGAGAATCGCAGCTTCGTTATGTCTTCACTTTCGCCCGTGACGAAGTTTCTTCCTATAAAGCCGGATTTACGGCTCCGGCCTGGCATACTTCATATGTGGAAGACCAGACTTCACTTGCCCAGGTAATTACGTTTCTAGGTTACGGTCTTCCTTCCTTAGCCCTTGGCATCCTGGCTATTGTATACAGCGGCCTGCGCAGATCGCATACCTCCTTCAAACGCGGGATCTTTCTGAGTTCGGTCCACTTTCTGATCATGATGGCCAGCACCTATAATATGGTTCCGGAAGCTATTGGAACCAGTACAGAAAGCCGGGTTACCGCTGTAATTATGTTTTTCATCTATGTATTATACAGTTTGATGATGTCGGCACTACTTTATTTCTCCCTAGTCGGAGGCAATGGACTCTGGCGGCAAGAAGAAGGCCTCAATCCATGGCCGAGGGCGAAAGAACCGGGATATGGCAAATACATTCTCGACAGCATCCGGGTTGGTTATACTTGGGCCTTTGTACTACTCGGTGTGCAGACTATTATGTTCATCATCCTATCGTACACGCTGAACAACTGGTCCACCACAGACGCCACACAGTCTCCGTACAATATGAGATATGCCTGGCTGCTCCCGATCATGGCTTGGCTTGCCGGACTTTCCGAAGAAGCCATCTACCGGCTGTTCGGAATCCGGATGCTCAAGAAGATCGTCCGCAACACCTTTGCCGCATGCTTGATCACTACGCTGATCTGGGCCTTCGGCCATACGCTATATCCGATTTATCCCATCAGCTCCCGACCGATTGAACTGACGGTAATCGGACTGCTCTTCAGCTACATTTTCCTGCGTTACGGCTATATTGCCGCCATGTTCAGCCATGTCGTGTTTGATAGCATTCTAATGGGCGCGACGCTGATCTTTATGAAAGAGAGCGTAAATATTGGTGCCGGCATCGTAGCAATCGTGTTGCCTTTCCTAGTGGGTTACATTGTGTACCGGTTCAACCCGCCGCAGAAGACGAAGGATACGGAAGCTTCTAACTTGATAATCTAAACCTGAACAAATCAAAATGCCCGGAGCAAGCCGCGTTTGCGGTGCTCCGGGCATTTTGTTGATTTCTTCTACCTTAGGATATCGGCTCTTCATCCTTCAGGGCATCAAGAATCTGCCGGGCGAGCTTGTCACCGATAGACAGCGGACGGAAATCCTCGACACTGGCTTCCTTGATCTTCTTCAATGAGCCGAAATGCTTGAGCAGCAGCTTCCGCCGCTTCTCGCCTATACCAGGAATGGAATCCAGCTTGGAGGTAATCATCGACTTGCCCCGCTGTTCCCGGTGGAAGGTAATGGCGAACCGGTGCACCTCATCCTGTATCCGCTGCAACAGATAGAACTCCTGGCTGTCTCTGGCCAGATCAACCGGCTCTGCCGGATCTCCAACAAGAAGCTGCGCTGTCTTATGTTTGACATCCTTGACAAGGCCACAGACCGGTATGAACAGCCCCAGCTCATTCTCCAGAATATCAACAGCCGCAGAAATTTGGCCCTTACCGCCGTCAACTACGATGAGATCGGGCATAGGCAGATCTTCCTTCAGAACCCGCTCATAGCGGCGGCGGATGACCTCACGCATCGTCTCATAATCATCAGGTCCCTTGACTGTACGGACCTTATATTTACGGTATTCCTTTCTGGCAGGCTTACCGTCGATAAACACTACCATGGCGGATACCGGATTGGTCCCCTGAATGTTGGAGTTATCAAACGCTTCGATCCGGCTTAATCGCTCCAGACCTAAGCTTTCCCCGAGTCCTAGAGCCGCTCCAGAGGTGCGCTCCTCATCCCGCTCAATAAGACGGAATTTCTCATCCAGCGCAACCCGCCCGTTCTCACAAGCCATGCCCACCATCTGTTTCTTCAGCCCGCGCTGCGGTACAAGCACCTTCACCCCCAGCCACTCCTGCAGAGCAGCCGCCCCGCCGATGGCATCCACAACCCCAGCATTGGCGGCCGCTTCAGCTGCAGAAACACGGTTCTCCATTTCTTCCGGCGTCTCAGCGAGCTCACCTACGGGATCTTGCAGCACATCAGCTGCACCCGAAAGCTCACGCTCGGGCAGGGACAAATGAGCAGCAGCCAGCTGCAATTCATCAGGATCCACAGTTTGGCTATCATCAGCACCTGCCTGTTCAGCAGTAGCGAGTACTGCTCCCTCTGACGATGAAAGCTTTGATTTCCCGTCTTCGCCTATTTCGTCAGGTAGCAGAATCTCCTGCGGAGGTGCCGGATTATCACTATAATATTGGGTAACATAGGACATGAAATCACTGTACGCATCGCCATAGAACGGAAAAACTGAGGAGTGACGCTGAATCATTTTCCCCTGACGCATGTACAGAATCTGCACGCACATCCAGCCTTTGTCCACGGCGTAACCAAACACATCACGGTCCTTGGTGTCCGGCGTATTAATCTTCTGCTTCTCCATCAAAGCATCAATATGGATAATTTGGTCACGGAGTTCTTTCGCACGCTCAAAATAGAGTTCTTCGGCGGCCTCCTGCATCTTCTTCTGCAGGTCTTTCTTGACCGCCTCGTGTCCTCCCCCAAGAAATGAAGATATGCTCTGAATAATCTGTTCGTAGGCTGACTTCGGCACCTCTTTCTCACAAGGCGCAAGACATTGGCCCATATGATAATACAGGCAGACCTCCTTCGGCATCACGCCGCATTTCCGCAGAGGGTACATCCGGTCGAGCAGCTTTTTGGTCTGATGGGCCGCATAGCCGTTCGGATACGGTCCAAAATATTTCGCTTTATCTTTAATCACACGGCGCGTAACTTCAAGGCGCGGATGTGCTTCATTCGTTATTTTTAAATACGGAAAGGTCTTGTCATCCTTAAGCTGGACGTTATACCGTGGCATATGCAGCTTGATCAGGTTGCACTCCAGGATGAGCGCTTCCATATTGCTGGCGGTAACGATATACTCGAAATCGCGAATGTCGGCGACAAGACGTTGAGTTTTGCCATTATGACTGCCGATAAAATAAGAGCGGACCCGGTTCTTCAGAACCTTTGCTTTACCCACATAAATGATGGTGCCTTCTTGATTCTTCATCAGATAACATCCGGGCAAATCCGGTAATAACGCCAACTTATTGCGGATGTTCACCATATAGTCCAATACATTCCCCTCCTACATAAACGGTCCCGACTTCATTCCCGGGCGGGAAGATAGCGCACAAAGCGCCTCCGGCAAGTACCGAAGGCGCTAGGCTGCGGGGCCAAAGGACCCAAGGCAGTGCGTACACGCTATTATTGATGTTTGGCAACGATATTCTTAAGCGATTCCTTGGAGTTCAAGCCTACTACTTTATCTACAGGCTGACCGTCTTTGAAGAAAATAAGTGTAGGAATGCTCATTACGCCGAAACGGGAAGCCGTTTCCGGATTCTCATCCACGTTGAGTTTCGCAATCTTTACACTGTCTCCAAGCTCGGTGGAAAGTTCCTCAAGGATCGGAGCAAGCATTTTACAAGGGCCGCACCAAGGAGCCCAGAAGTCAACAACAACAGTACCCTCACCAGCAACATCATTGTTGAAGGATTGGTCAGACACATTCACAATAGCCATGATAGTGTTCCTCCTTAAGTTTTTCGAAGATGCATCAACTCTTCAGGCAGAGGCCTGACACGATATCAGCTTCGTTATTGTAGGGTATAAAATGTTTCATGTAATATGATAACCAAATTACCATTTACCGACACGCCATAAGTATAACATATTTTAAACGTATTTGTGAAATATATTATGCAATTATATTGTACACCAACTAAAATTCCGGATCTAAAACACACACCTCGCCAACGTTACTTGAACCCTGCAGCAGGTTTCTCTAATCATCCGTATCTTTACAATACCAGTATAGGTCCGGTATAATCAAGGAAAGCGCATTAATTGTCAATGACTTATTTCATAATACTGATATCCATTTTAGATTGCGGGCTACGGAACCCGCGAGGGAGGCAGAAGTGATGGAGGTTAACGCGCGTACCAGCGATCCACGGGAGCATATCAATGAAGAACCCCGTAATGACTTAGGCGATCTCATGAACGGATTCTTTGGAATGACGACATTTATGGCGGTTGTGTTTTTTGGAATGGTCATTATCAAGTTTGTTTTTTTGGATTAGCACCCGCTCCAGAAGGTCCACTGTTATCGACACAGAGAGTATCTCAGGCCAGAATGCACTGGCTGCCGGGATGCTCTCTTTTTACATGAGAATGAATGTCTGGACAGACACATAGAACGGCCGCCTTGAGTGCATGAATTAGCATATTCGCACGATATCGGACGAATGTACCTGCTCCCGGGGCGGCCGTCAAATTTAACGGTTTGATTAGTCTTAAATTGTCTTTCAAATAGAATCAGTCTTGCATTCTCATCAATCAGCGGAATAAATAGATGGAAAAAGCCAAATTTAACTATATATTTCCAACAACTATCTGTTCCCGCGCTGGTTCTCCCCGTGCAGAGGCATGACATCAACGAAAGGAGCAATTCGGTCCATCAGCCGCTGGCCTTTATATATTTCCTCGCCATCCTTGCTGGTGAAGCTCAAATGTTTCTCCAGCCCATCCAACGGATAATTGGAGGTATAGAAGGTAGGCTTGCGGTTCATACGGTAGTTTAAGATCGCACCCAGTACGTGGTCACGCGCCCAGGGATTGAGATTCTCGGCGCCGATATCGTCAAAGATCAGCACATCGCAGTTCTTCATTGCGTCTACGGTCTCCTTCAGCTTCTGACCGTCCATCATAATCGATTTCAGATCTTCAACGAAATCAGGCATATATACAATGACACCGCTATGGCCTGCCACTGCGAGCTCATGCAGCAGATAACACATTAAGAAAGTCTTGCCGGTTCCGAAGGAGCCGTACATATATAATCCACGGGAAGGAAGCCCGCTTGTTTTAACATTCTCAATATATCGGAACAGCTGATTGACTGCCGGTGCACGGCGCGGGTCTTTACCCATAATATCAATCTCGTCGTACCCTTCATTAAGCACCCGCTCATCCACATAAAAGCTGCGGATCCGCTTGCGGATCGCATCCTGCTTATCCTGGGCTACTTTCAGTGCACAAGCCGTCTTCCGTTCATACAGCTCGGGGGTACCGCTTACGCTCTCCACGGTCAGCTTACTGTAGTGTCCCTGGAAATCGTTCGGACAGTTCGCTAGTCCCGGGCAGTTGCTGCAATGGCGGTTATCTTCTACATATTGATACAATCGGCTGAGGTGAAGACGCAGCCGTGAATCATCCAGTTCCGGGTGCTCAGCAATAAGCTGCTTCACTAATGGATGATTTAGCAGTGTCTGCTCCAAATCCCGCGAACGCTGGCGTAAGGCGGGATTGTTCATGGTACGCAGTACCTCACTCATGGACTCCATCATTCCACCTCCATTCTACGTGGCATCATTAACGCCTTTTTTCTTATTCGCTTTAATTTCTGCCGCTTTCTTCATCATCGCAGCAAATTCTTCATCAGATACGGTTCCGGCTTGTCCATCATCGAGAGCAATCTGGATCTCAGGCTTACCGGAACGCCCTCCACTTTTACTATTATATGAACGTGTGCGGGTTCCCGTTGTTCCCGAAGTTCCCGCTGACCCGGTTGTCCCCTTGCCCTTCACTTTGGACTGGTCCCGGATATAGCGCACCGCTTTCTCATACGTATTCACTTGCTTAACCAGCATATTTGAAGCAATCGCTTCAACGAAATTCCGGTTCATGCGCTGATCGCCTTCCGAAGCTACCATGGTCATGAGGTAGTGGATCAGCACATTGATAACCTCACCGCTTAGTTTGTAGTTGAGATCTATCTTCTCGAACATATCCATCAGTTGCCCAGGCACTGCTCCCGGGAAAAAGGTCTGTAGCAGACGGGTATAAGGTTCATTGCGCAGCATCATATTATACTGATGGATATCACATTTGGACAGAAATTGCGGAGGAACCTCCACATAATACTCCATCTCGACAGACTGCTCCGGGGAGACCATAGGCTCGTCCGCTTCACCGATCAATCCTGACCGGATCGAGACCACCTTAGCTGCGGCAATCTCCCGTTTCTCCTGGCGCTTCATATCCTGGCGGAAATGCTGACTGGCCTTTTGCTGCAGGACGTCCAGCAGAACCTCACCCTCTGGTGAGAACACTCCATCCTCATCCAGCAGCCGCGAGAGATCCTGTGCGCTCAAATTATATTTACGGGCAACATAATTAATAAGGCCCAGTTGATTATGGTCGAAACGCAGCTTCTCTACATGGCTCCGGTTAGCTGACTCCCGCGGGAAGCGCAGAATGATGTCGCTGTAACCGATGGCAGGCTCCGCAGACTCTTGCCCAGCGGGCTGGCGGATGGTGGCTACCTCAGCCAATGCTTGCTCCAGCTCATAATCTATAACATGCGTATTAAGCTGAAAAATATCATAGAATGGCAAAGATATATTTTCCTTGCCAATGGATCTGCTGCTCCATTCCTCCGGCTCCCGACTCCAGAACTGCTCGCGCAGGGACAGAACGGCGAACTTGCCAATCTTGTCGCGCAGCAGCAGAGTCAAATGCTGGGTCGCAAAAAACTCAGACGGCGAAAGCGGCGGCATCAGCTCGTATTCGTACATATAGTCATCAGTTTCCGGCACATAAATGCGGCTGGTCTGCAGAAGACCCACCGCTTCCAGCCGGGAAGCCTGGTCAATGATATACTTGCGGCCTTTCTCGTTCGGCTCAACACCCAAGGTCATAAACAGGCGGCGCTGCTGCTCCACACCGGAGTAGCCAATGCTTTCTGCCGGGATATGTTCGAACAGCAGACGGTATAGACTGATGGCGAAGGCTCCCACCATCGGCTGATACACAGATCCGAGCATGCGTCCATCCAGAGCACTAAGACCGAATTCGCGGGAAACGCAGTACCTGTGATGTTCGGTAAAATGATGTAAATGACTCATGTGCATCTGCGGATACCTCCCTAGTTCTCTATGAATTCATATAGATTTCTATTCTATCATAAAACGACAACCTGCAAATGTGGAAATAAGCCCAATTTCGACGTTTTAATCCAGCGCGCAGAAAAAAACGGCCCCTACTTGGAGAGCCGCCCATCTTCATGAATATTTATTTAAAACATTTTATATCCGCCGATCCGCAGCTTATGGATGGTCCAGCCGCTGAGGACGGCACCTCCAAGCCCGAATACCCCCGTAATATAATCAACAAGACGGAACGAAGCCAAATGCTCCCAAAGGGTCATTGCATTACGGTCCCAAATGGAATACACCACAACCGGCAGAATGACCAGAACGAATAAATAAGCGGGAAACCAGGTTGTCTTCATTAGCATATTAAGAATAAAACCAATGCCGAACATCATGACAAAGAATAAAACAGCCAGTACAAATACAGGAATGAACCCCATCTACCGACTTCCCCCTCTCACCGGTCACATCTGCACATTTCAAGATTACGTAGTAAGTTTACTAGAAAAATTATATCGAAGCAATGAACATTCCAAAATTGAAGGGTCCTCAGGTTTGCTCTTGGCAATGTGCATGCGCTACAATGCATAATAGGATAATCGAAGGAGTGAAGACATGAACGAAGCTGCATTAACGCTGGAGGGCTGGTACGCCCTGCACGACTTCCGCTCGCTGAACTGGACCGCCTGGACGGCGGCAGACAATGAGGAACGTGCCGTGGCGCTGGATGAATTGCACGCTTTTATAGAGGATTGGAGCCGCGTGGAAGAAGCCAAGCAAGGCAGTTCCGCGGTGTACTCCATTATCGGACAGAAAGCGGACTTTGTAATGATGTTCCTACGGGAGACCCTGGAAGAGCTGAACAAGGTAGAAACCGCATTCAACAAAACGGCATTTGCCCGTTTCACCACCAAGGCCTATTCCTATGTCAGTATTGTGGAGCTTAGCAATTATGCAGCTGGTGGAGGAGATGGCAGTGATCCGATGCAGAATCCGCATGTACTTGCCCGCCTTAAACCTGTACTGCCGAAATCAAATCACATCTGCTTCTACCCGATGAATAAAAAACGTGAGCTTGCCGATAACTGGTATATGCTGGATATGGCGGCACGCCGGGAACTAATGCATTCGCATGGTTTAATCGGTCGGGGATATGCGGGTAAAGTCAAACAGATCATCAGCGGCTCGGTAGGGCTCGATGACTGGGAGTGGGGAGTGACCTTGTTCGCAGATGATGCTCTACAGTTCAAGAAACTTGTTTATGAAATGCGCTTTGACGAGGTCAGCGCGCGTTATGGAGAATTCGGGTCTTTTTATGTCGGTAATTTGCTGACGCCGGAGTCCTTTGAAGAAATGCTCAAGCTGTAATACATAAAGCGCCGGAACCCTTTCTATGGGTATCCGGCGCTTTTTTCATATTAAATAGTATCTATAGTCAGAATAGTTCATGAATCCGCGGAGTCTTCATCCGAATCTTCTTTCTGGAGGCTCTCCAAATATTCCGCCGTTTCCCGGTCCCGGGCACGACTCTTGTCCTTCAGCCTTTCAATAGCCGGAAGAATTAGAATATCGATCTCCTTCTGAACCACATATGCCAGGTCATATTGTCCTTGATCCTCCAGGTAGGACCCTACTTCAATAAGCCCATTATACCGGTCCAGCTCATCTCTGGTCAGCAGGCCGCGTACCTGCACGCTACAATGGCGCATCCTACAGGAATCTGCCTTTCTTCAAGACAAGCGGAATCCCGCCGATGATGAACAGATAACGCATGTCTACAAGTTTCTTAAGCTGTGCTGCCGTCCAGCCTTTATATTTCTTCTCGCCAACCACAGCAATCCCCTGTCCTTTGCCGAGTGAAGCGACCGTCCCCTTATTACTGAATGAGAACTTCTTCGGCTGCTGGCCCCGGATGGAAGCGACCAGATTATAGGCGCAGCATTCTCCCTGCTGCATCGCAATTTGTGCAGTAGGCGGGTATGGGCGTCCTTCCGGATTAATCATCAGGGAGCCGTCTCCGATGATAAAGATATTCTCATGACCCGGAGCATGCAAATAATCGTCAACCTTCACACGTCCGCGCATCGCTTCGAAGCCAGCTGCTTCAATCAGGCGATTGCCGCGGATACCACCCGTCCAGACAATCGTTGAAGCTTTGATCTCTTCACCGGTTGCAAGAATAACCCCGCCAGGCAGACATTCTTTGATTGCCACCCCGAATTTGAAGGTCACACCTTTCTTCGAAAGAACAGTCATGGCGTGCTCTACCAGCTCAGGCGCAAAGCCCGGCAGTGCTGTTGGAGCCGCCTCCACGTTATATATATTCACCAGACTCGGATCTACATCAAATTCCTTACACAGTGCTGGAATACGGTCAGCAAGCTCGGCCACGAATTCGATTCCACTGAATCCGGCGCCGCCGACCACAAAGTTGATATGTTCCTGAGCATTGTTCTCGTTCTTGTATTTGGCGAACTGATATTCAATATGCTCACGGATCAGTCGTACCGAATTAATGCTGCGGATCGTCAGTGCATATTTGTCCAGACCCGGAATTCCGAAGGTTTCAGGTACACCGCCAAGTGCAATAACCAGATAATCATAGGAAAGTGTGCCGTCCTCCAGAATCACTTTTTTCTGCTGTGTGCGGATCTCCTGTACGGAGGATTTAACCAAATCGATTTTGAATTCATCAATCAGTTTGGAAATAGACACTCTTGTGTGCTCAATACTGTCTGTTCCCGCAGCAGGCATATGCAAATGGGTAGTAAAGTAATGATACTCATGGCGGTTAACCAGTGTTACGTCCGCTTCATTATAATTTAGTGCCTTTTGCAATCGCTGGGCGGTTAGAATACCTCCGTATCCCGCTCCCAGAATTACAATTTTGGGAATACTGCTCATGTTCCGGCTCCTTCCAACAAGTAAATCTGTCTATGTGTTATTTTTTGTAAATCTTTTTGTGAATTAATACACTTAAAGTTAGAGGAAATTCCAATCAAACTTAAAGTAATTTGAAAATAATCATATCCATTGTAAACCTTAGTACGCTTTTAATCAAATACAATGATATAAAAAACATATAACAATTACATTACATAGAACGCGGACTTAAGGGGACAGTAAAGACTTTGCAGGGCGATGTCTCTATGTTTATAATGAATAGGTAATCCAGTATGGCAAAATGAATATATCAACTCGGAGGTGTTAATTCTGTGTCATTAGAGCAACCTGAATTTCCTATGAGTGACCTCTTAATTATAGGCGGTGGTCCGGCAGGCATGTTCGCCGCTTTTTACGGTGGAATGCGCCAAGCATCCGTTACCCTTATTGAAAGCATGCCCCAATTGGGAGGACAACTTGCGGCTCTGTACCCTGAGAAATATATCTACGATGTAGCAGGGTTTCCCAAAATAACTGCCCAAGAGCTGGTGGACAACCTCTCCCGGCAGATGGAGCTGTTCCAATCGGATATCCGGCTGGAAGAAAAGGTGGTTTCCGTCGAAAAAAGAGACGAACGCCATTTTATCGTTACCACGGATAAGGCCGAGTACCATGCCAAAGCTCTGATTATTACCGCAGGTGTAGGTGCATTTGAACCACGCCGCCTGGACCTTCCGGAAGCGGCACGTTTTGAGAAAGCAAATCTGCACTATTTTGTAAGCGATCTAAATAAATTTAAAGATAAAAAGGTACTCATCAGTGGGGGTGGCGATTCCGCAGTGGATTGGGCGCTTATGCTGGAGCCAATTGCAACGGAAGTCACGTTAATTCACCGCCGCGATAAATTCCGTGCTCATGAACATAGCGTTGAGAAACTGATGGCTTCAAAGGTTCAGGTAATTACTCCATCGGAGATTACAGAATTGCACGGAGATGAGTTCATCACCAGTGTTACACTCTCCAATATCAAGACCAAAGAGACTCAAGAGATTGAAATAGACAGCGTGATTGTGAATTTCGGCTTTGTATCCTCTCTCGGCCCAATTGCGGAGTGGGGCATTCAAATTGATAGCAATTCGATTGTGGTAGACTCCCGGATGGAGACCAATATCCCGGGAATATATGCCGCTGGTGATATTACTACATATCCAGGTAAGCTGAAGCTGATTGCCGTCGGATTCGGTGAAGCCCCCACTGCTGTTAATAATGCCAAGGTCTACATTGATCCTGAAGCCAAGCTGTCCCCGGGGCACAGCAGCAGTATGAAAATCTAAGCTCGGCTGTTTATAATCAAACAATAAAAGGGTATCCGGGATGCTGGTGTACAGCACGTCAGGATACCCTATTTGTTCATACAGCGGTTTAATTTATGTAGTTGCAGCAGCCAGTGTCACTGTTTATTAGTGGAGAACCGCATGAGATGGAGAGTGTAAGTTCCGTTTGCGAATTTCAACGAGTAATAGGGCGATAAAATCATGTTCTAAACGCAGCTCTATTGCCCTGTGATATGAATCAAGCAGCATCTCATCTGACAATTCAACCATAACGTTCACCTACCTTTCCTTTATTTGAATCTAATCCTATCATATCAAACTATCTTTTTTCGAACAAGCGTTCTCACTATCCACAAGCACTTGTGGAAATCCTGTGTATAATATGTTAGTAAGCACTGGAAAGGTTGTAGTAGCACAGGGGAAAATGGGGATAGAAGTTATACACAGGATTGTTCAAGTCTCTTATTTGCCAAATATTTCTTTATTTCGCCATATAATATTCCATTCAGTGTAACTCTCTGTTTATCCATTATTTAACCGAAATTTACACGACTAAACGCAATTTTATCTCACTACTATCATTATCGTCAATTATTAAAAATTGTTTAATTATTGCGGCCTTGTATTGACTTCTAATATCCAAATCTTCCCCGAATGATCAACGGCATAATCAAATCCCAGCTCGCCTACTCCAGGGAAATGCCGCTCCATGAGTCCGATGCACACATGAGTAAGCCGGCGCATTTCTGCTTTCTTCGCAGAAGTGCTAATACGAGGCAAAGATTTCCGTAGTCCTTCCCGGCAACTGAGCATCGTTCCACCTTTGCATAGATTGGTGACGAACAGCCCTGGACGGGCCAGACGGCCAACCATTGAACGAAACTCCCAGGTCTCACCGTTCTTTACGACCTTAACCCTGTAATCGATAGGACGACCAGAAATACGCGCAAGCGAAATACCCTGCTGGATCAAATATCTGCGTCGCAGCTTCACCATTCCGAGTGCACGTCTCATTGAAGTAAAGTCTTGATACACTCGTGTCCTGTCCATGTAGGTGAAACCATACCCGCGGCTATCGCGGAATACTTTAATCACCCCATGACCTCCCCCGCCCACAACAGGCTTAATCACAACATTCCCATGACGACGCAGCATTTCAAGCAGTGCCGCCGCACTGTATCCCCTTGTTCTCGGAATATAACCGGCGACCCGTGAATCGCTGAGCAGCGCCTCGGTTTTCAGCCATTTGCTGGCCAGTTGTCTCCCCGCCATCTTCCTCCCTCTCCTCTCATCATGAAGCCTACCATATACATTACTCAGAAGTAGTGCCGTCCTCTTGTATGATTGTCCGTGATGAAAGTGGCTCAGCACAAAAAGGGCATATGAACTGACGTTATATGCCCTCAGTCTTTCATCCCTATGAACTTAGTGATTTTATGGAATGAAATCTGCGGTCTGGAATCTTGTTAAAATTCATTGTATTATAATAGCGATTACATAAAGCCGCTGTGCACCGTAACAGCTATAGGGAGGCACTTACAATGGCACAATTCTTCGAGATTTTATATTGGTTCGCCATGATTGGAATGTCTGTCGTTCTTGCAGGTACTACTGTGCTTGTCTGTGCACTGGGCTTCAAATTCTTCAAGCAACGCCGCAGAGTGCTGGGGACCTCCTGCATTGCGTTTTCCCTCGGTGCGGCCGCTCTGATTGTATTCATGATTAATTACAAGTTTATTATTCCTGCATAAATGTGTATTGTAGAACTTTCAACAGGAAAAGCCCTCTGCGGTAATGGATGCGTATTGAAATGCATCTTTACCGCATGAGGGCTTTTTTATTGATGAGCTGGACCATGGACATAACGGAGTTTAAGGCTGGTAATATTCCGTAATCTTTATGACTGTATCATTCAAAATTCTGAACTCATACGTCGCATTCGGATTCATATTCTTCTTAAGGGTTTCAAATGAAACGGTCTTCATTCCCACCCCTTGAAGCGTATCATAGTCCGGTACAGATACCTTGCATGTACCTGATACTTCAAGGTTAGACCCGGCGTGGTCAGGGGCGTAAATATAGTAACCCCCCACCAAATCAATATAATCGTAGATATTGTCTTCTGTAATGGGCTCATCTACATTAAATTCTTCAGCAATATCCGCCAGCACATCCGGGCGGGCTAGAATATCTTCTATACGGTAGAACCATTCGTTGAGATCCATCTGTACATAACGTTTCCCACCATTTTCATAGATTTTAGTTATAAATCCGGTTTGGTAGCTATACAAGGGGCTTGTGATGGACAGGACTCTGTTCGTTTGACTCCAGGCAACCGTGCCTATCCCTATGAATGAGAGAAACTTCACTGGCACCATGGTCGTTCCGTTCATGACGATTACAGCCGCGTTCATCTGCAGGGTTTTCCCGCTAATTCGGATATTCCGTGAATTTAGTTGAAGCTGTATGGAGGTGTTGCCAATGAGCGCTACCAGCGTATTCTTTGCAGGCCCGGCTGTTAACTTCCCGCCGAGTTCCTCCAGTAATTCCTTGAGCGGAGCATAAACAACGCCATTTTTAATAACAGGCTGATGAGCCAGATTCAAATAATGGCCATTCAAGAACACACTTGTCTCGATCATGCCACTCTCTGCAGAGACAGTGCCTTGCAGGGGCAGGTTCAGGCAAGTGATGAACAACAAGAAGGACAACACAAGCTTTTTCAATACGAATACCTCCTTAAACAATATGTAACTATAAATGCTTAAAGAGCTTAGTTTATGTATAGAGCATCTGATGTCTTGGTCATAAAAATAAAAAATCCTACAGGCTTGTGTTTTAACTTTCAACACAAGCCTGTAGGATTCTGGCTGTTTCAACCCTAAATTTCTATACTCAGCAAGGCTCAGCCGCAGGTTTACCGGCATCTGCAGCTGTTCTGAAGCTGGATCCGCAGCCACAGGTGGCTGTAGCGTTCGGATTATTGATGGTAAAGCCTCCGGTCATGCCGGATTCCTCGAAATCGATCTCCAGGCCGTTCAGGTACTTCAAATCGTCTTTCTCGACCACTACCTTCAGCCCTTCGATATCCATATAGACATCCTTGTCGCTTTCGTTATCGTCAAAGCCCATAGCGTATGAGAAACCGCTGCAGCCTCCTTCAGTAACACCCAAACGCAGGAACATGTTCGGTATTTCTTGTGCAGCCAGCATCGTCTTCAATTGGCCAGCCGCTGTTTCACTGATTGTAATCATGGTCTCATCCTCCTTATTAAGATATCCTTATACACTTATCCAATGGCCAAGGGGCCAGGAATGTTTTATTTTAAATTAAGTATACTCCACTCTTATCCGGTCCTCAACCCGCTTCTGCTGATACTTCCTCTATTCTCCTAACCCTCTGCTGAAATAGGTATGTTGCTCCCCTTTTGAGAGAGGTTTATAATAGGAAAAGCGACATGGGTAAAAATTCGGAATTTCGTCACGTAATACTTCAGGAGGAATTATAATGTCTACTCTAATCACGCCCCATACCGATGCCAGAATGGCAGCAATTATCGAGAAAGTCCGCAATGGAATTAGATTAAATTTAGAAGATGGCGTTTATTTATATGAGAGTAATGACCTCCTTACGATCGGCCAGCTGGCCAATGAGGTCAATCTGCGAAAAAACGGAAATAAGGTTTATTTTATCGAAAATATGAGTCTTTATTTCACCAATGTTTGCGAATCCCGCTGTGCATTCTGCAATTTCCGCAAAGATGACGGTGAAGAGGGTGCCTATACGCTTTCAGGTCAGGAAATGGTGCAATATGTCGAACAGCATATTCATCCTGGCGTGCGTGAGTTCCATATCGTAGGCGGCCACAATGATAAAGTTCCTTTTCAATATTATGTGGATTCGCTTCGTGCCCTGAATGAGCGCTTTCCTGAGGTGACTTTAAAAGCGTATACGGCCGCTGAGATTGATTTCTTCACCCGGATCAGTGGTCTTAGTATCCGCGAGGTGCTTGAGGAGCTGCGATCTGCGGGGCTTAAGACACTGACCGGTGGGGGCGCAGAAATTCTGTCCGATCAGTACCGCCAAAAAATGCGGGTGGATAAAGCCAACGTTGAAGAGTATCTTGAGGTTCACCGGACCGCCCACCAAATGGGGATGAAGACGCATACGACAATGCTGTACGGCTCGATTGAATCGCGTGAAGACCGTATCCGTCATATGCTGCAAATCCGCGAGCTGCAGGACGAGACTAACGGTTTCATGGTATTTATTCCTTTGTCCATGCAGCCTAAGAACAAAAATGCAGGCATTATGCGCCGCAACTCTGCATATGAGGATTTAAAGACGATTGCCGTCAGCCGCTTAATGCTGGACAACTTCGACCATATCAAAGCTTACTTCATTAATATTGGTCCGCAGCTTACGCAGGTTGCCCTCAGCTTTGGTGCATCCGATGTCCATGGAACCATCTTGAAAGAACGGATCAGCCATGCAGCAGGAGCGCTTACTCCGGAAGGCATGACGCGCGACGAGCTGATCTGGCTGGTGAAGGGAGCAGGACGGATTCCGGTGGAGCGGGACACGTTCTATAACGAGATCAAGGTATACGAATAACGACAGGCCGGAATTACCGGTAATGCCATATTCGAAAGGAAGACGGTAGCATGCGAACACTGCTCGTCCTCGGCGGCGGCTACGGCGGCTTAGCCCTCATTCAAGAATTGCTCAACAGCCATCTACCCCATGATGTGGAAATTGTTCTGATTGACCGCATGCCTTATCAGGGGATTAAAACGGAATATTACGCACTTGCCGCAGGAACGGCAACCGACTATCATCTACGGATTCAATTCCCTATTCATCCCGCTCTTACCGTGCGTTACGGTGAGATCGGTTCCATTGATCTCGATGACAGGGTTGTGTACCTCGGAACCGGCGAGCCGGTATCTTACGATATTCTGGCCATCGCACTTGGTTGCACCGATAACTTCCATCATATTCCCGGAGCAGCAGAGCATACCTGCAGCATCCAGTCCTTCTCGGGGACACGTGAAACCTACCGCCGCCTGAATGATGTGAGGCCCTATGGTACGGTTAATATCGTAGGCGGGGGACTCAGCGGGGTTGAGCTTGCTGCGGAGCTGCGCGAGAGCCGCCCGGATCTGAACATCTCTATCCTGGATAGAGGTGAACGTATCCTATCCGCTTTTCCCGCCAAGCTGTCAGCATATGTGGAAGAATGGTTCAGTGAGCATCATGTGGAGACGATTGGTCGTATTTCGGTATCCCATGTAGAGTCGGATGCTGTCTTTAACGGCAGCCAGGCTATCGCTTCCGACATTACGGTCTGGACCGCAGGAATTCAACCCGTGCAGGTGGTTCAGGACCTTCAGCTTCCGAAAGACCGCGGAGGACGAATTATTGTCGGTGACTACTATAATATTTCCGATTATCCGGAGGTATATGTCATTGGTGATTGTGCCAGCCTCCCATTCGCCCCAAGTGCCCAGGCTGCTGGCGCACAAGGGGAACAGGTTGCTCATATTATAAGAGCGCTTTGGCGGAATGAGAAACCCCGGCTTCAAAAAATACGCCTAAAAGGGACGCTCGGCTCCTTGGGTAAAAATAACGGGTTTGGACTGATGGGTTCCCGCTCTGTGATGGGACGGGTACCGCGGCTCTTGAAGAGCGGTGTGCTCTGGATGTCCAAACGGCATTTCGGATAAAATAACATGGAGGTCTAATCAAGCATCAGCTTGTCCCAGGCCTCCTGTTCTTTAATCTTGGTGTTAATCGCCTCTTCCAGTTCTTCAGGCGTGTCCGCCTCGATGATTTCCCCATCCAGCATGGCAAAGGGCTTCACGTAACATTCGCCGCAATTGTTAAGACATCCGTATTCGATAACATCATATTCCGGGTTCTGTTCGAGTTTATGCATAAGCTTATCAGTACCGTGTCCCAGATTGCTGGCGCAAAATTCAATAATTGGTCTCATGTTGATCTCCCTGCCCTGCAAACCATTTTATTTTTTAACTTTTTGTACTATAATGAACTTACGAAAGGAGTGATTGAGAAATGAGTGAGAATGTACAAAGCGCCTCCATGTATGATGAAGTGCTGGAAGTTCTGGATAAGCTTCGCCCGTTCCTGCAGCGCGATGGCGGTGACGTAGAATTGATCGATGTCGAAGACGGCATCGTTAAGCTTAAATTGATGGGTGCCTGCGGCAGCTGCCCAAGCTCCACCATTACACTCAAGGCCGGTATTGAACGTGCCCTGATTGAAGAAGTAGAAGGCGTAGAGGAAGTTATTCAAGTATTCTAATCCCCGCCATATACAGATTCATCATCCCGGTTCTTCCGCTATTCGGAAGGCCGGGATTTTTAGTCTGTTGCCATTATAGAGGAAATCTCTTGGAAGATCAAAAAATCCCGCAGCCCATGAAGGGCTTGCGGGATTTCTTAGTTCAAGCTGATCTTAGAATGCAGGGATAATGGAGCCTTTGTATTTCTCTTCGATGAAGGCTTTAGCTTCCGGGGAGTTCAGCGCTGCTGCCAGCTTCTGAATCGCTTCGGAATCTTTGTTATCCGGACGGGTTACGAGCAGATTCGCATAAGGGGAATCTCCGGATTCGATGAACAAAGCATCTGTCGTAGGTACCAGACCTGCTTCAAGCGCATAGTTGGCATTGATCAGAGCCAGATCCACTTCTTCCAACTGACGCGGTAGAACCGCTGCTTCAAGCTCGATAATATCCAGCTTCTTCGGATTTTCGGTAATATCCGCTTTAGTGGAGCTGATATTAGTTGGATCTTTCAAAGTGATCAGACCATTCTTCGCAAGAAGGATAAGCGCACGGCCACCGTTTGTAGCATCATTAGGAATAGCTACTTTTGCGCCATCGGCAAGCTCATCAATGGATTTAATCTTTTTGGAATAAGCACCAAACGGTTCAACGTGAACAGCTGCAACAGATACCAGGTCTGTTCCGTTTTGTTTATTTTGATCATCGAGGTAAGGTTTGTGCTGGAAGAAGTTCGCATCCAGTTCACCTTCAGCGAGTTGTGTATTCGGAAGGATATAGTCCGTGAATTCTTTGATTTCAAGCTTTACGCCTTGTGCTTCCAGCTGTGGAGCGATAGCTTCCAGTATTTCAGCATGTGGAATCGGAGAAGCGCCAATCACCAGGGTAACAGGTTCAGCAGCAGGTGCTTCAGTAGCTTCAGCTGTTGCTTCGCCAGCAGGTGCATTCGTCGCAGCCGCGTTGGAAGAATTATTGTTGTTGTTGCCGCAAGCTGCCAGCACCACGATCAGTGTCAGGCTAAAGAACATCAGCAATACTTTTTTCATTTGTAAATCCCCCTCTTAACAGTATGATTTAAATTTATGAATAAGGATATCTATGTGGATGTACCTTATTTCCGTGTAAAATACCGGACCAGCCGGTCTCCCGCCATCTGCAGCAACTGCACCAGCAGCACCAGCAGAATGATGGATACAATCATGACTTCCTTCTGATAACGGTGGTATCCGTATCGGATTGCCAGATCCCCAAGACCTCCGCCTCCAACCGACCCGGACATTGCGGTGTAGGATACAAGCGTAACAACCGCAATTGTAATGCCGGCTACCAGACCCGGAAGTGCTTCAGGTAGCAGTACTCGCGTAATGATCTGCCAGGTGGAAGCTCCCATACCCTGCGCCGCTTCGATGACGCCACGGTCTACCTCGCGCAACGAGGTTTCAACCAGACGGGCCAGGAATGGAACTGCTCCGATAACCAACGCCGGGATAATGCCTTTAACACCAATGGAGGTTCCCACAATCTCACGGCTTAATGGAATAACGGCAATCATCAAAATGATGAAAGGCACAGACCGGAGAATGTTGACGATAAAGGATGCTATTCCGTAAAGTACGCGAATTCCCGGGGTTGTTGATCTCCCCCACAAATATAGCACAATTCCGAGTGGAATACCAAGAATAATTGTGAACAATGATGAAAATCCTAACATCTTGAGTGTATCCCATGTCCCCGTAAGCATTTCATCCCATTTAATCAAGGAAAAATCGAGTGGTTTGTTCATACCAGCACCTCCACATCAAGCCCTTGGGTGGTCAATTCGGTAATTGTAGCGCCCACAGCATCCGGCGAGCCTTCAAATCGGACGATCAGTTGCCCATAAGGTACATCCTTGATCGTCGATATCGTACCCTGCAGAATGGCAAAATTGACGCCGGTTCCGCTCGCTACCCGGGACAGGGTGGACTCATACGTTTTTTGCCCGAGGAACGTAATCTTGACCGCTTTTGACGAATCTGGTTGTCCTTCGATAGCAGCCCGGAGCGGCCCATCATTCTTCGCTTCGCTACGAATGAACTCCCGTGTAATGTCATGCTTTGGCTTCAGGAACACCTCGGTCACATCACCCTGCTCGACAATTCCGCCTCCATGGATGACCGCAACCCGGTCGCAGATACTCTGAATGACATGCATCTCATGTGTGATTAACACAATGGTCAGATGAAACCGCTTGTTGATATCCAGCAGCAGCTTCAGAATGGAATCGGTCGTCTGCGGATCAAGCGCAGAGGTCGCTTCGTCGCAGAGCAGCACGTCCGGTTCGCTGGCAAGTGCACGGGCAACCCCGACACGCTGCTTCTGTCCGCCTGATAGTTGCGCCGGGTATTTATTTTTGTGCTCTTCCAGACCCACAAGCGCCAGCAGCTCCGATACCTTACTCTCAATCGCTGCTCTAGGCGTACCAGCCAGCCGCAACGGAAAAGCGATATTCTCATAGACGGTTGCTGAGGACAGCAGATTAAAATGTTGAAAGATCATACCGATCTTCCGGCGCTGATTCTGCAGCTGCCTGCGGTTAAGCTTAGTTAACTCCACTCCGTCTACCCAAACTTCACCTTCTGTCGGACGTTCCAGCAAATTGATACAACGGATCAATGTGCTTTTTCCCGCACCGGAGTGACCGATCACACCGAATATCTCTCCTTTTCGGATTGATAAATCAAGATTTGAGAGTGCAGTAGCCGCACTTTTGCCTTTCCCGTACACCTTGGTCAAACTTTTAAGTTCTATCATGTAGCCGTCCCTCCTTTTTTGCTTATTTGCATATAAAAAAGACCCCGACGATCATTCGCAGATCGCAAGAGGCCCTGTTTCGTTTATATACAATGCCGTCTCATCTGCCAAAGGCCGCATCACGTATACGGCATTGTAGGAATTAGCACCATGACATTGCTGCTCTGAGTCAAAACTGACTGTCAGAACATCAATCGGTTGCCGGGCTTCATCGGGCCTATCCCTCCGCCGCTCTCGATAAGATTCTAGTATTCAATTAGTTAACGCTGCTTGTAAAGATGTTAATGCAAGTAAGTATAGGATATATTCAGTTTCTTTGTCAAAGAAAAAATTTTGGAACTATCATCAGCTTCTGTTTTTAGAAGCAGTTGACGTCTTATTCCATTGCTCGATACTGTAGCGGTAAGCCTGTACGAGAGATTTGCATGCCATTTCAAGCCCCTGCTGAAGATCCTCAAGATGACTATCCAGATCCTCAAGTTTCACCTTGTTGTGGAGACCCTGATGCCGCTGCCACAGATCGTCCTGCATCTCGGAATTCATGTAATGAATCTCGGAATTCCGGCGTTTTCGCAGGTTTTGCAGTGGCACCCTGTACAAATTTTTGATTGTTTCAAGCTGACCAGCAAGCACCGTATGCTCATTGATGATTTGAAACTGACGCAGCACCGTAAAGTAAGAAAAGTGGGCTTTTACTTTGGAGGTATTCAGATTATAGAGCGTGTTAAGTACTGTACCCAGCTTGTCCAGCAGGGAGAATACACGGATAAATCCATTTTTATAAAAATACACATATCGTGCATATTCTCCCTGCTCAGCGGCCTCCATATCGTCGATATTCCCGCTGACCACCGATTTACGGAAAAATGCCGCGGCGAACAGGCTTTGTTCCAGCTCATCCAGGGAGGACATCAGTCCCCGGGTCCAAATCTCCAGCTCACGGAACTCATGGCTGCGATCCTCGTGAATGTTCATTTCCTTGCGCAGCAGCGCCGCCATTCTGCCCATTTCATCCATGGCCTCGCCTAATACTCCGCTATTTACACGGGGTGGTTCCCCCAGCAGCACACGCAGCATACCGCTTCCTCCTTACGCAATCCTGTTATCCGCTTTATTCTTCCAAATCCAAGCCCGCTCTATCCGCTTCCCTTGGTCTGACCATTATTCGCTTCTTACACCAAGCTGCCAGACGCGGACGCTCATATAACACAACACGCCGAACAAACCTGCAATGAGCAATATATGAGACAACGCGGCAAAAATATAAAGCCGGTCATTATTTAAGGTCTGCACAACGGCAGCGCCGCTGAGAACCTGCAACAGGCAAAGGACAACAGCAGCAATACCTAAACCGCGCAGTTCCGTGTGCTCTTTATGTTTCCAGAAGGCCATATGTCCCAGCACAGCCGTAAGAACAAAGAGCAGCGCCGCCGCCACTCGGTGCATAAATACTATACCGACGCCTCCGGACAGCTCAGGAACCCATTCCCCGTTGCATAAAGGCCATCCGGAACAGCCGCCCTGTGAATCCGTATGGCTGACGAAAGCCCCAATATATACCACGATATAAGAATACACTGCCGTAATCCAGGTCAGATTCCGAAACCAACGCCTAACCGGAGGACCTTCAGCAGACTGACGATAGACAGATTCGCCAGCTTCAGCTTGTCTTCGTGTACCCAGAGCAAGCATGACGGAGGATGCAAAGGCAATCAGGGAGAACCCCATATGCAGCGCCATTACCGGTGCAGACTGGGCTTTCACTACCGCAAGCGCTCCCATTCCACCCTGAACAATAACAAATAACAAGGTTAAGAAGGCATAGATTAACAGATCCCGCCGCTGCCTAGCATACCGCCAAAAGGCCACCATGGACGCGAGCGAGAGCATTCCGGCCAATCCGCTGGACAGTCGGTGTGTATATTCGATTAGCGAACCTAACGTATAGGCAGGTACCAGCTTGCCATTGCAGAGGGGCCACTCATTCCCGCATTCAAGTCCCGAGCCTGTCTTTGTCACCAACGCACCGCCAAGCAGCGCCATAAACATGACCAGACAGGTTATGTAACTAAGCCATTTCAACTGTTTCACAGTCATCGTTATCACCCGCTGTATGAGAGAAATGAAGGACGGATAAAGAAAGGGATATTTCTTGAAAAAAACACCGCTTCAGCAGAGAACAGCGAAAGCGGTGTGTTTGGACTTACTTGTGGATGCTCAGGTAAACTTCTAATGCCGTGTTCAGGAAATTCTCTATTTCTTCGCGGGACTTGCGCAGCTTGTTCACATAACGAACCAGCTCACGGCCGTCGGTATAAGCGACAAAGCTGGGAATGCCCATAATGTTCTGCTCCTGGCTGACATCCCCAACAGCGTCTACATCTACCTCTACGAGCGTAAGCTTATCGCTGTACTTTTGCTCAACATCCGGCATAAAGGGATCTATAAATTTGCAATCGGAGCACCAATCCGCTTTGAATACCGCAACTGTTAATCTGGGTGATTGAATGGATACCTGAAATTCACCCGGTGATGTTATTTTGTCCATACTCCTACCGTCCTCTCGTCTAGTAAGCTTCCGTATCTCCCTTAAGTGAAGCAAAATGTGATGCGGAAGTCAAACATAAAAAATTAAAAATGAGACATTGATCATGGTAATTGGTGATAGCCGTAACTACGGTGAATGTTTGGACTTTCGGCCGCTGTTGTCTCCGGATTTCTGGATTGTAAACCGCTGATCGCGGTTGAAATCCGGAGACAGCATATGCTTTCGACGCGAGCTTTCCTGCGGAAAGCTTTCGGGCGGTCGTTTCACTGCTAGCTCCAAAAATTCCCCTACGTTACTTACTCACAGTTGAATTTTGATTTAAATTACTTGCAACTACAAAAGCACTAGTTTCTCATCCGCACCCGTGCGGGCTGCAGCTTCATCAGCGGGTTCAGCAGCTTTTGCAGGGAACGCGGGTAGCTCGCCAGCTCTTCACGGCTGAGTACGCCAAGCACAATTAGCATTACCAGGTAAATAATGACCACAACCGCACCTACAACCAGGCAGGTGATCAGAAAGGCCAGACGTGCAGGCATGAGATGAACCATTTGGATTCCGGCCACATTCAGGCCATAACCGATTCCGCCCGATACCAGCACAGTAGCGGCAAAGCTCCCCCAGCGTTTACCCATAATTTCAAAGGGTACAATGGTCTTGAGCAGGCGCAGATTCAAATACGTAATTAGAATGAAGCACAAGGCGGTTGCCGCAAGAATCCCGTACATCCCAAAGATCTTGCTGAGCAGAACTGTAAGGACGAGCTTCAGGACTATACCTGCCAGCACGTAGAACATAGATACACGCGACTTACCCATACCCAGCAGAATAGAGTTGGACGTCATCATCGTAATTTGAAAAATCGTTCCGAGCGTCAGCATCCCCACAATGCCGCTGCCATCCAGACTACTAAAGATCAAGCCGTTGACCGAATAAGCGGCGACTGTCAGAGCAAGCACAATAGGCGTGCCCGTCAAAATAGAAATACGCAAGGCAAGCGTAACCTGTCGTTTCAAATGATCCGTGTCCCGGCGGGCATAAGCGGCAGAAATCACGGGAATCAGCGATGCGCTAAGCGCAATCGCCAGGATCGGTGGAATACCAGCAATACTTTGCGCCCGGGCGGTAAGATGTGCCAATGCCGTTGTGGCATCAGCCCGTCCCAATTGATCAATAAGCAGCGGGATAACCATTGAATTGTCGATCAGATTGACCGCTGGAATCGTCAGAGATGAAAGCACGATCGGGATGGACAGCTTGAACATATCTTTATAAATGCCCGATAGCGGCAGCTTTTGAGTCGTGTCATAGATAATACCGGATGCTTTGTCAGCACTTCTAAGCTTCAAACTGTAATACAGCATAATAATAAATGCGGCGATACTGCCCAGCACGCTGCCAAATGAAGCACCAGCTGCCATCGTTGTATTGTCGTAACCCTGCTGCATCAGCAGGTAGGCGAACAAAATAGCCGTGATTACACGGGCGACCTGTTCCGTGATTTGAGATAGTCCGTTGGCCATCATATAATTTCTGCCTTGAAAATACCCGCGCATAATCGCAATTGCAGGAAACAGCAGCAGCGCAGGAGCAATCGCACGAATGGCTAATGCCGCCTCAGGCAAATCAACTACATGGGTTGCATAATACGGAGCCCCTATGTACAGCAACAGTGTGATAACTACGCCAGCCACCCCGGCGAACAATAGTGCAGCCCGGTATACCTGCTGTGCTTCACCCGGCCGGTCAAGTGCATAACGTTCCGAGACCATCTTGCTGAGTGTACTGGGAATGCCGGCTGTAGCTACTGCAAGCAACATCAGGTAGACATTATTCGCGACACCAAAGGACGCATTTCCTATTCCGTTGAACATATGCTCCAGAGGCACGCGCTGGGCAAGGCCCAGTACACGTGCAACCAGTGCGGCGGCAGCCAGGATTAGCGTACCTTTGACAAATGATTCTTTCTTAGACAAACTAACTCGCCTCATTTTCTAAAAATAATTAGTACCTGGCGATCCAGATGAAGAAGAGGATGACCATAATAACCTGCAGTACAATTTTGACTACCGTGCTGCTGAGTAAGCCAAGCAGAGAGCCCAGACTGACCTTAGCCGCTTTTCCAGGAGCAGATCCGGCAAGCATTTCACCTGCGAAGGCTCCCACGAAAGGACCGATAATCAGCCCAAACGGCGGGAAGATAAAGGCACCTGCGATGATTCCGAGCGTGCTGCCAATGACTGAGTACCTGGAGCCGCCGAATTTTTTGACACCCCAGGCTCCGACAACATAGTCAGCGACGAATAGGGCAATGACAATAAGGGTCTGCGTGATCCAGAATCCTGCACCAAAGGAATCAAAGGTAAAGAACCAGCCATAGATGAAAAAAGCCAAATAAATGGCCAGTGCCCCAGGCAGGATCGGATATACAGCCCCAATCAGCCCGACAACGAATAAAGCGATAATGAGAATCCAGCCCAGGACCGCCACATCAGTTCACTCCCAAATGTTTGGTTGCGAATACCTTCTGCAGGAGATTACCTTACGGTAATGCTATCCCCGGAAATCTTCGCATCGGATAAAATATATTTCTGAATGACTTCGGCAATTCCGTCATGATTATTTGATGATACGACAACATCAGCTTCCTGTTTGACAGTCTTCTGGGCGTTGCCCATAGCAACTCCGAGACCCGCCTTCTGAATAACGGCAAGATCATTAAGACTATCTCCAACGGCAACGACCTGGGACATGTTAATACCGAGCAGGCGGCAGACCGATTTGATCCCCGACGCCTTATTTACGCCCAGAGGATTAATCTCCAGATTATGCGGTGAAGAATTGGTAATCTCCAGCCCGCCCATATCTTGCAGCCGCATCAGCACCTGGTGGCGGATATCATCATCCGCAGTCTGGTAGCCAAATTTCAGCCACTCCCGGCCTACAACATTGCCATCCCAATTATCTTGCTTATGCACTTCATTGGTGGAATACGCCCAGAACCAGATGCCAAATTCCTGAGCGAGATCATACATGCGGGTGACCAGCTGCGGGTCCATCAAGGAACGCCGGTACAGCTCGTGAGGAGCTCTCCACACTTCACTGCCATTCACCGTGACCATTGGTGTCTTCAGACCCAGTTGCTCCGCGTACGGGTATGCGCCCCGAAAAGCGCGTCCTGTAGACAGGCATACATGCACACCGGCATTCACCGCCCGGTGAATCCATTTTACCGTCTCGGGTGTTATTTGCTGTTCATCGTTAAGCAGGGTTCCATCCATATCCAAAGCTAGCAGGCGGTATTTGGCAATCATTTGCCACCCCTCCATTCTTTTGCCCTCCTCCATGTTAGAGGGAGCTGTTTATTTAATGAGTAGTATCCGTAGTCGTCGCGGCTTGGCCGTCCTCCTTCGTATTATTAACCTCATTTTGTACAACTTGCTGATTTTTTTTCGGTACACCGTCTAAGCCGTATTCCCAGTCATAAGCATCAAATATTTTACGCGCCACCGGAGCAGCACTGTTGGAACCGAATCCACCCTCAGGAATAATTACCGCAACCGCAAGTTTCGGATTCTCGCGCGGTGCAAAGGCGATAAATACGCCGTTATCCCGACGCTGTCCTTTAGCGTCTTGTTGAGAAGTTCCCGTCTTACGGGCAAAGTCATATGGAAAGTCATTAAAGGCAGTTACGGAACTATTCATACCTGTCTTAACTTCTTTCCAGAATGCTGGGTCGAAATCTACTTTATTTAGCACCTGACGGGAGGATTTTTTCACCACATTCCCTTCCGCATCAGTGATTTTGCTGACCAGCTGCGGTTTAATGCGAATCCCCTCATTAGCCAAAGTCGACGCATATTGCGCCAGTTGGAGTGTTGTATATCCAGCTTGTTGTCCGAAGGAAGCGTAGACGAGACTGGCTTGGGCGCTGCCTGTGGACTCTGTTTTATTATAGTTGATATACCCATTAAACTCTTTAGGAAGGCCAATTTCAGTGGATACGCCAAGTCCAAATTCCTTCATGTAGGTATCCCAGACATCTATTCCTTTATCCTGATATTTCGTGTACAACTTTTTTCCAACCATATCTACCATAAACACGTTGGATGATTTCTCAATCGCACGTGACGGATCCATACTGCCGTATACGTGATTCGAAGCATTGCGGACACTTGTTTCATGCCCTGCTTTACCGAAATTAGTAATCCCCTTGTCTTGATATGTGGTTGATGTGGTAAAGAATCCTTCATTCAAGCCTATTAATACACTTAATGGTTTGACCGTTGAACCCAAATACACTGTGGACTCTAAACCATTTCCGGATCTGCCGGAAGAATATGGGGTGATCGTACCATTTTGATAATTAGACACTATTTCATTCCATATTTTAGGATCAATACTGCTGCCGCCGCTGCTGGTCCAGGCATTCGTATCATAATCCGGCATGCTCGCCATCGCGACAATATTTCCAGTGTCTACTTCCATCGCTACAGCGTAACCTGTCAATGCATCCGGATGCAGCTTGCCGAGAACCGGATTAGTGTGCAGCCATTTAATCTGATCCAGGATCGCCTGCTCCGTCTTCATCTGTACATTCTTGTTAATTGTTGTCCAGATATCATTACCCTTGACCGGAGGGACCACCTTCTCGATTTTCTCCGCCATGTTCTGGGCGTTGATCGATACCTCCTGGTAACCATTCTGGCCGCGCAACTCTCGCTGGTATTGCAGCTCCAGGCCGTCATATCCTACATACTCATCGTCTTTATAAGTTAAACCCGCCTCGGGATTATTACGAGTCGCGTTGATAATATTCTGATATATCGGCAGACTGTTGGAATATTTATAGAGCTTAACATACCCCACCGTTTGTACTGCTACCGTGTCTTTGTCATAGTGACGCTGGTTCTCTTCAACAATTTCAAGCCCAGGGTATGAATCCTTATGCTCCATGAAATACGCGACTTCGCTTTGGGATAATCCAACCTTGATCCGGCGGGGGGTATACCCCTGGTATTTCTTATAGAACAGATCCATTGCTTCAATGACGTCCGCCTGAGTCATCTGGATTTCATCTGCCGCTCCGTACTCTTTAAAATCAGCAGCTAATTTGGCGGCAAGTGCATTCGATTTGGCCTGCGCATCTGCCGTAAGCACCAGATCGCCTGTCACTTTATCTGTTTCTTTCGCGGAATAGTCCTTCGTTAGCGTAATATAAAGCGATTGGACAGGCGTTGAATACGCCAGCTTTTCCCCACCGTCCGCATAGATTACGCCGCGCATGGCCGCTAGAGGGACATTTTTCACTTCACGGTTGGTCTCCACCTCACTGAGCGTTGGACCTTCCACAAATTGAAGAACTGCTAAACGGATAATAATAACGCAGAATATAATAAATGTGCTGAAGAAAAACACATTAATTCGCAGACCCATGGAATTCTTGTGATTTGTATCGTCCGAAGACGGGTTTTGCTTGCCGAAGAGGCCCACCATCATTCTCCCCTTTTACTATAAAGAATATATACTTGCTCATTGTAACATAATAAACGGTTCAGAACCCCCAGCGGTCACAGCACGTCCTCTTTAATATGGGATGAGCTGAAGTCCTGCGGATTGAACCAGTCCCCGCTTTGCGCCCATGTGGAATCCAAAGGGATCCAAGCTTGCTGTTTCTCTATATATACTTCATTCCAGGCATGAGGTCCATAACCGCCGCGGCCGTCATAGCCCTGACCGGTAACCACCCTAACCTCTAAATTCTGAGAACGTGCCATCACCGCATAAAGACGGGCATAGTCTATACATACCCCAAGACGGGTATCAAAAGTATCCTGCGGCGTTTGTTCATGCCAGATGCGGTTCTGCTCATAATTCTCCGCCTTGGCGTAATCATAGGAAATTCTCGTGCCAATCCAATCATACAGAAGCCGGGCCTTCTCTTCCTCATCA
Source organism: Paenibacillus oryziterrae (assembly GCF_042610485.1). NCBI lineage: Bacteria > Bacillati > Bacillota > Bacilli > Caryophanales > Paenibacillaceae > Paenibacillus > Paenibacillus oryziterrae. Next base: position 19,030 of record NZ_JBGJZO010000005.1, on the reverse strand, counting down.
CTGCTTTTTCCGGTAATGGACGCAGCAGCTGCCTGAATATCAGCAGGAATGTCACGGTCAATGACTTCATATTTACGCCGGAGGATACCATCCATTTCTGCTGCAACAATTTCGGTCAGCACAGGCAGCTTATCCTGCATCGTCTTTCCCGCAATGGGTTCAATCACCGTTGAAGCACCTTGGCGGTAGACCGGAGAAGATTCCACATACTGGCTGAACTGGCTATCCGGATTCATCCCGACCAGAATAAATAACATAACAATAATAAAGAGGCAGCGCGCTGCCCCAATTAATGCTCCAATGGCACCACCACCCAGCCTGCTAACGGTTGATATTTTCCGGTCACCGATTCTTGATGGTATTCGTTTCTGCATGGGAAGCAGCGGTGTCAGCAGACTAAGAACCAACCGGATCAGACTGTACGTTACCGCCAGAATAACCAGAAATCTGAGCACTGGTGAGTCCGCCAGCACGGCGACCAGCGTGTACCATATTTGTTCCCATGCTTTAAGCGCTCTGTCTGGCTGCTGCAGTCCTGACATCCAGACCTGTAGACGCGGAGAAAGATACAGCGAAGCAGCTATTGCCAATACAAGTGCAGCTATGGTGAACAAACTGGAGCCCAGCATTCCGAACAGCCTGCGGATGGAATGAAAGAAGCCACGGATGAATCCCTGCACTATGGAGAAGACAGCAGTAAGAATCAGGAGGATTGATATGAGATTAGTGCCGCTTAGATGTTCTACCCATTGATTCAGCATGATTCACTCCCGTCTCCCATCTTCATATGCTGTCACTTGGTCTCCCTAACGTTAAAGACCGAAGTCCTACTTATTTTTACTGGCTTCGTCGATAAAAGACTTCACGGTATCATTAATACTCCATTTCCCAAGGCTTACACCACGGAAAGTGACATCCACCTTATCTTCGCCTGTCGTTCCCTTAACTTCAATGTTCGGGGTAGTAATGGTAAACGTACCATCGCTGCCCGGGGTGTATACCGCTTCCTTCGCTTCATCCAGCATGACCTGTTGTGCTTCGGTTTTAAGCGTACTCACCGTACTGTCAGTTACCTTGTCGACCGCATTCCCGATCTGATCCATTGTGACCCCGCTGTAGATGAATAGACCGACAATAATTACAATAACAATCGCCCATTTCAGCACCGTCTTAACCAAATTAATAACTACGAACAACAATACAAGGGCAATAACGATAACCAGCCAATTCTCTCTAATAAACTCTGACCACACCTGTGTATCCATCATCTTCACAACAACTCCTGTCGACCTGATTCCCCTGAAGGGTATCCTATTCCCGCATCCATACGCGGATATTCATTATTATACATGAATGTCAGCCAGAATTGAAAAAAAGGGTATATGCTCATCCCGTCCCACGTAAAGTACAAGTAGCTGTTTCTGCCGCCCTTCTCCCAATGTCTATCGATTCTGCCCGCGGCAATCCTTTGCCGAAGCGGCAGGCCAAGGAGGTTCTTTCCGTGAAGACTGCGTTGTGGCTCTACTTGTTTCTTTTTCTGGCGTTCTTTGATCTGCACGCGCAATATCCTGTTCTGACCCCTTTTGCCCTATCCCTGGGTGCAGGACCGGCGTTTATCGGCTGGATGATGGGCATGTATTCGCTGACCCATCTTCCCGGAAACCTGCTGGCAGGTGTTCTGATCGACCGCAAAGGCAGCCGCCGCTATATCGTGTTCAGTCTGACAGCAGCGGGCCTCATTCTACTGCTCCAGGCCCACGCGCAGCTTCCCTGGCATTTGCTGCTCTTGCGGGCAGCAAGCGGTTTTGCTCTCGCCTTTCTTTCACCGGCATGTATGACACTGCTGGCTTCGCTCTCCTCTGACGCCACGGTCCAGGGCAAATACATGTCAGGTCACGGTATCGTCCATACCTTAGCCTCGGTCGTTTCTCCCGCAGCAGGCGCTTTTATCGTCGCCAAAGCAGGCTTCTCGGGTACCTTCAGTACCTTGGGCTGGCTGCTGATCGCCACAGGCATTATGGCTTACTTCAGCGTACCCAAGCATTCAGCTGCTGCCGGGGCTTATCCATTGCTGCCATCCAAGCAGAATGCCGGGACACACATACAGCAAGGCAGCGGCATGCAGAAACTGGATTTCTCCAAACGCTTCCTGCTGCTTCCTTTCTTCGTCTCTTGCTCCCAGGGGATATTGTTCTTCGAATTTCCGCTGTCGAAGAGCGGGGAAACCGGAGGAGGCATTCTCTCAACCGGACTACTCCTGTCACTTCTCAGCCTAGGTGCGTTGCTGACACTCAGCATGGTATTTCTTAACCGTGTGGCTCCTGTAAGCCGGATTGCTTTTGCATTACTTGGCATGGCCTTCTGCTTCTTCTCCCTTGCCACCTTCAGAAGTTTGCCCGCCGGACTCATTCTCTTCATGCTTGGCTCCGCGAAAGGGGTTCTTTTCCCCGCAATGGCTTCACTATTTATCAGTCTCGCCGGGCCCGGCCGGCTGGGCAGAACGTTCTCGCTGCAATCCATTGCTATGTCACTTGGCGCGTTCGCCGGACCCGTTACCGCTGGTGCAACCAGGGAATATGTATCACCTTACTTCGTTGCTTTCCTGATCCTGATGACGGCGCTGCTGCTATTGCCTGGTGGACGTGAGTCCAGAATCTCTTCTGCACCTAATTGGAATGAAAATGCAGCGTAACTGTACGTCCTAGCAGCATTCAAATGCCCTTATTCAGACAGTCGGCTGAAGGCTTAATTTCAGGCGGCTGTCTATTTTTGACGACATTTCCCGGGGAATGATTCCCAAGGTCCAACCGTTTCCGTCGAAAGAAGTGAATTCCGGATTGTTTACCTGATAGATAAGGGGATATTATATGTATAACAGCTAAGACGAGGAGGCAATCCGCCGATGTCCATCTACATCATTGTGGAGGGTAAAAATGACCGCAGCAAATTAAGACGCTTATTGATGGAGAACGTCAACATCCTCTGTACCTTTGGTTCATTGAACACAGAAAAGGTGGAAACCTTGCGGAAAGAAGTCGGTGATGGCGAAGTCTTCCTCTACATGGATAATGACAGCTCAGGCAAAAAAATACGCGGAATCCTTAGAGACACCTTCCCGGATGCCGAACATATATACACGCGGCGCGGATATGCAGGGGTTGAAGGCACTCCAGATGAATACAATATTACTCAGCTTGAAAAAGCCGGCCTTGAGGAATATATTGTCTATCCGGAGCCGTTACCCTTTTGATTCTCATACAATACACATTGAAAAAGCCTTCTCCGATAGCTCCCATTGCGGGAGAGTTCGTATCGGAGAAGGCTTTATTAATTCCTATTGTTCGTCAGCCAGTGCCGAGACGGCGTCGGCTAGAAATTCGGGAGTGACTTTCTCAGAATCACCAGCATCATAAAGCGCCCGCAGATTATTCTGCTTGTCAACCAGTGCAATAAGATTGGCATGAGCGAAATTGTCCTTACGATTGCCGGCAATCATAATCTTGAAGGATTTCGCCGCAAGATCGCGGATGACATCCTGACTGCCTCTCAGGAAATACCATCCGTCATAATTGGCATGAAAGCGGTCTGCGAATGTGCGTATAGCCTCCGGTGTATCATTCTCCGGATCAAAGGAAATAGAGATGAAATCCACATCTTTGCCGAATCTTCCAGACTCCATCAGCAGATCCTGGGCTTCCGACATCGCAAACGTAGTGATCGGACAGACATCGGGACACTGTGTGAAAAAGAAATACACCAGCCGTGCCTTTCCTTCTGTATCTGCCAGCGACACAGTCTTGCCGTCCACATTCTCAAGCTGGAAGTCCTGCACCTGCCCGATTACCGGCAGATCATCTTCACCGGATGCAAGTGCGGTAAATGTCAGATAACCGGCCATAATCAGCGCCAGCAGAAGAAGAAGCCAGGTCCACATGTACCGTCTGATGATTTGCAAGGACACTCCCCCTTACACATGTATCGTATTCAGCACCAGCGCAATCAGGCTGACAGTTAAATAATTGATGGAGAAGAAGAAATTCTGCTTAGCCCAAGCGTCGTCATCCTTCGCCTTAAACCCCTTCAGCGTCAGATATAGCCAAATCAATGACAAGCCCGCAGAAATAATCAGATAAAAGATCCCTGCATATCCGTACACATACATCAGAATCGGAACAGGCAGCAATAGCGCCACATATGGAATCATCTGAAATTTGGTCCGCCGAGTTCCCTTAACTACTGGCAAAAGCGGGAAACCCGCAGCCCTGTATTCTTCCTTGCGGCGGATACCCAGTGCCCAGAAATGCGGCGGCTGCCATAGAAACAGCATAGCGAACAACAGCCAGGCTCCCAAATCAACCCGGCCCGTAACGGCAACGTAACCGATTACAGGCGGCATCGCGCCTGAAATGGCACCCACTGAAGTACTCCACGTTGAAGTCCGTTTGAGCCAAAGTGTATAAACCACTACATAAACGAACATGCCTACGATTCCAAATAACCCAGCGAGCACTCCGGAAAAAGCAAACAGAACAATCAGTCCGGCAATGCCAAGTGAAATAGCATAAACCAGTACGGTCTGTGGTTTCAGGCGCCCTGTAGGCAGTCCTCGTTCTCTGGTCCGTTCCATCTTCATGTCCAGATCACGGTCAAAATAATTATTAAAAACACAAGCTGATGCCATAACGAGCATGGTGCCAAGCAGGGTCAATATAAGAGTCCCATACTGAACATCCCAGCCTGAAGCCAGCCAATAGCCCGCAAAGGCGGCAATCAGATTCGATCTGATAATTCCCGGTTTGGTCACAGTAATAAAATCACGCCAGGCCGAGCCTTTATGAGGCGTTTTGGCCGGCACTGCTGCGGAATCGGAAGAAGCTTGATATCTCCATTGATTGTCCACGCGATGTGTTCCTCCTTCACAACTTACTTCTAAGCAATTCCGCGAATGAAAATCACCCTTGCTGTTAACTTTATCATAACAACCCCCAAAGACTTTGACAATCATTGACCATGATGTTCATGAATTCGACAATTCCGTGACGATATTTATTCCATAACAGTAAATAACGGAGTATGAAATTGGGTAGTTAATTATTAGAGAACATCTGCGCAAAGGAGAACTGTCCTATGGATACCGCTACACATTTCGTCATGGGCCTGGGTCTTGCAGGCTTATCTTTCGTTGACCCGGCTGTCAGCTCTGATCCGATGCTTGCCGGGGCGGTAATGCTCGCAACTATAATCGGTTCACAAGCGCCTGACGCTGACACGGCACTTCGGCTGAAGGATAACGCCCTCTATATCCGGAATCACCGGGGGATAACTCACTCCCTTCCGTTCCTGATCATATGGCCCGCCTTGATTACCATAGTGCTCGGCCCTATATTCGGATATATGGATCTTGACTCACTGGGCCATATCGTGCTTTGGAGTTTCATTGCAGTTGCAATCCATGTCTTCTCCGATCTGTTCAATACGTATGGCACTCAGGCCGCCCGACCGTTTACGGAGAAATGGATTGCCTGGAATATTATCCACATCTTTGACCCGTTTATCTTTGGCAGTCATAGTGCAGCCATTGTGCTCTGGATCAGCGGAATTATCCCGCCCGTTCCGATATTTGTTACCTTATACACCTGTACTGTCCTTTATTATATATGGCGAACAGCGGTTCATTTCAGGGTAACCAGCAGGATTAAGCATAAAGATATCCGGCACGAGGCGAGTGACCGGTATTACGTAATCCCAACGATTTCGCCCCGCAAGTGGAATGTGGTCAAAGCCAAGAAAGACGGAACCTACGATGTGGGAACCCTTAGCAACGGTCGTCTGACATGGTTTAAACATGCTGTATGCTCCACCCATCCGGCAGTAGAGCATTCCAAGTCCCATCCCGATATCCAGGCATTTCTGTACTTTACATCCTATGCCGTTGCCGAAGTTGAAGAGCTGCCTTCAGGTTATATTGTGCGCTGGGGAGATGTCCGTTATTTGCACCGCAAGCAGTTTCCGTTTGTTGCCGTTCTTGTTATGGACAGCCAGTACCATCCGCTTAATACTTATGTGGGATGGCTTAGCAACGATAAACTGGATGAACGTTTCGCCATCGATCCGGGCACCCTTTAGCCCTTGACTCCAAAGCCAAACATAAGGCACAATCAGCTTAATGCTGCAAATCCCAAAAAACCGAATGAGCGCAAGGCTCTTCGGTTTTTTTAACGGGTAATTTAATACATAAATTTATAGTAGAAAGGATGTTACCGCACATGAGCAAAGGGCTTTCTCTTTGGTTCGCCAGTTCTTCCATCCTTATTCTTACGGCTGCCTCCATATCCATCAGCTACAACATTTGGCTTGCACTGTTGCTTGGCGCGGTCTGCATCCTCAACATTGGATGGGGCTTCATTATCAAAGCACGGCTTAGGAAGAAATAACCTGCCCTCTTAATTAAACCTTCAACTTAATGCGTTCTATCTTGGAGGGAGAAAGCCCATCCGTTCTTTTACGCCTGACAATGTTTCTGCAGCCAACACACGGGCTTTCTCTGCGCCTTGGGCCAAGATATCAGTAATCGTACCAGAGCTGCGGATTTCATGATATCTCTGTTGAAGTGGTTCAAGGGTTGCTACAACTACTTCTGCCAGTTCCTTCTTAAATCCGCCGTACATTTTACCTTCAAAACGATCCGCTACCTCCTGCAAAGTCATACCTGCACATTCAGCATAGATTACCATCAGGTTGCTTATCTCAGGTTTATTAGCCGGATCATATCTTACCTCGCTGCCGGAGTCGGTGGTTGCACGGCTTATTTTTTTACGGATCACATCCGGCGGGTCAAGCAAGGCAATATAGCTTCCCGGATTGGGATTACTCTTGCTCATCTTCTTGGAGGCGTCATCAAGTGACATAATCCGGGCACCGAACTCCGGAATATATGGCTGTGGAATTGTGAAGAACTCCCCATACCGGTGATTGAAGCGTCCTGCCAGATCGCGGGTAAGCTCCAAGTGCTGCTTCTGATCTTCACCCACGGGTACAAGGTCAGCATTATAGACCAGAATATCTGCAGCCATCAGCGACGGATACACGAACAGTCCGGCTCCCACCGAATCCTTGCCCGACGACTTATCCTTGAATTGGGTCATCCGTTCCAGCTCGCCCATATTAGTCAGCGTCGTCATGATCCATCCAAGTTCAGCGTGCTGCGGCACATGGGACTGCATGAACACGTTAGCACGTGTGGGGTCAATACCTGCTGCAATATACAGCGCCGCCACAGATTCCGATTGCTCACGCAGTGCAGCAGGCTCCTGAGACACAGTGATCGCATGCAGATCAACGACCATGAAATAACACTCGTTCTCATACTGCAGTTTGACATAATTCTTAATGGCACCAATGTAGTTCCCAAGTGTTAATGAACCACTGGGCTGAATCCCGGATAATACTTTTTTAGTCATAACTATTCCTCCATTTTTTATACGTCTATTCAAATAATCACGAAAACGCAAAAAAGGCCACATCCGCAAGGGACGTGAGCCGTGGTGCCACCCTTATTCGCCATTCATCCGCTACATCGCGTACAAACAGCCTTTAAGCTTCCTTTAACGGGGAAGATCCGGCCGGACTACTTAGGCATTCTGCCCGTTCAAACTCGGCACTCAGGGGTCCATTCTGCAACAGACTTCCCACCGGTTCGCATCATCCACCGGCTTTCTGAAGGTCCATCCATTGCCTACTTATCCCCGTCATCACATTACCATGATATATTATTGCATCCATCATAGAACTACGAAAGGAAGTTTGTCAATTCCCTTAACCGCAGCAACATAAATCTGTTATGATAGGGTTACCATGTTCAACTACGATAACAGTTACGATAAAGGAGCAACTCTCATGAAACAGGTAACCAAAGGGCAATGGGGCGGCTATGATACTTATATTCTGCACAGCCGCGAACTTGAATTCACGCTTTTGCCGCGGCTGGGGAACACTGTAATCTCGCTGCGGGACCTGAAGGAAGACCGCGAAATCCTGCGAAGACCCGAGGAGAGCGAATTTGACTTTTTCATGCAAAAGCCTTATCACTTCGGCATCCCTTTACTCGTTCCGCCTGGACGTATACGCAAAGGACAATTCAAGTTCGCGGGAACAAGTTACCAGTTTGATCAGAATACCGCTAACGAGAACCATATTCATGGCTTGCATCGTACGCAATCCTGGTGCGTGAGTGATATTGAGGAAGATGAGAATGGCTGTGCGATCACGACAGAGTTTCGCACCGTAGAAGATCCTAACTGGATGAGACAGTTTCCGGTGCCGCTTAAATTTGAAATGACGTTCAGACTTGAAAATTCTACCCTGAAGCAGACCTTAAAGGTTAGCCATCTCGGAGATCAGACTATTCCATTCGGAATGGGTTACCATACTTGGTTTATGATTGATGGTGAGCCTGAGCGCTGGAACCTCAAGCTCCCTGTGCAAGGCATATACGAATTAAATGATGAATTGTTGCCCAGTGGCAATATGACTCCTCTTGGCAATTTGGAACCACTGATCGAAGGTATGAACCTTCAAGGTACTGATTTTGACACTGCGCTGCGCATCTTAGAAGGCCAGCCGGCAGAAGCACTTCTGACCCGGGAAGACGGCTACGGTCTGCGATATACCGTAGACAGCAATTATTTTCGCCATTGGGTGCTTTATACGAAGGGAACCGCTGACCAATTCCTCTGTATTGAACCCTTTACCTGGCTCCCGGATGCTCCAAATGTGTCTGAGGATTCCTCTCTTACTGGTCTGATCACCTTAGAACCCGGTCAACACCTGGAGTTATATACAACTCTTGAAATGATCTATCCCGTTCTTTAGAAGCTTATAAACGGCTAACATTTACCAGCCTCCAAACCTTTCTGAAGCGTGTATGATTTGACGCCCTCGCGCTCATACTATCTTCACAACGGGTGAAGGAGGTGACAAACATGGGTCAAGCAGGTCAAGGTCGCAGTAGTCGTTCCAATCTCGTCGTTCCTCAAGCGAATGCAGCGCTGCAACAATTGAAATATGAAGCAGCACAAGAGCTTGGTGTAACCATTCCTCAAGACGGGTATTACGGAAATTACACTTCCCGCGAAACCGGTTCTTTGGGTGGATACATTACGAAACGTCTCGTTCAACTGGCAGAGCAACAATTGTCTGGTCGTTCGAATTTGTAACAATTCCAGCGTTAATGCTTGATCCGGCCTAAACCTTCGGTCTTAGCCGGAATAGACAGCCAGCCCTCCACACTTCTAGAGTTGAAGTGTGGAGGGCTTTTGTATACTGCAGGTTTTATGCTATGTATAAGATTCAGCCATACATCTGGTCGGAGTCAGTCTGCAACCCTTTGGGACGAATCAACAGGTTGGCCATATTATAATTGGATTCCAGAGTCGCATCTACTACAACCATGCCTTGAATAATTGCAAATTCATAGCTAATTTCACCATGTGTCCAGCGTTGTTTGTATTTCAGGCTTTCGAGGGCCATATTGCGGAAGGAAGTTTGCTGCACCGCGTTCATACCCTGGTTCTCTTCACTAAAAGCACCGCTGCGACCCGTTAGCGGGTTATGACGAATTCCGAATTTACCAATTACATTATTGCGTATTTGCACAAATAATGTACCCGAAGATAAACCTGAAAGCTCCTCACTTAACTCTTTAAACACTAAATCCACTTGTCTTGCCAGTGATAATTGATCTGTCTTGAGCATACGTTTCCTCCTCGGAGTCCTAGCCTGAATTGATAAGGCTTAAGACTCATTATAAGGTACTCCCCCTAGACCCCACAACATTATTCAACATAATTGGGTTAATATTACTATAAATGCGCGCTTATTCATGCTTTTTCGGGATTTTTTTCGATTTATTTCGACAAAATACAAGAAAAAAGACCTCATAAATAGAGGTCTTTCGCGTTAATGCCAATATTAGACTAAATTCTTGGTCATCTCTAAAAATTCACTGATATCCGCAGTGATCAAATCTACTGCTCCTTGCCAGAAATCAGGCTGCGTAAGATCAGTTCCAAGATGCTTCGATACAAGTTCTTCCAGCGTCATAACCCCTGTATCCCGAAGTAAATCATCATACTTGTCTGCAAAGGTTGAACCTTCCTGCAGAGCCAGACGGTACAGTCCTGTACTGAACATGTAACCGACTGTATACGGGAAATTATAGAATGGAACTTCGGTTGCGTAAAAATGCAGCTTAGCAGCCCAGAAGTGCGGGTGATATTCCGAAAGCACTCCACAGAAAGCTTCTTTTTGCGCTTCCACCATCAGGGCAGAGAGCTCTTCTGCGCTTACTAATCCATTCTTGCGTTGCTCATAAAATCTCGTCTCAAAGAGGAAACGGGCATGAATGTTCATGAAAAAGGCCACACTGTTCTGGATCTTAGCCTCTAGCAGTGCCAGCTTCTCTTCCGCATTACTTGCCGCTTTCACCTGTGCATCGGCTACGATAACTTCTGCGAAGGTGGACGCGGTCTCTGCAACGTTCATGGCGTAGTTCTGATTAAATACGGGCTGGTCGTCCAGCAGATAGGAATGATAGGCATGACCCAGCTCATGAGCCAGCGTGGAGACACTGGAAGGTGTGCCACTGTAAGTCATAAAGATCCGCGATTCCTTCCGTTCGGGGAAGGAGACACAGAAGCCGCCAGGCCGTTTGCCTGAACGATCCTCAACTTCTATCCATTTGCTGTCAAATGCACGCTCGGCGAACTCCGCCATCTTTGGACTGAATTTGCGGAATTGGGCAACAATGTCTTCCGCTGCCTGATCATAAGGAATTGTCCCTGAAGATTGACCTACGGGAGCACCTACATCCACCCAGCGGAGCGATTCAAGGCCAAGCAGCTTGGCTTTACGCTTCAGGTAGGACACAAGAACCGGCTTGCTGTCCTCGATAACCTTCCACATGATATCAAGAGTGTCAGCGGACATGCGGTTGATGCTCAGCGGCTCCTTAAGCACATTATCCCATCCCCGTCCTTTATACAGCTTCAGGCGGAATCCGGCCAGATGGTTCAGTGTATCCGCACAGAAATCTGCAGCCCCGCCCCAGGCTTCTTCCCATTTCTGAAACATCAACTCCCGAACTGCAGGATCAGGATCATCCAATTTGTTAAACGCCTGGCCCACAGACAACATTTTACCTTCAAACGGAATTTCGATGGAGCTTACGATCGTCTCATAATGTTCACTCCAGCCATGGTATCCGTCTACCGCCAACTCTAGTGCCAGGCTTTCGAGTTCGGGACTCATCTTCTCACGGGCGATGCTCCGGCTTTCACTAAGCACGAATTTCAGCGGTGCTATTTCAGGCCGCGCCATCCAAGCTTCCCACACGCCGTCATCGGTTTGGCGAAGAATATTATTGAACTCCGATCGAATGCCCTGATAACCTGCGCTAAGCCCTGTAACTTTGCCTGAGAGCCGCACCGCCGCTTTGTCCTGTTGATTCTGGGCACTAAGGCACACAGTGAATTCCGATGCAACAACAAGACGTCCGGAACAGCTCTGCAGCAGTTCGATTACGTTATCCAGAGCTTTCGTTGACTCTGCATCAACAGGAACTACAGCACTTTTAACGCCATGACGAAGCTTCTCCAGATCGCTTTCCAGAATACTCAGAAACGTTGTAAATTCAGAAGACGAGGATCCGCCATCAAAAAGGGAATCCAGCTCCCATGTTAATGATAAAGGGGACTTCATTTGAATATCACCAATCCTTTGTATATATTGGGTTTGCTTTGTATTTGGCATGGAGCCGTGGTAAAGTGGATATCGACCGAAACCATCACATGTCAGGAGGACAGAACATGCCACCACTGCAAATCTCACCGGAAACGGCCATTGCATTATCCAAACAGCTGGGCGTCCCACTGGAGCATTTAATGCATATGCCAAAACATATTTTACTACAAAAAATAGCTGAACTCTCGAAAAAAGAGGAAAATTCCTCCAATGCTGATCATCAGCCTTCCCAAGAAGAGAAACCGCGAAAGGAAGAATCATGATTCCTTTCAGTCATTCCTGGCCTTATGATATCATCCTTGGCGATATTTATGTACAGTACTGCCCGTTCTGCGGAAGTGAGAATGTCCTACTCCCCATGAAACCGAAAGAGCTCAAACTCGTGCGGGAAGGCAAAAAGAAACTGCTTGTTTTTCCCTGCTGCCATGCCAGCCCTACCTTAATTGATAATGACGGCGATTACTTTCTGTTTGACAGAGAGGTGCGTCGTTAATCGGTGATTAAGCCTGTCCATGAGCAAGGGAACCTGAGTAGCTCAGGTTCCCTCTGTTCCAAAAATCATGCTGTCCGGATCCATATCAGCATCTCTCATCTGCTCGCGTAAAACTCCCCACTGTTCTCTCGCTGCCCTGATCATCGCCGCGTCCATAATTCTCTGGTCATTAATCAGGCGGGAAAACCACCTTACCGCTTCCGGAAATTTCCCGATCCGCCGGTTCAGTTCCCCAATCAAATACATCAGGCGTGCATCATTACCTCCGATACCGTCCCTTTCGTACACATTAATATAAGCTTCCAACGAGAACTGCAAAAACCTCAGCTCTTGATCCTTCTGCCCTTTGTACCTGTAAAGCCAGGCGATATGGTGTAGCAGACTGGCAATAATGCGGTCCTTATCCTTAATGCTCTGCGCACATATCAGGGCAAGTTTATACGTTTCAAGCGCCATTTCCCAATTCCGTGAACTACCGAATTCACGAGGTACCCAGCGGATGCCAATTTGGTCTCGAAAGGCGTTACGCTGAATATCTGATAACCGGTCGAGTGAATTCTCCGTGGAGGCAAAACCGCAGCGGGGACAAACCCGGACCACATAGAAATCCGGGTTCTCTGCTTTATAATAAGAGCAAAAATCCGTATCGCGACGTATGGCCTTCTTTAGGCTCGGCCGGACTCTTGAGGTTTCAAACTCCATCTCACAATAGGTGCACTTCACTTTAATAGAATACAATGGTATCAAATCTGACAAAAGCCCTCATTCCTTTCACGCTATACCTTTACTCTAGCTCATCAGGCGAATTAACAAAATGGTGCGCAGGGCCTGCCAAGCGACTTAAGACTAATGACCGGAGCGGTTCTTCCACCGCAATATCTTCCAATGCTTCCTTCATACACCCGAGCCATTCTTCCGCAAGTTTCGGAGTAACAGGTACATGCATATGCCTTGCTCTCATCATGGGATGTCCGTGCAAGTCAGAATATAAAGAGGGACCGCCAAAAAACTGGCTTAGAAATTGATACTGCTTCTCCAGCACCGGAGTAATATCCGGGGGAAATAATGGTCCAAGGGACGGGTGTAATTGTACCTTCTTGTAGAAAACCTCCACCAGATGGTGCAATCCTTCGGCTCCCCCTAAGCTCTCGTAGATGCTTTGATTTGGATTCATATCTTCAGTTACCAGCTTTCGTCCGGATTGATTTTCCAACCAGTTAATTATAGCAAAAAAGCTCGAAGCAGCATAATGCTCCGAGCAAAAGATGTCGCTGGTTGCAATGTGTATAGTAGCTATGTACATATAATCGACAAGATATTTCTATTTTATTTCAAAAAAGACGCTAAACCTTAGTTTAGCGTCTGGCGGCATATATTAGTAGGTACGAAACTCCTCATCTCCGGGAGGGACAAGGGAGGCCCGGATCACGTACACAAAAGCACAAACAAGAACTCCGGCTACTACACTCATCACCATCACTCCATCCTTAATTATCGATGTAAAAAAGGTGTGCATTAATTAATTTTATAATATCACAATTTCAGCAGAAACGCATTACATTTTGAAACCGCTTTCGCTGTTTTTTTGTGCTGTTTGTCCACACTTCAGCATAAATCTATTCATAGGTCACAAGCGTTCACTAAAAGGGCCTGGAGAAGCAAGAATAAAGGAGTGAATCCATGAATACTAATGACCTCAGAAGACAGAACATCCTGTTTGCATTAGCTATGTCCGGATGTGTGCTTTTGCTCCTTCTCCACCCTGAAGCATCGCTTACCGCGGCGCTTCGTGGACTGGCCGTATGGTGGGACGTGTTGCTCCCTTCTTTATTCCCTTTTTTTGTTATTTCTGAGCTTATGTTGGGTTTCGGAGTTGTGCACCTGATCGGCGCACTGGTGGACCCGCTTATGCGGCCTTTATTCCGAATTCCGGGCTGCGGTGGTTTTGTGGCTGCGATGGGATACGTGTCCGGATATCCTGTAGGGGCCCGTCTTACCGCGAAACTGCGGGAACAAAACCTGATCACACGGGTTGAAGGTGAACGACTTGTAGCTTTTACAACCTCATCTGACCCTATTTTTCTGCTTGGGGCCGTATCTGTCGGTTTCTTCCACGACGCCTCGCTTGGATTCATCCTAGCATTATCGCATTATGGAAGCGGCCTGCTCCTCGGACTGATCATGTCTTTTCATGGGCGTAAAGAGGATCCCGTAGCAAGTATTACTCTAAACACCAATAAGAAACATCAGCCTGGACGTCTGCAAACTGCGTTCTCTTCCATGGCAGAAGCACGCAGAAGAGACGGACGAACCCTGGGAGAACTGTTAAGAGGTGCCGTACAATCCTCTTTACAGCTTATTATTGTCGTAGGAGGGCTGGTTGTATTCTTTACCGTCCTTATGGAGCTGATGAGCCGGGCAGGCATCATGTCTTTCCTCTTTCGTTCAGTCGGGTATTGTATTTCCCTCGCTGGTTTCCCGCCTGAATTGGCGGAGGCACTTTCGAACGGATTGTTCGAGGTAACCTTGGGGGCCAAATCCTCAGGGCAAGCTTCAGCTGCTGTTCCTCTCCCATTTAAAGTTGCCGCAGCGGCGGCCGTTCTGTCCTGGGGAGGATTGTCAGTGCATGCCCAAATTGCCAGCATTCTGAATGGTACCGGCCTGCGTTATTATCCCTTTCTGGTAGCACGCATTATTCACTCTGTGCTGGCAGCGGCATTTGTCCTCCTTCTCTGGACCCCCATTAACGGCGGAGGACATGAGGCAGCCTGGACTTCGCACAATGCGGCAGCAGCTTTCACACAGATGCCTTCAGGATTCCTAGCCGCCCTGGCAGCCTTGAGCCTGATTCTGGCCTTCATTCTGCTGTTGTCCCTGCTCCTGGTGGTATCGATTAGGCTTATTTCTCTGCTCCGCCGGCTGAGGTAAGCTTCTCCCGATCTCTTTTATATCCCGCAATAGTCCTTTGGACCCTGAAACGTTGTGTTCCGGGGCAAGATTGATTATGATCGGTATATGACTGATTACACAAAGGAGCCTGTTCATCTTGAGATATTATGTTCTGGACCGCGGCGACCAGCTGTCAATGAATCTTGCCGAGCAATTCCATAAGCTAGCGGCGGAGCGGAATCTGCAACTCGATGCCGAGTCTCCCGAAATCGTGATTTCCATTGGTGGGGACGGGACCATGCTGCATGCGTTCCATACTTTTATCGACCGGATCTCCAGCCTCGCGTTTGTTGGAGTGCATACAGGTCACCTCGGGTTTTACGCCGACTGGCAGGCGGAGGAGCTCGCCTCCCTAATTGATTATATGGCCGGAACAGGCGGTACTGGCTCTCAAAAACCACGGATCGTCAAATACCCGCTGCTGGAACTGGAGATACACAAGAAATCCGGTACCAGCACGCATATTGCCCTTAACGAATTTACGCTTAAGGGAGTCGACGGAACCGTTGTCATCCAGATTGATATTAATGACGAGACTTTTGAAATGTTCCGCGGCGACGGCCTGTGCGTATCTACGCCCTCCGGAAGCACGGCATACAACAAAAGTCTGGGCGGCGCCATGGTACATCCTACGATTGAAGCGCTGCAGATTTCAGAAATTGCATCTATTAATAACAGAGTATTCCGTACAATGGGATCACCGCTTCTGCTCCCTAAACACCATCATTGCGATATATTCTCCCGGAAGGATCAACGTTTGCTGCTCACAATCGATCATAATAATATTCCAGTGGATGATCTTATATCCGTACGCTGCCAGGTCTCACAGCAAAAAATCAGCTTTGCCAGATACCGTCCGTTCCCTTTCTGGAACCGTGTACGCGAGGCTTTCCTGGTCTAATCCCCTCGTTCAAGGGCCGGAAATGGGAACATTACCGGCCTTGTTTCATACTGCCTTTACACCGATGATTTAATAGACATAGAATAAATAAATGGTATAATGAGGATATTTTACATAGAGTTGTATATTGAAGCCTCACTATCCAAAGGAGCGAATACTGTGAAAAAATGTTTATCCTTGCTAGGCATAGCGGTACTGGCTCTCCTGTTAGCTGTTCCTGCCTTTGCCGCAGCGAAGCCGATTGAGGTATATATCAATGGCAGCAAGGTTTCCTTTAATGCAGGATCTCCTTATCTTCAGAATAATACAGTGATGGTTCCCTTTCGGGCTGTATTCCTGAAACTAGGTCTGGAGGTGCTATCGGACGCTAAGACAGGAACGGTTACCGGCACCAGCAGTGATCTCGTCATCAAGCTCAAGATCGGCAGCAACCGCGCCAGCATTAATGGCATCGTCCAAAAACTGAACGCTGTTCCCGTGACCGTCGGAAATGTTACTTATATCCCGCTGCGTTTTATCAGCGATGCAACGAAGGGGACCTTTTCATGGAATCCGGTAACCAGAAGCGTTCAAATTACTACTCTTCCTTCCAAAGAACAGGATACAGCATCAATCACCGCTTTATTCCGTTCAATGGTAGCCTATTATAATGAAGAGAATGCAGCCGGAATCAAATCCTTAATGAACCCAAATTCAGCTTTCTCCGAGTATGCCTCCACGCTTCAATCGACTTTTGACAGCTTTGGTTTCAAAAGTATACTTGATGACCTGAATATTCTCAGCATTCGTGCGAACGAAGCCATCGTCTCCTCAACGGAAACCTCGCTTCATATTAGCGGTCCGTATATTCCCGATCAGCAGGAACAGTACTTGTACACCCTTTCGCGCCTAAACGGCACCTGGAAAATCTCTGATATCCAGCTGATGCAATCAGCCGTTTTATTATCTACGGCCGAGGCTTTAAAACCTGCAGTGATGCCGCAATCTGAGTTAACCTCCATCAACGGTGTTTTAAGCACCTATTACAAAGCTTTGAACGGTGAAGACATTGATGGAGTAACAGCACTTATGACCTCATACGGAGAAGAGTCGGATACTCAGGTTTCTTTAAGCTTCCAGCAGTTGTTTAGCCAGTATAATATTAAGTATATTCCCGGCGTTTCCAACGTTTATTATTACAATGGCAGTGAGGCAGCCGTCTATGCTGAACAGAAGACCCAGGAATCAGACGCTAATGATGTTTACGAACAAGGAATAATTTATATCCTATCCAAGACATCCTCAGGGGAATGGACAATTGACCGGACCTACAATGTATTTGACGAATTATCGCATTCCTAAAATCAATCATAAAAAAGGATGTTGCTGAAATGAAATTCTCCAGATTGACAACAGCCCTGCTCAGTGGGTGTCTCACATTATCCATCGTCTTCACCCCGGCTGCTCATGCAGCGGAAAGTGCCCAATCCACTAAGGATACCGAGCTAATTAACGAAGTCATGCAACTTTTGGAAACTTACAACCTCGAAGGTATCGAGAAGTCGGACCTCATCCGCGCTGCGATTGACGGCATGGTTAATTCACTTGATGATCCCTACAGCCAGTATTTCGACAGTGATGAAAGCTCCGATTTCATTCATCAGGTTGATCTGGAGTATGTCGGTATTGGAATTAAGCTGCAATACACTGGAGCAGAGCTCTATATTGAGGAAGTGCTGCCCGGTTCACCTGCTGAAACGGCTGGCCTGAAGCGCGGAGACACTCTTTTAAAGATCAATGGTGTGGCCATAGAGGATACCGAAGGCGATGAGCTGTCTGGCGAACCCGGCACTCTGGTTACACTGCTTGTCCAGCGGAACGGAGTAACCAAAACATTCCGCGTCACTCGCAAAGAAATCACCACGGCGTCGGTTACCGGAACTCTGATTGGACCCCAAATTGCGTATGTGGCAATTAACGGATTCTCGGAAACCGCCGACGAAGAGTTCAGCACAGTGCTGAGCAAAATGCGGGCAGGCGGCATGAAATCCATGGTACTGGATCTAAGAGACAATGTGGGCGGTTATATGGATTCGGCTTTTAATATCGCTTCAGAATTTATGGATAAAGGAATTATGATGTATACCTCCGACCAAAGCGGGACGCTCTCGCCTGTGGTCATTACGGATGGCAGTAAAATCAATGTTCCTGTGGTCATCCTGACCAATGAATATACCGCCAGTGCCTCCGAGGCATTAACCGGAGCGTTACGCGATAATAATCTGGCTACCGTGGTCGGTACGCGCAGCTTCGGCAAGGCACGGATTCAGAGTCTTCTTCCGATATCCAACGGTGACACTCTTAAGCTCACCACAGCTAAATATTTAACGCCAAACAAGGAAGATTTCAACCATATCGGACTTTATCCAGACTTTGAAGTACAAGGCAAAACGGCTCAGCTGATTTCAGCTCTGCAAATTGCCGGAATGAAATCTATTGAGGCCTCCGGGGACAATCACATATTGAACGTCAACGGGCAGCCTTTTGCGGGCAATGTAGGTCTGGTTAAAAAAGGGAACGTCCTGTACGCCTCTTCCAGAGTACTGGCTGCATTAATGGAAAGTGATGTTTCATGGGATGCTAAGAATAAAAAGGTCATCATTACGAGTGGTGCAGGCAAGACCGCCGGTTTCGCTTTATCCTCCAAAGAGGCCTTATCCCAAAATGATGAAACGTATATTCAGCTCGATGCTTTTAAAAAGAAGTTCCCTGCATTCTCCTGGAGTTACAATGCTTCGCAGAATCAGTTGAAATTATCGATAAAAATCGAGTAGGAGGGGGCGGCGAGCCCCCGACCTCTCACACCACCGTACGTACCGTTCGGTATACGGCGGTTCATGGAATATTCC
>NZ_JBGJZO010000049.1:0-3256 GCF_042610485.1 Paenibacillus oryziterrae | reverse complement strand
GCCAGTACTTACGCTAGTATCGCGAATTCCCCCTCGGGGGAATTCCTTGCTAAAGAGTTTACACAAAATTATTGACAGACCCTCCGCCGATGTGTGAACACATTGTTATAAGATGTTCCCGCCTTCTTTGAAAATACTATTTTGTCTAAACTTTGATTTCTTCATAAGTAGAAAAGCCCCTGTTATGGTTTCAGCCACTTTAGAAAATGAAACCATGTAACTACTTACTAATTTCACTAGTTCTTTAAATTCATCATAAGAAATATCCCCAATACTCATTAATAGTGTAACTTGATCAGCAAATTCATACTCAGTATCCTTAATTTTTTTAGATGCACTTAAAATCTTCGTTTCAAAATCTTTTAGCTCTTCAAGCCTCACCTTGAATTCCTTGTCTTTATCTTTATCATAATAATGAAACAAGTTGTTTCTGGTAGGTATTAATACGTTATTTAAGAATGGATCTTCCTTTGACATAATAAATCGATTGAATTCTGAGTCTACTTCTTTTGATATTCCTGTAATAAACGTCCTAATCTCTTGATCGTTACTTCCAAAAGTAATTAGTTTTACAACTTCTCTCAAATGAGAAATTGCCAATCGAAATAAATATAGACTTTCTCCATTTGTTATATTTGTTTCGTCTTGTAATACATCAACATGTCTCTTATGCACATGAAGTATGTCGCTTCTCGCAATGGCTAACTTAAGTATCCATCTATCTAATTTTTCATTAGGACTGAATACTTCCTTAAGATTAAAAAATATTTCTTTAGTCAAGAAATAATCCTCCTTGATTCATCATCAGTTTCTGTTGCGGGAATTTCTTATAACGTTGTTGTATTCACGAACCCGAGAGGCTTAAGGCCCGCTAGGGCCGGGTGGCTCCGCCACTTAGCCTCACAGGGTTGTCTGCTGATTCCGCTTCTTCGAAATGCCTCTGCAGACCAAGGGCCGTAAGGGCCGCCGCGTGAATACTATGTTATGTGAAGTATGACTCTCCTTGAAATTACTACAGGTCATCATCTTGCATAAAAAAAGGATTCAATTTACCACAATGGTGACATTGCCGTTGTAACTGAGATATTCCACTACCACAATTAACACAAGCCATTTCATACATTCCATATCTTTCAAAGTGAATCATCACGTCTTGAACTTCCCCAACAATTTGTTTTATTGATTTTTCTCTTTCCTCAAGTTGCTTTGTTTCTAATTCGACTACATCAGTAGATGGCATATTTCCAATCGACCTTATTGCTGTAGTTATTCTATCTGTTATCTGTATTAGTTGTTTACCTGTTTTATTTAGGTATTCAGTTTTTAATAAATCTATATTCCTGGAGTAGGTTTTATCCCTCGATACAATTACTATATCTGATTCACCTTTAGATATAAGCGATTCCCAAATCACTTCATCTCCAATGCTTGCCTTATCCCTACTTGTTGGTGGTTGTCCAAGTAATTTTCTCTTCTTAGCTCTTAAAATATCGTCATCCGATACATTAATCACTTGAACTCCCGGAGATTGAAATAACTCCTTGATTTTCAAGCTAACGGGATCCTTTTCTGAGTCAATTATCATTTCTTCAATTGATTTAACAAGATCCTTTCCTTTCTCGGCAATTGTTTTCTTAAGATCTTGAATCTCAATATATGGTTGCATGCTGTTTAATATAGACGATGAGTAAATATTAATCTTTATTGAATTTTTAAAATTAGATATGAGAGATTCAAGTTCTGTTACTCGATTTCTCATAAACTCATTAAATACTTGTTCAGAAAATATAAAGTTATCTTTATTCTTTTTCACTTCATCAAGTATTTGTAAAGCGTCATTATTCGACCGATAAAAATCTAAAAATGTATTTGCATCAATTAAGAATTTGGTCATTTTCATTCTCCTTAGTCATATTTCACATAACGTTGTTGTATTTACGAACCCGTAGGGTTGTCTGCCAGCTATCACTTCCTCGCTCTAGCCTCGGGCAGACCCAGGAGCGTTAGCGACGCAGCGTGAATACTATGTTATACGAAGGTCTTGCCCTTAATCACTATTGTTCCATGTTAATATACCTTGAGTTTCATTAAATCCCTTTAGTATTGTATTTTCCGTTTTCTCATAGTTAATAATTACGTGTATCCATGCCTCCATTGAAAACTCCAACTTACTTCTGTCAATTTCCAGAAATTTGCCCCCACTATTTGATTGAAGTAGTTTATCAATAAATTCAGCATCGTCAATGTTAAATGTTGTTTTGTTTATTGTGTATTCTGATAGCTCTTTTAGCATTGTCTTGGTATCATCATCTACGATTGTTAGTATTCCTTCTACTGAAGGTTGAATGCACGCATAGCCACCAGCTTGGTTAGTATATGTCACTCCCGATTTGGATTTGATAATAAGTGCAATCTGTTCTAGTCCATAAAGATTTATTTCACGATTTTGATTCACTTGTACCCCTTCTTTATTTGTTTTTAGGACTTTCGTATAACGTTGTCGTATTCACGAACCCGAGAACCTTAAGCCCAACGGGGCGGCCGCAACGCGGTTAGGTTCGCAGGGTTGTCCGCCTGGTGCAGCTTCATCGAAATGCCTCGGGCGGACCCAGGGCCGAATGGCCCGATGCGTGATTACGGTGTTATGCGCTGTCCTGGCTTCTCCGAATAACTTTCATAAATAGCCTTTTATCATTCATCTACTGTTTTAATTAGTACATTTTCAGGTGGGTTTCTATCATGCTTTTGCATCTTAGATCCAGCTTCTCCAATAAAATAGATTATAAAGTCCCTTTCGGTACTTGATTCTAATTCAAATATGTTATCTTTTTCATTTTCACTTATATAGCCCTTTAAATATTTTTGTTTTACTAGCCCGTCCTGAAAATCTTTAGAAAAGTTAGCTGAAATCATAAATCTTATCCTCTTTTTTGTGGGGTTAATGATATGAATGTTTTCAGTAATTACTACTTTATTTTCTTCTGTTATTCTAAAGCCACTATGATTACTCAGGTTTTTATCATAAATTAAAGATGAATCCGGTTCTTTATTATTATGAAAATATATAAAGCCAACAAAAATGACCATTGTTATAAATGCTATTACTATTAGTTTTTTCATGCTTTTTTCCTTTGTTTTATTATGGTTTATTACTGTTTCCGGGATTGCGCATAACGTTTCCGCATTCACGAACCCGAGAACCTTAAGCCCCAACGGGGCGGCCGCGATGCGGTTAGGTTCGCAGGGTTGTCTGCCT
>NZ_JBGJZO010000048.1:0-3869 GCF_042610485.1 Paenibacillus oryziterrae | reverse complement strand
TTTTTCAGTTTCTTAATTTCTTTTGTTTTAATTAGTTATTTGCTTTGTCTTCATTTATTGTTTAACCCGAATTTCTCATAACGTTCCCGTATTCCTGACGTCCTTTCACCTTAAAGGAGCGCAGCGACTGGCCGCGATGCGGTTAGGGGAAAGGATGTGTCCCAGCATTGACTTCCTCGAATTATCTCCTGGGACCAAGGTCGACGTAGTCGGCCGAAGCTGGAATATATTGTTATGTGATGTTCTCGCCTTCTTCGACTTTCTTACAAATAATCATTATCAAGTTTAATAATTTCTTCTATATCCCTATAGTCTAAATATACGGGTTGCCGACCTAAATCTATCCAAATAGAATGTATTTCTTTCCCTATGCTTTTTAATTCAATAAATTCACCAGTAATTGAATAACCGTTATTCATTACATATTCATATATTTGCCCTGCAACTAAATCTGATAATTTGGCGGAAACAATTTCATCGTCACTTATCAAATAATCTTCATTATGTTCATGAACATAAATAAAGAAAAACGACTTTCCAGAATCATTATCCTTCCAGTAAATATCCATGACTTCAGATCGAAGCATATGAAATGATGTTTCTTCAGGATCCTTAAACTCAAAAAAGTAGTTATCCCCTACATTCAAGATACGCTCTCTACCCTTAATTCGAACTGTTATGTTTTTTTCATTCATGGTTTTCCGCCTTTATATGATTTTGCGAGAATTTCACATAACGTTGTTGTGTTCACGAACTCGAGAGGCTTAAGCGAACGGAGTGAGCGGGTGGCTTGCCACTTAGCCTCACAGGGTTGTCTGCTGAATCTTCTACCTCGAAAATGCCTCTGGCAGACCAAGGGCCGTAAGGCCCGCCGCGTGAATACAGTGTTATAAGATGTTGGCGCCTTCTTCGAAAAACTCCCATTGTCCTTATTCTTTCTCATATCTTTCAAATATGTCCTTTAATTTTTGATCAATTAATGATGACAAGTCTTTACATATAGCACTTATGTCATTAAGTATATTCTTCTTATTGATAATATCCTTATTGTTCTGATATTCTTCATCACAATTACATGAGGACGCTATGTAATATTCAGGTGCACCTGTCCAATCAATTATTGGACTTCTTTTAGGGCTATACTTCTTATTTCTATCGGCCAAGGCAAATTCAAAAATTGTCACCAGCGACCTATTGTATATCTCGTCTTCATAAGCAATATAATCATCTGGGTTTTGAATTACACCCAAAACAAAATCCCTATTATAAGCTACCATCCTGATGTTTTCATACTCTTCTGGATAAACAGTCTCATAATCAACTATATATCCATCGTAATAAATAGGTGCTTCGCCATCAATAATCTCACCATACAGCTCAATAAAGCCCTTAGTGAATGAATTAACGATGATGTTACCAGCTATATTAATAGAATCGATCCTATTAAAGGAATTTATTTGACTGTCTAACTCGTTCAGTTTATTTAATAATTCATCATCTAATCTGTACTTATACTGTTTCTGCAATATTTCTTTCATGAATGAATTATTTAATCTCGAAAATAAGTCTCCGCTCTTACAATCGTCAATTATCTTAAAACATTCTTCTATTAAGGGAATGTACAACTCATTCTTCCTAGCGATAACAGATTCATACTTCATTTGATTAAAGATAGTAATATTACAATCCTTTAGTATTGGGCTTTGTTCCCCAGAAGTACTATACTTATTTATCATGTGTGTTCACCTTAATTTTCGAACTATGAATTATAGGACTTTGATTTCCTTTGGTTGTAAATTTGTTTGTTTGATATTTCTTCCCTGAAAAAAAGCCCAGTATTAATCCCGATATCAACCCAGAAATGATACCAATTAACAAAGATCCTGAAGTAGTAGATGGGTTAAGTAAATGAAGAATTGCATCCATGTTTTATCCTCCAATATATAAGTTTATATAATCTTTGCGCCAATTTCTTATAACGTTGGTGTATCTACGAACCCGAGAGGCTTAAGGCAGCTTGCTGCCGGGTGGCGTAGCCACTTAGCCTCGCAGGGTTGTCTGCCTGATTCCTCTTCACCGAATTTTCTTCCGCAGACCAAGGGCCGAACGGCCCGCAGCGTAGATACGATGTTATGAGAATGTCGGGGGCTTCTTGATTTACTAACAAAATGTCCTTCTATTCAGTTAAATCTTCCTTCTCTATTCATGTCTTGTTAATATTTCGAACTTAATTATTCGGGCACTTCAATATGTTCTGATACTCTTGATTTCAATATTTCTATTAATTCTTCATCCATAAACTGATAGTCGTCTGGGATATCAAGACAGATTAATCGTTTATTCTTTAGAATAATTGGAAATTTATCTTTGAGCCTTCTCGTATGCTTCTTCTCCATTACAAAAATTAAGTCCGACCATCCAATGTGTCCTTCAGTAACCTTAATTCTTGCTCCTTCTTCCGTTCCTGCCGATCTTACTTCATAACCATTGTATCCATCAAAAATCTTCTCAGCAGTTAAGCTACGCCATTTATTTCGGCTACAGATAAAAAGTAATTTAATGTCTTGTCACCTATCCCTTTATGATCTTTGGTTATTAATAACGAACTTAAATTATGTTTCCCCCGATTTCTTATAACGTTCCCGTGTTCACGACGTCCCACCGACTTAAGCCCGTAGGGCGGCTGCGCTAGCGCAGTTAGTCGATGCGGATGTGTCCCGGCAATAACTTCTTCGACTTACCTTCCGGGACCGAGGCGGCTTGTCCGCCGATGCGTGAACACATTGTTAGAGGATGTGACCTCTTCTTCGAATTACAATCACATATTTTTTCTTTATATATGTTTTTCAAGTTCCATAAGAAATGATTTAGAAAGACTAATCACTTGTTCCTTATAATTTTCTAGCTTTTCCAATTTCTCTTCCAATGCATTCTTATTCCAAATCAAATATTCTATTGGTAGTGGAATATCTAACATTTCAGAATAGAAAGAATCAAAGTCATAAGGAATAAAGTCATATCCCGAAAAGTATAATCCTGATAGTTCATGACAGCCTTCGTTGATTGGAATTGTTTCATTTATTATATCTCTTAAGATTCTTCTAATTCTTTCATATGTTATATCTTCGAAATAAGTTATCTCCCAAACTCTTTTTAATACATTTTTTAAAATTATCTCCGCATCTTTTTGAATAAAGTTAAAAGAAATAAGTTCTTTTAGAAATGGGTTTACAACTCCATTGGTACTATTAGTTAATTCTATATATAGCCATGATTCTAGCTCTGGTAGAGAGATAGAATCAAAAATGTATCGATATATTTGTTCAGTAATTTGATTATTCTGCAATATGTTCTCACCTCGAAAGAATATATACTTTAGGTCATTTCCTCTAACGTTCCCGCATTTACGACGCCGACGTAGTCGGTGTGTCCCGGTATACACTTCCTGGCTTCTTAACTTCCGGGACCAAGGGGCGGCTTTGCCGACCTGCAGCGTAAATGTAATGTTAACTGATGTCGGCTCTTCTTCGAGTTTGCATCCAAATATAGCTCTTATATGTCTTTTCGATCCTTTATATCTAGTTGCTCTTTATAGATTATTTGGTCTTTATAGGTTTTTAGCCTTTTTAAATTTTTTCGGTTTTCATGGGATTATTAGGATATAATTTTTTCTGTTTTGATAGGTTTTTCGAACTTTATAAGTCTTGTCCCTTTTGTCAGTCTTTTTGTTTGTTGCCCTTTTAGTCTCTTTAGTTCTTATAGTCTTTATCTAGCCGATTTCAGTTAACGTTTCCGCATTCACGAACCCGAGAACCTTAAGCCCCAACGGGGCGGCCGCGATGCGGTTAGGTTCGCAGGGTTGTCTGCCT
>NZ_JBGJZO010000047.1:0-4598 GCF_042610485.1 Paenibacillus oryziterrae | reverse complement strand
GAGCAATGATCGTGAATTGGCCAGCCTTCTCTGCGTTTTCAACAATTTTCATTGTCTCCTGTGCTGGTTTTACGATTTCAATAGCCACTTTGATATCCTTAAGTTCTACGGCCGTACCCAGTTGCCCGGAAACGGCATCAATATTGATTTGCTGTGCCGGAAGAGTGTATGTAGCTACATCTGTTTTAACCTCGACTACAGCTTGCTTATGTTCCATATTCTTAACCATCTGACCGTTAAGCTCACCAATGATTACATCAGAGGTTGTTTTAACAGGAATTGTCACAGTCGCCTTATCGCCTTCTGCCATCAGCTTCTGCTCCAGTTTTTTCTCATCAATAGTTATGGTTGTAACTGTTCGTTCTCCTACTTTGGTATCTACCGTAGTTCCTGCCTGTACAACATCACCGTTTACAAGGATATCCGCACCCGAAATAGGTTGGATTACTGGTATGTTAGAACCACCGCCACCACTGGAATGTTCTACATATGATGTTGCTGTTATCGTCATTGTCAAGGTCGCCGTTGTTGCTGTTGCAGCTCCTTTTGACAAGCCAACCCTGAAGGTATAAGTTCCGTTTATTCCAGCTGGTGTTCCTGCAGCTCCTGCTGTTGCAGGCGTGTAGAGTACTTTTGTTACCCATGTTGTTGCACCATTCAAAGCTAATCCTGAGATTACTCTTTCAATCATTGCTTTTACTGCAGCTTCATCTATTGCCGCTGCCTGTGTCATTGTATAGGAAGCACCTTCTATCAGACCCTTGACGGTTGCTAATGTATTAGCATCTGATGGACTATTGAAAAAAGAAGGATAGCCATCGTTAACGTCTGCTTGTTGTTTCCAAGTTTTTAGTGCTACACCATTCAGAGGATTGTTACTAACCCAATTATTTAGTTCCTCAAGATAAGTAGCATCTTTCATCTGTTCTGTGGTTTTTGCCGCACCATTAAGTGTTATAGGATTGCCGGCACTCATATCATCATCCATACTATAATAAGCATATGTCGCTGTACTATCCAGATAGCTGCAGTCAGTCAAGTCATCATTATCAATTAACCCAAACCCTGCTATTCCGCCCTTCACACCGTTAGTATCCACCGTGAGTTGCCCAATACTATAACAGTTCTTTACTACCCCGTCTCCGCTCGGTTCAATTGTCCTTGCAAATCCGCCTGTTACAATTATTCCTGCAATTCCGCCTGTCCATTCTGAACCCTCCGTGGATACATCCCCCGTGTTATAGCAATTGATTATACTCGTACCCTTACCTTTAACACCAGCAATGCCACCAGCCCCACTTTCCATACCACCATCGGTATCTTTAGCTACTACCGTTCCATGGTTTACAGAATTTGAGATCGTAGTACTTTCATTACCCAATCCTATGATGCCACCTACTAAGCTGCTGGTTGACTCAACATTAATTGTTGCATTCGATTTGTTGGTACTGTCTGTTATGTTTGCCTTATATCCTAATCCCACAATACCAGCTACACAAGTAGTATCTATGTCTGAGTCCCCCCAATCCATCACCGCAGCTACTACTGAAATGGAAACACCATTATTGCAGTTTATGAATTCAACATTTGACCCAATACCGGCTATACCGCCAACGGCATATATTTCACCAGATGCGCTAATCGTTCCATCAACTGTAACATTTTGAATAACTATATGTTCTGCTTCATCATCCTGACCACTCACAGCTCCAAATAAGCCGGCCGCTCGATATTCCCCCATTATATTCATATTGCTGACAGTATGCTCATTACCATCAAAATCCCCCTGATAACTAGTACTATGACCGATAGGATCCCAATTATGAGCGCTTAAATCGATATCCTGCGCCAAAACAACCTCTTTCCCAGAAAAGGTTTCTACATCATCATTTACAGCCTTCGCGACCGCTGCAAGCTGCTGTGGAGTTGAGATTTCAATTGTATTATCTGTTGTTCCCGCCACAAGTGCGTTATATAAATCTAAATCATAATTACCATGATCTGTCCAAAGATTTGCTATTGTCATTGTCAAGGTTTCGGTTGTAGCAGTTGCTGCTCCCTTTGACAAATCTACGGTGAAGGTATACGTTCCGTTTGTTCCGGCAGGTGTTCCTGCGGCTCCTGCTATTGCCGGCGTGTAGAGTACTTTTGTAACGAATGTTGCTACACCATCCAGAGCTAGGGTAGCAATCTTAGCTTCTATCGCTGCTTTTGCTGCTTCTATATCTATATTGTCTTGTGATGTTGAGTTATACGCTGTTGCTGTTATTGTCATTGTCTTTTGTACTGATGTTGCCGTTACTTCTCCTTTGGACAAGTCAACCGTGAAGGTATAGGTTCCGTTTGTTCCGGCAGGTGTTCCTGCGGCTCCTGCTATTGCCGGCGTGTAGAGTACTTTTGTTACCGACGTTGCCACACCATTCAGAGCTAAGGCAGTAATCTTAGCTTCAATTTCTGCTTTTACCGCAGCTTCATCTGTTGCCGCTATCTGAGTCATTGTATATGTTGCACCCTCAATCAGGCCTTTGACTGTTGCTACTATGGCCTCATCCGGATCCACTGCTACATTACTAAATACTGTGAGTCCTGCACCTGCAATATCAAAATCTGAACTGGAACCCGAAGTATGTTTCTGTAAACTACCCGCAGTCTTAAGCTGATAAGTGCTGTTTGACGGCACCGTGAAAGCTATAGATTTGTACCCATTAGTTGGGGCAAAGCTTTGGTGTAACGAAAAAGGTGATTTAACGTAAACACTGGTGTTTGTGTTTGCCACCTTTTGAGTTGTATAATTCGCCATCAACACTCTTGCTGTACTTGCCGCTTCAAGACTGCCGCTTGCTGTATAAATGGCAGGTTGGACTGTATTCGCGGAAGTCGTTTTTATTGTTGCTACGTCAGCGATGGTAATGGTGCCGCCTGCTCCGGTTTTGCCGCCACCGATACCCGCGCCTCCAGATAACCCACCGGTTGCAGTAACCGTGCCACCTGATATATTGATGGTGCCACCTGCTCCTCCAGAACTATTCGCACCGCCGCCCCCGATGCCTGCTCCATTATTATCAGCGATTGCAGTGACCGTACCACCTGATATATTGATGAGGCCACCTGCTCCTCCTCCAGAAGACAGGTTGCCGCCTCCCCCGATACCTGCTCCACCCATGCTACCTTTCGCGGTGACTGTACCACCTGATATGTTGATGGTGCCACCATCTACGTTGTGACCACCACTTTGCGCTCCGCCCCCGATGCCTGCTCCACCATCTGTGCCTTGTGCGTAGACTGTGCCACCCGATATGGATATAGCCTTACCGACATATGTACCATTAGCAGCACTGCCGCCGCCGATTCCGGCTCCACCGCTGCCCGCTATCGCGGTGACCGTGCCACCTACAATAGTGATATTGCCGCCTGATTGGTTATTCCCGTCGCCAATGCCTGCTGAATATTGACCGCCCGTTACATTGAGTGAACCAGTACCTTGAATGGTTAAGGTTGCTCTCCATCCCGCTTTTAAACCCGGTGCATTGTTACCGCTCTTTAGAATATTACTCCCCACCAAAGTAAGTTCCACATCGGAGAAACCGCCATTCAAAAGCGAAAAAGCGCAGAGACCATTAACCGTTTCTTGGATATTCACATCACTTAGAGTAATATGCGCTGTTACATTATTTACCACAACTGCATTCGTCGTAGTTGTGCCTATTATGGTTATTTGGCTTGTTTTAGGAATATCGTCTTGGACCTGAGATGCACCATAAGTAACCTTGACAGTGTTCGCATTTGTACCCGCCGCTACCGTAATATCCCCCTCAGATATATCAAAAATATAGTTGCCAGGGTCACTCGCCGCATACACAGGTAATCCTGTGGGTAACATGACGGTGATCATTGCTAATACCAATAATAAAATCATAAACCGTTTCTTTCTCATCAAATTGTTCTCCTCTTTGTATATAAGTTCTTCTCTACTTCATACATCTCAACAACAAATGCTTAATTTGTTCCCCGTTAAAAGGCACCAATAAAAACCCATCTGCCTCATATTCAAAAGCTTGTACAGCATATTCTCCGTTGTTACTTATGAAAATAATTTTTGATGATAGATTATGTTCTCGAATCTCACCAACCAGCTGATAAGCATTCAATTCCGCTTTACCTATCCTGATAAAAGCAATTTCGGGAGGTTCTCCGCGTATACTTTTTCCCGCCGCACCAATAGTGGTGAAACTTCCTTTGAAATCCAATATATCGATGTCATCCAATATATTCTTTAATTCAATATTGCTTTGCCCATCCGGGTCAGCAATGATATATTTCATGGGTAATCTCACCTCCCAATAGCACCGTTTGTATCATTCTAGAACACTCTTTCTAAATTGAACCTAAACGAAGGGGTTGTCCCATAAGCCATGAAATGGTTGCTTGGGACAGCTCCTTTTGGAGTCAGATAGACGGTTGCGCTTCTCAGTGAACTAAACAAAGGCCTCTGCATTCACACTGCAGAGGCCTTTGTTTCTTTTCTGATATATCGTATTAAATAAGGTTGGATTTCTGGAGTAATCTTCTTACAATTACCGCCACCTCGGCTCTGGTTA
>NZ_JBGJZO010000046.1:0-11315 GCF_042610485.1 Paenibacillus oryziterrae | reverse complement strand
GAACACGACCGTTAAGACCTCCAGCGCCGATGGTACTTGGACCGAAGGGTCCTGGGAGAGTAGGACGCCGCCAAGCACGAAGAACACTGCTGAACTAATCAGCAGTGTTTTTTTGTTGTTCCCATCCTTGTGTCATGATTTCTAAGTAGCCTAAGTAACTTAAGTAGCATCTAGAGTGAAGTTAGTGACTAGCTGGACTAATGTGGCCATTGTTCCGCAGAACACAAACTGCCTACGAACTACATCGACGCTTGACTGAGTTTTACGGGTTTGATTTGGAGAATGCAGTCCGCTTTGCGTAAGTTCAACTACTCTATGCTGGAATGTCGCTAAAGAATACCAGGTAACTTTACCATGACTATGCCTCGTGAGGGGAGAGAGAGGCTCCAGGGCTGCTCAACAGATTAATAGATGGAACGACAGCTAATAGTGAAATGTCCGAGAGATAACTTTATCCGACAATCTGACGATCTAAGAGTTGATAGAAGCTATTGCATGGGCGTTGGTTTAATACTAAAAGGATGTATGGATCTTTGAAATAATAATATATAAATTAACTATTGCTATATTATACTACATGTGATATAATATTCTTTGTTGTCGAAAGAATTGTTTCTATTACGGCCCGTTGGTCAAGGGGTTAAGACACCTCCCTTTCACGGAGGTAACAGGGGTTCGAATCCCCTACGGGTCATATTGTAATCTTCTGTTCAAGAATTAGCATTTGCTTTAATTAGTAATCTATGCTAAGATCATTAGGTTGCTTCTTTTACGGAGGCTTAGCTCAGCTGGGAGAGCATCTGCCTTACAAGCAGAGGGTCGGGGGTTCGAACCCCTCAGCCTCCACCAGGAAATTTCTGAATATGTTTTTACTGACGCGGGGTGGAGCAGCCCGGTAGCNGGAGGCTTAGCTCAGCTGGGAGAGCATCTGCCTTACAAGCAGAGGGTCGGGGGTTCGAACCCCTCAGCCTCCACCATATAAGTTTATAGATGTATTTTACTGACGCGGGGTGGAGCAGCCCGGTAGCTCGTCGGGCTCATAACCCGAAGGCCGCAGGTTCAAATCCTGCCCCCGCAACCAATTTGGAACCGTGGTGTAGTTGGCCTAACATGCCTGCCTGTCACGCAGGAGATCGCGGGTTCGAATCCCGTCGGTTCCGCCATTATTTTAATAAGTTTAAGTAATACATACCGTATGCGGACGTGGCTCAGCGGTAGAGCATCGCCTTGCCAAGGCGAGGGTCGCGGGTTCGATTCCCGTCGTCCGCTCCATATTTTGCGCCCTTAGCTCAGCTGGATAGAGCGTTTGACTACGAATCAAAAGGTCGGGAGTTCGAATCTCTCAGGGCGCGCCATTTTAACTTCTTGAAGATATAACATTTGACTAATCTTTTTTGCCGGCGTGGCGGAATGGCAGACGCGCTCGACTCAAAATCGAGAGGGAAACCGTGGAGGTTCGAGTCCTCTCGCCGGTACCATACTTAATCAACTGATAGCTCATTAGATGACATATCTAATGAGCTTTTTTATATCTCCATTCATAGCCTGTGCTGAAGAAACATCTGAACATTACTCATACCTACAGCAATGTTTTTTTAACTTGTACCGAGAGACGCTGGAGGACAACGCTAAATTATGTTTGTGTTCGATGATGGCTACTGAACTAAACCTCTTTTTTCGTTCAAACGAGAAATGGCTTGAAGATGTACTTACACGAGGAATAGAGGGAGCCTTCGTTTCTTCAATAAATACCGTGGAGGAATCGAAGATCTTCATCGCCTTTGTGCAAGGTATTCTATTATTATCACAGGCATCAGGTGATATTAAGTATTTTGATACATTAACGGTAAACTATATGAGAGGTTTAAACTGATTGTAAAGAGTTACAATATCGCTTTCGGCTGTTAGGTTTATCGACTTCTAAAGAAATCGATGAATTCATAAAAGAAAGAGGTGCTCCAGGCTGTTATTTTCACAGCAGCCTGGGCACCTCTTTTTAAACTAAAGCGCTCTACTTCAAATTGGGCATTTCAACAGCCGGGTTGGTATCGGCTTCGTAGTCAACGCCTTCTGACTGAAAGCCAAAGAGATGATAGAAATCTTCGCGATATCCTTCCAGATCCGCCAAGTCGTTAACATTCTCGCTGCTCAGTTCATTCCAACGCTTCATAACCTCGGTTTGGACATCCTCACGCATCTCCCAGTCATCGATACGGATGAGTCCTTTTTCATCAACAGCAGTTTCACCTTCGCCATATAGGCGTTCGGAGAAGAGGCGGTAAATCTGCTCGATACAGTTCTCATGCAACTCTTTCTCCTTCATTACCCGGTATAGAGCGGAAATATAGAGTGGTACCACAGGTATTGCAGAGCTAGACTGGGTAACCAGCGCTTTATTCACGGATACATAGGCCCGTCCGCCTGTTTGTCCGAGAAGTCCGTTCAGTTCAATGGCTGTGCGTTCAAGGTCATTCTTCGCCCGTCCGATGGTTCCTTCACGGTAAATCGCATGGGTGACCTCAGGTCCGATATAAGAGTAGGCTACAGTAGTAGCACCGTCTGCCAGTACACCAGCTTCCAGCATGCCGTCGATCCACATTTTCCAGTCCTCACCGCCCATGACTGCAATAGTCTGAGATACTTCTTCCTCGGTGGCAGGTTCAATGCTGGTCATGGATACTTCTCCGCTGTGGAAGTTCAGGGTTTTATTCGTATAAGCTTCACCGATCGGCTTGATTACGGAATTGAAGGTTTCTCCTGTAACTGGATGAGTCCGGCGCGGGGAAGCCACGCTGTAGATCACAAGATCTACTTGCCCGAGTTCTGCCTTAATCAGCTCAAAAGTTTTAGTCTTGATTGCATCCGAGAAGGCATCTCCAACGATATTGAACGATTTAAGTCCTTGATTCTGTACGGCTGCTTCAAAACCGGCTGTGTTGTACCAGCCTGCAGATGCGGTACGTGCGCCCTCTGCGGGTTTATCGAAGAATACGCCGATTGTATTGGCACCTGCGCCAAAAGCGGCGGTAATGCGTGATGCCAAGCCATAGCCGGTGGAAGAACCGATAACAAGTACATTTGCGGGTCCAGTGATTTTTTTCTGGGATTGTACATATTCAATTTGTTTCTCTACCTGTTTCGCACACCCTTCCGGATGGGAGGTTGTACAGATAAAGCCTCTGGTTTTTGGCTGGATAATCATTTATTCGAATCCCCTTTAACATTAGATTTACATGGTCCTGCATACATAAGCCAAATTATACACGAAACCCTTATTGAAGTGAATGGAGCTCAATGAAGTGGATAGGGCAACAGATTCGGCAAATGTGCTGAAGTTGGTAAAATATGCGCATAAATGCTTCTGCTAAAGGCCACAATAGGAAAAAAGCAAAAGAAGGGGATTAACGTGAGTGCTTTTCGCTTGAGAAAAAAGCTGTGGCGGCGATGGAGACGTTGGAAAAGAGCGCTGTGGGTAAGTGCGGCTTGCGTTGCTTTGACTCTGTTAGCCTTTGGAGGGATGCGTGTTCCCGGGGAGCTTAGCGGACTGCTGACGCATTCGATACTGCGGATGGATGAACCCGTAAGAGCGGTATGGAAAGAAGGAATAGCGGAGAACGAAAATCCGGCACTAGCGCTGCAGCGTGAAGAGCTTCTGCAAACTATCAGGCAGAGTGGAATTAACAGAACCGTTCATCTCAAAATCAGCTATGTCAGCGGAGAAGAAGTCCGGACATTATCAGGTATCAGGAATCCTGCGCAAATGGAGGTTCTACTGGCTGAGCGGCCTGCCTGGTCTGGCTATATTAGCGCTGAGGGTGATCTCTGGCTGGAGAATAAGGTCGAGGATCTCTCGCCTGCTGTGAAAAAGGAAGCGTATATTGGCGTGGATGAACAGGGGAATTTGACACTTTTTAAAGGACCTCCGGAGAAGGAGGAAGTGCTTAAGACTTTTTTTCAGATGGATATGGGGTCCATGAAGTCGTCTGTTCCGGAACATATTTGGAAGCAGCTGCGCAGCGGCATTAGAATTCAGGATATTGAAGAGTACGATAGCGTGCTGTCAACGTTCAGTGACTATGCTCGGGACACGGCTGAAGAGGTAATGCAGAGTAAAGAATAAAACATATTACGCGGGGTTCCCGATATGAATGTATCGTGGGGCCTTTTTTTGTTTGCTAAAACTAGGGACTGAAGTCCTCTTTTCTTTAAATGGGGCAAACTTTTTTCTCCGGTGGGCACTATTTTTGCTATAATGGGTAGAAGGAATACATATGTTCGCTTTATAGATTTAAAAGGTTGAATTAGGCGGGAGTATCCGTCTGGTGATAGAGGAGAGATTGAACTTGCGTATTTTAGGCATCGACCCGGGACTCGCCATTGTTGGTTTTGGATTTGTAGACAAGGTGGGCAATAAGCTGACCCCGGTGCAGTACGGCTGCATTCAGACAGAAGCCCATACTCCGGAAGAAGAACGGCTGTTGCATGTCTACGAGGGCATGGTACAGCTGATAGATAAATATAAACCTGATGCGGTCGCAGTAGAGAAGTTGTTCTTTAGCCGCAACGTGACAACAGCACTTCCTGTCGCACAGGCTCGTGGGGTGCTCATACTGGCTGCCGTGCAGCAAGGGCTCCCGGTTGCTGAATATACACCTATGATGGTGAAACAGGCGGTTGTCGGTTACGGCAAGGCGGAGAAGAAGCAGGTGCAGGAGATGGTCAAGCTGTTATTGAAGTTATCCGCTATCCCTAAGCCAGACGATGTGGCCGATGCGCTCGCGGTTGCCGTGTGTCACGCACATTCCACCAGTCTAAATTCCAAATTAAATGAGGTATTGCGCAAATGATAGATTTCTTAAGAGGACCAGTTGTTCATTTGGAAACGGAATATGTGGTAATGGATGTGCAAGGAGTTGGATACCGCGTGTTCTGCCCAAATCCGTATGCTTTTGCCAAAGCAGATGGACCGGTTACCATCTATATTCATTACCAGACCCGCGAGGATGCCACTCTGCTGTTTGGGTTTCCGACACGGGAAGAGCAGAAGCTGTTTCGCAAACTAATTGAAGTATCTGGCATAGGCCCGCGTGTAGCGCTCGGGATTCTAACCGGTGGGACACCAGACCAGCTAATCTCTGCGATATACCAGGAGAATATCACTTTCCTGACTAAGCTTCCAGGGATTGGCAAGAAGACCGCGCAGCGGATGATTCTTGACCTTAAAGATAAGCTGGAGGGTCTGGGAAGCGTTCCTATACAAACGGGTCTGTTCGCAGTCAATGTGGAAGCGGAGTTCGGCGCTCTGCCGTGGGATGAAGCCAAGGATGGGTTGAAGGCGCTGGGTTATACGGAAAGCGAGCTGGATAGGGTATGGCTGACCCTGAAGAAAGAAGGAGACGAGTCGGGAAGCGTAGATGTGCTGATGAAAAAAGCGCTGAAGCTTCTGTACGTAGCCAAATAAGCTGCGGACTTGCTTAGAATGGGAGTGATGAAAGATGGATGACCGGATCATATCCGCGAATTTAATGATGGATGAGGCGGCAGCAGAGCTAAGTTTGCGCCCGCGTTATCTGGGAGAATATATCGGACAGACCCAGGTCAAGGACAACCTGAAGATCTATATTGAAGCAGCGAAAATGAGAAATGAAGCACTTGATCATGTACTGCTTTATGGGCCTCCGGGACTTGGTAAAACCACACTCGCGAATATTATCGCTAACGAGTTAGGGGTAAATCTTCGCACTACATCAGGCCCAGCCATTGAGCGGGCTGGTGACCTTGCGGCGCTTCTGACTAATCTGCAGGAAGGCGATGTACTGTTCATTGACGAGATTCACCGCCTCCACCGTACGGTAGAAGAGGTAATGTATCCGGCGATGGAGGATTTCGCACTGGATATTATGATCGGTAAGGGGCCGAGTGCCCGTTCCGTAAGACTGGATCTTCCGCCGTTCACTTTGATCGGGGCGACTACCCGGGCTGGGCTATTGTCGGCCCCGCTCCGCGACCGATTCGGCGTGGTCAGCCGGCTGGAATATTACTCAACCGAGGAATTAAGTTTCATTGTGTCTCGCAATGCCGATTTGTTAGGTGTTGAAATTCTGGGTGATGCCGCTGATGAGGTGGCCCTTCGTTCCAGGGGGACTCCGCGGATTGCCAATAGGCTCCTGAAGCGGGTCCGTGATTTCGCTCAGGTGCGCGGCGATGGGATCATTACACCGGACTTGGCTGGGGAAGCACTCAAGCGGCTACAGGTGGACCCGCGTGGACTGGATAGCATCGACCACAAAATGCTGCACTCCATGATTACAAATTTCCGCGGCGGCCCTGTAGGGCTGGATACGATTGCCGCTACCATTAGTGAAGAAAGTCAGACTATTGAGGATGTGTACGAGCCCTATTTATTGCAGATTGGATTCCTGCAAAGGACGCCCCGGGGAAGAGTCGCGACCCCGGCGGCATATCATCACCTGGGTATTCCACTTCCTCCGCAGCAGCCATGAGTACTTAACTACATTTATCCTAGGGGGATGAAGGATGGATTCTACAAAACGGATTAGAAAAGGGATGCGTTTAGGACTAGGCCTGCTTTCGGCAGCTTTGCTTGCCGGAAGCTTGTTCGTGTCTGCCACACCGGTTCATGCGGATGCGAGCGCCAAGATTCGTGTTGCATTATTCGCAGATATCGGAAGCAAATATAAATCTACCGTACCGGCAGTTTCTTTGCAGTCGGCTCAGGACTTCAGCATTATCTCACGCAGCAGCTCTGCTATTCCGCTCGTTACTGTACCCGCCAAAACGGTTGTACGTGTCAGCTATGACAGCTTCCGGGTAAAAGTGCTGGAAACTTCCGTCTGGAAGGAAGCCGCGGATGCAGCGAAGAAGCTTCAGGCAACTTCAGATAAACCTTTACTGTTTATGGCATCAAGAAGTACAGGGAATGTATATCAGCTGTATACAGGTATGTACGCCAGTGAGAGCGCTGCGAAGGATGCGGCAGCCCGTATAAGTAAGTCGGGTGTTATCTTTCCTGCGGGACAAAGTCCCGCTGTTAAAGGATCCAAACATCTTACGGCAGGTCAATATCTGACCCGCGAGGAAGCAGAGGCAGCACGAAGTAATATTTCAGTTTTGGGACTAGATGCCTGGACGGTTGTTCTTCCTTCTGAAGCTGCACCGAAATATGAAGTGTGGATCGGAGAGGCTTCGAACGACAGTGATCTAGCTGCATTACAGGCATCGGCGGCAACAGTACTGCCCCAGACTACACTTGCGGTAAGCACTGCACCTTCAGGGGGGATTATCCTCCGGACGGATGCCGGGCTCGATCTGACAACTGAAACCCAGGCTCCCCATTACCTCATTACTGGCAGTTCTACAAAGTTTCTTGCTGCCGGAAATACCTCAGGTATTCAAATCACAGAACGGTCGAAACGAACTTACCGTGGCGATTTGGAGCTAAGCGGATTGAATGGTTCTCTTGCGGTTATTAATGAAGTGCTGCTGGAGCAGTATTTATATGCGGTTGTCGGCGGAGAGGTCTCTTCCGGATGGCCGGCAGAAGCGCTCAAAGCTCAGGCAGTCGCTGCCCGGAGTTATGCCCTGTCCCAAGGCAACCGGTTTGATGTGGCCAACGTTGTCGATACGACACTAAGCCAGGTGTATAACGGCATTGGTGCAGAAGCCCCGGTCATCACGAAGGCGGTGGATGCGACTTCCGGGGAAGTGCTGATGAGTGGCGGTAAAATTGTGGAAGCGGTATTCTCCTCCAACAGCGGTGGTTATACAGCTGATCCTTCGGAGGTATGGGGTAATCCAAACCCGATATTTGCGAGTACTGCTAGCCCTACTGATATCGCGGCAGCAGCTACCTCCAAGTATTGGTACAATGTGATGTTGCCTAACGGAACCATCGGATATGCTCGGGAAGATAATGTGAAGCTGACGGGTGCCAAAACGGCAGGCGGTCTTGATCTGCTTACGGCTGCAACCCAGAATGTAAATATTCGTTCACTTCCGGTTATTCAGAGTGATGTGAACCCGATCGGCAAGCTTAATCCCGGAGAAAATGCTGTCGTGCTGGATAAGGTACTTGAGTCCGGCAGTTACAGCTGGATCAAAGGACCCTATACATCAGCGGATCTATTGAAAAGTCTCCAGGGAGTTACCAGTAGTACACTGCCTTCTTCCATCATCAGTCTTCAGGTCACCCAGCGGGGACCCTCGGGCAGACCAGTTCAGATTAAGGCGAATGGTGAAATACTGAAGATGAAATATCCGGATTTGTTCCGCTCGGCTTTTGGCGGATTACCTAGCACTTTGTTTGATATTGTCCCATCCGGCAGTTATACTGTATTAGGCGCTAACGGTGCGACAACTACAGTAACCGGCTCGCAAACGGCAGGTGTACTCTCCGCTTCGGGTATGGTTAATGCCGGCGGCAGCAGAACGGTGATTATGGGTGGGAAATCTACCGCCAGAGTGATCAGCAGCAACCCGGGTTTTATGTTTATCGGCTTTGGTTATGGTCATGGGCTGGGCTTGTCCCAATGGGGTGTAAAAGGGCTTGCGGACAACGGTTATGATTATAAACAAATATTGCAACAGTATTACCGCAACGTTACTATAGTTAAGGAATGAAGATAAACCATGAATGTAGATATGTATGATTTCGAATTGCCTGAGGAACTGATTGCACAGACACCACTTGTTGAGCGCAGCGCCTCGAGGCTTCTGACCGTTGACCGGCGCACCGGTGAAACGGCACACCGGCATTTCACTGATATTATTGATGCATTGCAGGCAGGAGATACTCTCGTACTGAATGATACGAGAGTCATTCCTGCGCGTTTGTTTGGAATAAAAGAAGAAACTGGTGCCAAAGCGGAGGTTCTGCTCCTGAAGAACCTGGGTGAAGATCGCTGGGAGGCGCTCGTGAAGCCAGGCAAGAAGCTGAAGCCAGGTGCTGTCATTGTATTTGGAGATGAACTTCGGGCAGTTATTGAGGAAGAAGAGGACATGGGCGGCCGGACGCTCCGCTTCATGTATGAAGGGATTTTTCAGGAAATTCTGGATAGACTGGGAACTATGCCACTGCCTCCATATATTAAGGAAACTCTTGATGACCGTGAACGGTATCAGACTGTATATGCGCGGAATGAAGGATCGGCAGCAGCACCCACGGCCGGACTGCATTTTACCGAAGAGCTCTTGGAGCAGATCTCAGCTAAAGGGGTCAACATTGCATACATCACGCTTCATGTTGGACTGGGTACATTCCGTCCGATGTCGGTTGAACGTGTTGAAGAGCATGTCATGCACGCAGAATATTTCTCTTTATCCAAGCAAACGGCAGATATGCTGAATGCCGCGAGAGAAAAAGGCGGCCGGATTATCGCCGTCGGAACAACCTCCTGCCGGACACTGGAGACAGCCGGACAATTGTGTGACGGCGGACCGCTTAAAGAATGCAGCGGTTGGACAGACATTTTCATTTACCCGGGGTATACATTTAAAGTTGTAAATGCCCTGATTACCAATTTTCATTTGCCGAAATCGACGTTGGTCATGCTTGTCAGTGCATTAGCCGGCCGTGATCACATTATGAATGCCTATCAAGAAGCTATCGCTGAGAAATACCGATTCTTCAGCTTTGGCGATGCAATGTTCATTTATTAAGTAAGAGGAAGGTATAAACCTATGGCAGCAATAACTTATGAGCACATCAAAACATGTAAGCAATCCGGAGCGCGGCTCGGACGAGTTCACACGCCTCACGGAATTATCGAAACACCAACGTTCATGCCGGTGGGTACACAGGCTACAGTAAAGACCATGAGTCCTGAAGAACTGAAAGAAATGGACGCCCAGATCATTTTAAGCAACACGTACCACTTGTTCCTGCGTCCAGGGCACGAAATTGTCGGCGAAGCCGGAGGACTGCATAAGTTCATGAACTGGGACCGTCCGATCTTGACCGACAGCGGCGGCTTTCAGGTGTTCTCTTTGAGTGATATGCGCAAAATTACTGAAGAAGGCGTTCATTTCCGTTCCCATCTGAACGGTGACAAGAAGTTCTTGTCTCCCGAAGTCGCGATGGAAGTGCAGAATGCGCTGGGCTCGGATATTATGATGGCCTTCGACGAATGTCCACCATATCCGGCTGAATATGAATACGTTAAGAAATCGCTTGAACGGACTACCCGTTGGGCAGAACGCTGCCTTAAAAGTCATGCCCGTCCCAATGATCAGGGACTGTTCGCGATCGTTCAGGGTGGCATGCATGAAGACT
This sequence comes from Paenibacillus oryziterrae, assembly GCF_042610485.1. Lineage (NCBI taxonomy): Bacteria > Bacillati > Bacillota > Bacilli > Caryophanales > Paenibacillaceae > Paenibacillus > Paenibacillus oryziterrae. Next base: position 1,024 of record NZ_JBGJZO010000046.1, on the reverse strand, counting down.
TGCGCCGCCAGAGCGCAGCTGATTTGACTTCCATGGATTTCCCGGGGTATGCTATTGGAGGACTCAGCGTCGGAGAGTCTAAGCAGCTAATGTATGAAGTGCTGGATTATACGGTTCCTCTGCTGCCGCAGAATAAGCCGCGCTATTTAATGGGCGTCGGTTCACCTGATGCGCTGTTAGAAGGATCAATCCGGGGAGTGGACATGTTCGACTGTGTACTGCCTACCCGTATTGCCCGAAATGGAACGACGATGACCAGTCAGGGAAGACTCGTTGTACGCAACGCTCAGTATGCCCGTGATTTCGGGCCGCTAGATCCGGAGTGTAACTGCTATACCTGCCGGAATTATTCCCGCGCATATTTGCGCCATTTAATCAAGGCCGACGAGACCTTCGGCTTAAGATTGACGACATACCACAACTTACACTTCCTGTTGGAATTAATGCGTAATGTGCGTGAAGCCATCAGAGAAGATCGGCTGCTTGATTTTCGCGATGAGTTTTTTGCAAAATACGGATTATATGATAATCTAAAAGGTTTCTAGGCAGTAAAATGTAGTAGTGATGCAGATTTTGAAAGGGGGGAAATCATGTTATATGCAGCAACTCAATCCGGAAGCAGTATCATAACGCTTGTTGGTCCATTTGTACTTATGTTTGTTGTGTTTTATTTCCTGCTGATTCGTCCGCAGCAGAAGAAAACTAAAGCCCGCAACGGTATGCTTAGAGCCCTGAAGAAGGGTGATAAAGTTGTAACCATCGGAGGCTTGCACGGCACAATCATGGAGATTTCCGATGATATCGTAGTGCTACGCGCGAACGATGTTACGAAACTCACGTTTGACCGCGGTTCGATCAGTCATGCCGTTACTACGGAAGCTGATAAAAAAGAGTAGGCAATGAATAAATGATTACAAAAAAGGGTGTTCCTGCAGCGATTGATATGCTCCCCATATAGTAGACAGGTGAAATAATAAAAGCCTGTTACTGTATGGGGAGCATTTTATGGAACAAAAGAAGTTTA
>NZ_JBGJZO010000045.1:0-11688 GCF_042610485.1 Paenibacillus oryziterrae | reverse complement strand
GGCCTCAGTCCCATTGAATTCAGGACCAAGACCGCTTAGCTATCTTTTATTTTTTGTACTGTCTACTTGACGGGGTGCAGTTCATGGCAAAAGGGACACCCTGCTTTTTTGCATTGAATATTTAAGTTATAGCTTGCACTAATGCTGCACTAACCGTTGACGACCTCACCGCCATTCACATGGATAACCTGTCCAGTCACATAGGTAGAGTCATCGGAAGCTAAATAGACATAGGCTGGAGCCAGCTCCTCCGGTTGGCCGGGCCGTTTCATCGGCTGCGTTCCGCCAAATTCACTGACCTTCTTCGCATCAAATGTGGACGGGATAAGTGGTGTCCAAATAGGCCCTGGCGCAACGGCGTTGACCCGGATGCCCTGCTCTGCCAGATTCGTGGACAGAGAGCGGGTAAAGCTGAGAATCGCGCCTTTGGTGGCGGAATAATCCAGCAACTGCGGGTGGCCCCGGTAAGCGGTAATCGATGTTGTATTTATGATGGTGGAACCCGCTTTTAAATGCGGCATCGCCGCTTTGGTCAAATAGAACATGGAAAAAATATTCGTACGGAACGTCCGCTCCAGCTGTTCAGAAGTAATATCCTCAATCTTGTCCTGCGGATGCTGCTCAGCAGCATTGTTAATGAGAATGTCCAGCTTACCGAGCCCTTCTACCGTCTGGTTAATCAAATCCTGGCAGAAGGCTTCAACGCCGATATCTCCGGGGATAAGGACGCATTTGCGGCCCTCTTGTTCTACCTGACGTTTGGTCTCCTCAGCATCGCTGTGCTCATTCAGATAAGAAATGACCACATCTGCACCCTCCTTGGCAAAAAGAACAGCAACAGCGCGTCCGATACCACTATCACCCCCGGTAATCAGCGCAGCTCTGCCGAGCAGCTTGCCGGCTGCTTTATAATTGGCGGGTTCGTACTTCGGCCGCGGATGCATTTCGCTCTCCAGTCCGGGTTGTTGGTCCTGCTCTTGCGGTGGCATTGTCTTCTTGGCCTGGTTACTATCACTCATCTGTTGTAATCTCCTCTCACTGTAAAATGGGATTAGACGCTATCGTCTTAGGATGGCTCCAGAGATTCAAACTATTCGCTAGTTACGATATGTTAATTACCACGCCTGCCGGGGGATCAAACAAAAATCATTTCGCCGGAGTGCATGGACGATATAATTAATATATGGAATTGGAAGTTAGGGAGGGAACAACGCAAGATGGTTAATAAACGCAGTCTGGTCGTTGTAGTAAAGGGTGTTATCCTGAATAACGGTAGAATCTTGCTTGTTCAGCGGGCAATGGATGATCCGATCGGTGCCGGAAATTGGGAGAGTGCCGGAGGCAAGCTGGAACACGGGGAAGAGCTAGAGGCCGCAATAACCAGAGAAATCATGGAGGAGACCGGACTCGAGGTTGAAGTCGGTACGTTGTTGTATGCAACCACGATGATGACTGAGCCGGGCAGACAAGTGGTTTTTCTAAATTATATATGCCGCACCGGAAATTCCGAAGTATACCTTTCGAGTGAACACATGGATTTTAGATGGTGTACCCAGAATCAGGCACGGGCACTGCTCAATCCGCAAATCATAGCTGAATTCGAGAAATATAACATTTTTGGTATGGAAGGCTGGGTGTAGCATTTAACGTTCAGCCAAGTCATGAACCCATCGGCTATTCATATACATATGTGCTAGATCCTCACCTGCCTCAGTTATTTTCAGCGCACCCGCTTCATGCACAAAAAGCCTGCTTCCAAGAACTGGTGGCAGGCTTTGAAATCATTAAACATTAAATTATCTGGTTATACACCATAAAGAACACCATCAGAAGCAAAGCAACAGTCAACAAGGCGCTGAATGTCCGCAACTTGCCGAGCTCCGCCGACACATCCCGGTTCTCGCGAATGCCCACAGAAGCTAAACGAAGCGGCTTGCTCATGATCCCACCAAACGCGAACATGGCCAGCAGCAGAACAACCACAATACTCATCCAAGCGACCGAATATTCTCCTTTGCTCATCATATAACCGCCAGTCAGAAGCTGAATAACCAGTCCATACTGCGCGAACCGGTTAAATCCACCGATTGCATTCAACGTACCTTCCCGTGCTGGTGCCGAAAGTTTACCCACACCGCCTACGATAAAGGGCAGAACCAGATAGAACCCCAAGGATAAGGTCCCGATCATATGTAGAAAAAACAAAAAATGACCCATAACACACCTCCTTATTTTACACTGTGATATATATTACACTTATATTCATTATACCCAGAAAAGAGTATAAAGAAAAGGTGACTCCTGACCATCCGCCAAGAGCCACCTTTATTAGTCAGAACTTGAGGGTTCCGCTTCTATAACGTTACTACTGCTGTCACCGCACGAACGGATTCTGCAGATTTATCCAAAGCCACCTTCTCTTCACCGGTCAGCTCCAGTTCAAAAACCTTCTCGATGCCGCCTGCACCCAGAATAGTCGGAACGCCCATGAACAAGCCTTCATAACCGTATTCCCCTTCAAGCAGGGCAATAACCGGAATGATCCGCTTCTTGTCCTTCAAGATCGCTTCCGTCATCTGCACAAGTGAAGCCGCAGGCGCATAATAAGCGCTTCCGTTCCCCAGCAGATTAACGATTTCACCACCGCCGACACGAGTACGCTGAACAATCTCGGCAATGCGCTCCGAAGAGATTAATGTATCAACCGGAATACCGCCAACACTGGAATACCGGACGAGCGGAACCATGTCATCCCCGTGACCGCCCAGTACGAAGCCCCGAACATCCTCAACGGATACATTCAGCTCCTGGGCAATAAATGTGCAGTACCGCGCCGTATCCAGTACGCCGGACTGCCCGATAACACGGTTCTTTGGAAAGCCCAGTGTATTGTAGGCCACATAAGTCATAGCATCCACCGGATTGCTAAGGATAATCACGATAGAGTCCGGAGCAACGCGTTTCACGTTCTCACAGACCGATTTCACGATTCCCGCATTGGTATTCACCAGATCATCACGGCTCATCCCCGGCTTGCGCGCCACCCCTGCTGTGATAATGACAATATCGGAATCAGCCGCATCGTCATAATTCGAGGTTCCCGTAATGGTGCTGTCGAACTTCTGCACCGGACTAGCTTCCATCATATCCAGCGCCTTACCCTTAGTTGGGTTCTCAAGCTGCGGGATATCGATCAGCACCACGTTGCCGAGCTCTTTCTGGGCCAGCATCAGTGCCGTGGTGGCACCGGTGAAACCTGCACCCACGACTGTTATTTTATTGCGTTCGATCGCCACGATTAGTCCTCCTAAAAGTTTTGTGAGCATTACTTCTTACGAAATGGCTACGTACAAAACTAGCTTCGAAAGCAAACACCTAATTTTGTATAGGATCACATCTACGATTATACTTCATACAAAATTCACATCGAAAGCATAAGCTTAGTTTTGTGAGCATTACTTCTTACTAAATGGCTACGTACAAAACTAGCTTCGAAAGCAAACACCTAATTTTGTATAGGATCACATCTACGATTATACTTCTACAAAATTCACATCGAAAGCATTAACAAAAATTAAGACTGAAAAGACAGTGACTCTGGCGGATATATGGACTTCCGGCCGCTGTTGTCTCCAGATTTCTTGATTTTTAACCGCTGTCTGCGGTTGAAATCCGGAGACAGCATGTGCTTCCGACGCGAGCTTTCCTATGGAAAGCTTTCGGGCGGACGCTCACGCTCCTCCAGTTCCACAATCCCCCTGCGTTACTTCCTTCAGTCTATTATTTTCAAGGAAACTTACAGATTATTAATAATCTCGTCGGCGAAGGCTGAGCATTTGAGCTCGGTTGCGCCTTCCATTTGGCGGGCGAAATCATAGGTTACGGTCTTGTTGTTAATCGCAGTACCCATGCCTTTATAGATAAGGTCTGCCGCTTCCTGCCAACCCAGGTGCTCCAGCAGCATAACGCCGGACAGAATGACAGAACCCGGATTCACAACGTCTTTGTCTGCGTATTTCGGCGCTGTACCGTGAGTAGCTTCAAAAATCGCATGACCGGTCAAATAGTTAATATTCGCACCAGGCGCAATGCCGATACCGCCGATTTGGGCTGCCAAGGCATCAGACAGATAGTCTCCGTTAAGGTTCAGTGTAGCAATGACGTCAAAATCCGTAGGGCGGGTCAGCACTTGCTGCAGTGCGATATCCGCAATCGCGTCCTTAATGAGGATACGGCCGGATTCCAGTGCAGCCTTCTGTGCGTCATTGGCTGCTGCTTCGCCATCGCGTTCTTTAATGACATCGTATTCGTTCCAGGTGAACACTTTATCCCCGAACTCCTGCTCCGCCACTTCGTAGCCCCAATTCTTGAAGGCCCCTTCGGTGAACTTCATGATGTTGCCTTTATGCACAAGTGTAACGCTCTTACGTCCGTGCTTGATTGCATACTCCACAGCCGCACGCATGAGCCGCTTCGAACCTTCCTCGGAGACCGGCTTAATACCGATACCGGAGGTTTCAGGGAAGCGAATTTTGTTCACGCCCATTTCTTTTTGCAGGAACTCAATCACTTTCTTAACTTCTGCCGAACCTTCCTTGTATTCGATGCCCGCATAAATGTCCTCTGTGTTCTCCCGGAAAATAACCATATCCACAAGCTCCGGATGTTTCACCGGCGATGGTACTCCGTCAAAATAACGCACGGGACGCAGACAAGTATACAGGTCCAGTTCCTGGCGCAGTGCCACGTTCAGAGAACGGATACCTCCGCCAATTGGTGTGGTAAGCGGGCCCTTGATCGCTACGATATACTCGCGGATGGCTTCAAGCGTATCATTCGGCAGCCACTCCCCGTATGTATCGAAAGCTTTCTCGCCGGCAAAAACTTCGTACCAGGCAATTTTCTTCGTGCCGCCGTATGCTTTATCTACCGCAGCATCCAGTACACGCTTGGAGGCTTTCCAAATGTCACGGCCTGTGCCGTCACCTTCGATAAAAGGAATAATCGGATGATTAGGAACCTGCAGCTTGCCGTCCTCGATCGTAATTTGTTCGCCTTCAGTCGGCAGATCGTATTTTTCCAATTTCAACATTAGTGTGTGTTCCTCCTCAAGGTATAGTGGTCTCTAGTACAGACAGTTCCGCCGCATGAAAGTCAGCAAGTTATCTCTCTTCAACAGGGATGTATTTCTGTTCCACCAGACCGGTGTATTCGGCGCGCGGACGGATAATACGGTTATCCCCATACTGCTCCAGAATGTGCGCAGTCCACCCCGATACCCGGCTGATCGCAAAAATCGGCGTGAACAATTCACGGTCGATTCCAAGCTGGGTATAAACCGATGCTGAGTAGAAATCGACGTTCGGCTTCAGGCCTTTTTGCCCGGTGATCAGCTCTTCGATCTTGACAGACATATCATACAGGGTTGTGTCATTCTTCATTGTACCAAGTTCCAGCGACATCTTCATCAAATGCTTGGCACGGGGGTCGCCGTTCTTGTAGACGCGATGACCAAAACCCATGATTTTCTCACGGCGTTCCAGCTTTCCGCGGACATAAGGCTCAACCGCCTCCAGGCTGCCGATCTCCTCCAGCATTTTCATAACCGCTTCATTCGCTCCACCGTGCAGAGGGCCTTTAAGTGCACCAATCGCGGAAGTGACGCCTGAATAAATGTCAGAAAGTGTCGCTACCGTTACCCGGCCGGCAAAAGTAGACGCATTAAGCTCATGATCCGCATGCAGTACAAGCGCAGCATCCAGAGCTTTGACCGATACGATATCGGGCTGTTCTCCCCATAACATGTACAGGAAATTCTCAGCGATTGAAGCGCCTTCCTTTGGTGCCACTGGCTCAAGCCCTTTACGGATACGGGCAAGTGCTGCAACAACTGTTGGAAGCTGCGCCTGCAGCTTCACCGCTTTAACTTCATTCGCCTCACGGCTCATATCGTCTGCAGCAGAATCATACAGGGCAAGGCTCGATACGGCAGTGCGCAGCGCAGCCATAGTGCTCACATCTTTGGGATATAACTTCATCTGGGCAATCACCGGCTCCGGAATAGGGGCGAATGCACTAAGATCACGTTTGAGGGTTTCTAGTTCAGCCGCTGTCGGCAGTGTACCAAACCATAGCAAATATGCGGTTTCCTCAAAGCTTGCATTCTCCGCGAGATCATCAATATCATAACCGCGATAAGTCAGCACACCATCTACTATGGAGCTGATGGAAGAAGTTGTTGCTACAATGCCTTCTAGGCCTTTAGTAACTGTCATAGTATATCTCTCCTTTGCCTACTGATGTATAAAAAACTAACTCCATGAAAACATTTGCAATTTGAAATATTGTAATGATTCGAAAACAGAATTTAGAGGCAATAGCACAATTTTTTACAGGGTACAACCTCACCTGTGTATGGAACCTTTAATAATCATACCGGATTTTGACGGTTATGTGAACAACGTGAGAGCTCTATTCTGCATCAAATGATTTTATCGGAGGGATAGAAAAAACCTTCTGAAAGGCTGTTTCATGTTCACGCTTTCAGTGTATAGGGAAGGCCGCATAAAAATACATATCATCATACATTTGATAGTATTTATCTATCACCCGCGAATATATATAAGACGAGCCCATTCTAGATGTACAGGCGCTTGTGACGTTTATGAAAGCGGGGGATTCAGCATGGAATCTGTGTTGGTGAAAAGGGTGCTGCGAGGCCTTTGGGTGATATTTGCCATTCTCCTCGCACTGCTCGCGGTATATATGCTGCTGCCGCTGCTGTATCCTTTGCTGCTAGCCTGGTTGCTCGCCTATATTATGCAGCCCATGGTAGTAGGTCTGAGAGGCCTTAGACTGCCAGGATGGCTAGCGGTATGCCTTTCCCTGCTCTTTTATGTCGGAGGCACCCTGCTTGTTCTGACCGCCCTTGTTACACGTCTGGTGAAGGAGTTAATCGTATTAACTCAGAACTTGTCCTCGCAAACCGAGATGTGGCGGGAGCTACTATTGTCCCTCAGCCGGAACGCCAGCATTCAAAATATCGTGAATCAAATCAACCAATTCTACCGGAACAATCCGGATTATCATGCCACCATAGATAGTAATGTCAGCAGAACAACGGAAACCGTAGGTTATGCCGTGACTAAAGTGGTAACCGGCTTTTTCAATGCACTGGTGGGCTTTATCTCTGCACTCCCGAGCATGGGAACCGTCCTTATTGTCGTGGTCCTGGCCGCTTTCTTCCTGAGTACCGGGTGGGAGCGGCATAACCGCAAGCTGGCCGGGTGGCTTCCGGAGCCGCTGATCCGGCCGCTTTCCGGCATATGGAGTGATCTGCGCCGGGCGCTTTTCGGCTATCTGCGCGCTCAGATGATTCTGATCTCCATCACTACGGCCATTGTGATTGCCGGACTGCTGCTGCTCGGTGTTAAATCAGCCTTTGCGCTTGGCCTGATGATCGGCTGTGTTGATCTGCTGCCCTATCTTGGGGTTGGCATTGTCATGATTCCGTGGGCACTTTATTCCTACATGACTGGCAATTTGACTCTAGCGGCGGGGCTGCTTGTACTCTTCGCCGTCATTCTGGTGGTCCGTCAGGTACTGGAGCCGAAAGTGCTGGCTAGCAGCATCGGACTGGAACCACTTACCCTGCTGATTGGCATGTTCGTCGGCCTACAGCTGTTCGGCATGCTGGGACTTATTCTCGGGCCCGTCATTCTGGTTGTGCTCGATGCCTTTGGCAGGGCAGGTGTCTTTCGGGGGTTGCGCAATTATATTGTCAACGGACATCTGCACTGAGCTTCAGCGATCTGAAAGTCCACCTCTCTCATCAGTAGCATGGACTGTACCGGGATTGGCAGATTTGAGTGGCTGTGCGGCTAGTGGTTATCTAGTGAATAGATAATTTGGTATTAGTGATCTGGCGGTTTGCGTTAGTCAATAAACGATCTGGTGATTAGACGATCAGATGATTAAATATCTGGTTCGTGACATCGAGCATAGGATCATACGGGGATTATTGTCGGGGAGCGGACTAATAGACGATTGAGCATCTGTTGCATTTTGTGCATCAGAATCAATCAGAATCGGTTGATAAATCCATTCTGTTGCATTTAATGCAATCAGATTTACAATATTTAGTAAATATTTGCGTTTTCATAGAATTCTGTTGCACTAAATGCAATAGAATCCAAAAAAAGCCCTAAAACATCCCAATCTACTGCACAAAATGCAACAGAAGCGCTACGCAAGCGGTCCTGTGCAGGATGAGAGATAACTCTAGTAGCTGGACATAGTAGCAACTCCAATAGATGATTGAGAAGTCACTCCAGTAGCAGGACATAGTAGCCACTCCAATAGATGATTGAGAAGTCACTCCAGTAGCAGGACATAGTAGCCACTCCAGTAGCGGAAACAATTCCAGAAACCTCCACAAAAATAACTCGCCGTTCCATAGCCATTAGCTAACCAGACCGTATCTTATAAAAAAGGGATGTCACAAACACCATGTGCATGGTTGCTTGGGACATCCCTTTCTATATGCTGTATGCAGCTTAACGGCGATAATAAGTAAATGTGCCGTTTCTCATTTTTTTCTCGATCCATTTCAGCAGAAATGCCCGGTACACTGGTCGCGTTAACGGGAATACCAGCGTGAACCCGATAATATCCGTTACGAACCCCGGCATAATGAGCAGTAGGCCACCGAAAAAAATGCACAGCCCATCCAGCATGGTCCGCCCCGGCACACGTCCCTCCTGCATTTGAACCTTGCTGTCCTGAAGTACCTTTTTCCCCTCGAAACGCATCATCAAGAGGCCGATAACCGAAGTGGACAACAGGAGCAGCAACGTTTTGGGAGCTCCAATATAGCCTGACACATAGATAAAACCAAATAATTCCACGGCCGGGATCAAAAATAAAGCTGCCCACAGCCATTTGCCTCTAATCATACTGCTCCTCCTTCTTCACGCAGTGTTCCCGATATCGCCTGGAACAGCTCCGGAAGCATTCTATCCAGCCGCGCTGGCCTCCACTCCTCGTTCAGCCAGACATGACTTGTCGATCCCGTAACCAGCAGCTCTCCGGCAGACGATGCTGATTCTGAAGGATGAGAGGGTTTAGAGAGAAGCCCGTTCCCGATGCCCGCTTCTGCTGGCTGCCGACGGATCTCATACTCAAAAACAACTCTCAGCGCCGAAAAAGTGGTCAGGCGTGCGTACACTACGATAATATCATCATATCGCGCCGGACTTTTAAATTGCAAATCTGCCGAGGTTACCGGCAGCAGCACGCCTCTGTTCTCGAGTTCACGATATGTAAACCCAAGCTGGCGCAGCATTTCGGTCCGCCCGCATTCGAACCAGTTCAAGTAATTCGCGTGGTAGACGACTCCCATTTGATCCGTTTCCTGATAACGGACCCGCAGAGTAGTGGTATGCCAATCGCTGGATAGTTTCGGATTCCGTGAACTCATAAACAAATCTCCTCTTCATGTAGTGACAGTCACTTCTATGCAGTCAACGGTCAGGCGCTGACATCTCCCTGCATCACCGGCAGCCTCCGGCTGGAGCTTCGGGACACATACACCAGCAGAACCGCCCCAACAGCAGAACTGATCATGCAGGACAGGTTCATCGCATTCACACCGCCTTGATTCAGCAAATAACCGTTCAGCAAATTACCCATAATTCCCGCAAATCCGGAAAATACCATATTGAAAATACTCTGCCCCGTAGCCTGCATATCCGATGAAGTAATCTGGGAGACATACTCTACCGCGGAGATATAGAATAATCCAAACGAAACGCCATGCAGAACCTGTACACCTATCATTACAGCAGGGTAAGGGAATATCACCTGTATGCCCCAGCGTAATACATAGATTAGCGCTCCGATCAGCAGGGTCCGCTCCCTGCCCAGCTTCCGGATCACCTTGGAGGCGAAGAACATGGATGGCACATTAGTGAAGGATGCAATGAACAAAGCAATTCCCGCATATTGGGTTGAGCCGCCAACCGACTGGAAGGCGAGTACGAAATAGGTTCCGAAAGCCGTCATCGTCTGATTTACGAGAAAGCTTCCGCCCAGGAAGGCCAGAAATACACGGTTCTTGATCAACTGCTTGACCCCCTGCGCAAAAGACTGGCTCATCATATGGTTCTCCTCCGCCTGACGCGGCAGGGTAAGCGCTAGCGCCACTGCTACGGCATTCAACAGCAAGAACGGTAGCCAAATGGTAGATTCGGAGAATGTTGATACATATCTCCCCCCAGCATAACCGCCTACAGCCGCTCCAATACTCAGCATAAGCCGGATGCTGCCGTAGGTAGCTCCTTCCCTTCTAGCCGCCGCAATCGCGTAAGAATCCGCTATAGGGGCCTGTGTGGAAGAGAATATCGTCGATACCGTGTAGACCATCATCAGAACAATGAAATACTCCGAACGGTAAAAGACCGCAAGCACTGCCGGAACCGCAACACTCAATATCAGCACCAGCCGGGTCTGATTGTAGCGGTCGGAAATGATCCCCCACATCGGCTGTATGACGATTGCGATAAGTGTGCCTGTTGCCATCAGCAATCCAATCTGCCCGCTATCCAGTCCGTTATGGACAAGCAGCAGCGTAAGATAAGGGCCGAATGAACCTCCGGCTAACCCCAAAAAGAGATAAAATCCGCGAAGCTTCAGTAATTTGTTCATGGTTGCCTTAAGTCCTCTCCATCCCTTTTTGACAAAATACCCATGCCTTACATTACGGCACCGCATTAATTAAAGTATGACCTTTAAGGCGGTGAACCGATGAACGAAAGCAACTCTATTCAGCATTATCCTTGTATGAAGGACAAATCCAATACTGTAAAAGCTAAAAACTCCGGCTTTGGCTGGTCATCTGGCAACTGGAGCGGTTATGCACTCTCCGGTGCCAAAGGAGCCTACCACAGCATCTCGGGCGAATGGCGTGTCCCCTTCATCAAGCCTTCTGCGAAATCCGCCTATTCTTCAGCTTGGATCGGAATTGACGGCTTTCGAAATAGCAGTCTGATCCAGACAGGTACTGGACATGAATGGGTTAACGGAACTCCTCATTATTATGCCTGGTGGGAAATACTCCCGGCATCCGAGACAGTCATCCCGCTTCCTGTCTCACCTGGAGACCGTATGCGGGCAAGTATCGTGAAGCTAAAACGTAATAAGTGGTGCATTACGCTGCGCAATTTGACCCGTCAGTGGAAATTTCGCACGGTTCAGCACTATTCAGGACCACAGGCCTCTGTGGAATGGATCCTGGAGGCACCGCAAATTGGAGGAAACATCACTAAACTCGCCCGCCTGACACCAACCCGGTTCAGTTGCTGCAAAGTGAATGGCCGAAATACGAAGCTTACTCCGTCGGATGGAGGGATTATGATACAAAATAGCATCATCGTCTCCGTACCTTCCTGTCCCAGCCGTAGCGGCAATGCTTTCATCATCAAACAGCTACAGGACAAAATCCGCCCTCTGGTCTATTCCAAAAGTCCGGTTCAGCTTCGACTCACACGATAACTCAATGACTAGAATAGCATATTTGCTTACATTATCAGCGTTCAATCTTCTTAAATAATCGAGTAGGAGGGGGCGGCGAGCCCCCGACCTCTCACACCACCGTACGTACCGTTCGGTATACGGCGGTTCATGGAATAT
>NZ_JBGJZO010000044.1:0-15552 GCF_042610485.1 Paenibacillus oryziterrae | reverse complement strand
AAGTCCCATGTGTTCTCCCCAACCTTTCTGTTACTTCCATTTTACTGGGTTTAGGAGTTTACACAAACTATTTTACAGACTCCAACGGTCAGAAGATTCTGTAAATTTGTCATATCAGACAAGAGTAATTCCTTTTTCAAACTATAGTATCAGATATCATACCAAGGACCGAAAAAAAATTTTCTTCGGCTTAATGTATGATGAGAAAGAAACTATGCTTGCCTTAGAACTCAAAGGTCAGGCTGGATTTGCTGTTTCTTTCGTAAGCGGAGAACGATTGATAATTAAAGTTGGAAAAATTGAGATGCCAGTGGAAGAATGGTTCTCCGAGTATCCTCCGAGTGTCCTTTTTGTAGAAGGATCAGAACTTGATGGCAATCTTTTAATTGAACCTAAAAATAGAGAAGAGCGAAACTTTCCATTAAGCAACATCGAAACATGGAAATGGGATCAAGTTAATATAACAAAAGAATCTCAGTGGAAAGAAAAACTGTTAAGAAAAGATTCAATACAATTTAAGGTCATACAAGAGTTTATCAAACGGGGATTTGAGGTTGTCATAGATGACGATGATAGTGGAGAAGCTGCTGATGTTATTTGTATTTCTGATAAAAAAGATCATATACAAGTCATATTGCTTCATTGTAAATATTCAGGTGGGGTTGAACCAGGGCAACGTGTTAAAGACATCATGGAGGTTTGTGGTCAGGCATCAAGGTCTGTCAAATGGTCTTGGAAATTTGTAGATCTATGTAAGCACATAAGTAATCGCGAACTTCCTAAATATTTACGAGGTAGGGCATCACGATTTATGAAAGGAAACCTAAATGACATTCAACATTATGCTAAATTAAGTCGTTTTAAACCTGTGAAATTTGATGTCTATGTAGTCCAACCAGGTTTATCTAAAAGAGATATGACCGAGGAACAGATTAATGTTTTATCTGCCTCATATGGATACATTTTGGATATTACAGGAGTTGATTTAAAAGTAATATGCAGTGAATAACATGGGAATTTTGTTTTATGTTTTTTTGAAAGTAAAGTTTATGCTCAATAAAATTAAGGACATGTTTCCAACCTATAGAACGGTCGTCCGTCAAAGTTAAGCCATCGAACCATGTTTAATGCTATTCCTTGGATCGCGCGAAGTGGTGCTGTCTAGCGTGATCTACCGGAAGAACGTTACGGTTTATTGAAAACAACTTACAGTCGTTTCTGCAAGTGAAGAAATGCTGGATTACTTATGGTCATATACCAATTTATTCAATTTAAAGGGTAGTGGGGAATATAGGAATCAATCTATAAAACAAAAAATATATGAAAGCATCAACATATTCTGTTGGATACCTATATGTCATAAAATGCCATTGACTACATTTCGAGAGATTAGATATTTGTTGTGGAGGGATATACCAGGAGATGCTCGTGCATCCCTATATGGTATACTTTCAGTGTTTTCAGACGAATTTGTCCCAATTGTTTTGGGTATGGCAAAAAATATACTAAGTAAAGAGACAGATCCTCTTTGTATCAGAAGACTAAAGCGAGTGAAATATATATTAGAGGAAAGGCATTCACCTGAATTAGAATTAAAACCTGAAACAATTGAGTTTATGATTAGTGAGATGAATTATCAATACTTTGATGTATACTATCATTTATTAGATATAGGCTATGATGGGGAAATAATCAGAGGGGTGTTAGATGATGTCTTAGATGATAAACCTTTGGATTCAATACATTATGGATTCTATATGGAGCATCATCACGAATTTTGGCAACTTTCAAAAGACTATGATCCTAAAACTGGTCTGTCAGATACTGTTGAAGGTAAATTAATAATTGCAATTGAAACTCTTCGTACAGAAGCACAGGAAAATAAAAACAGAAATTGGGATCATGAGCTTGAACAACATTGCGAATATTTAAGAAAAACTTTTATTGATGCTAGCTTTTTTAAAGAGGAGGTAATAGGTCAGATCAATAAAGACATTGATAGAATACTTAATTATAAAGACCCTTATTTAAAGCATGACTTATATGATAGAGTCTCTGATCGAATTGTAGAATTATCAAGTGAACTAGGGTTAAGGAATTTCTTGAAAAATATTAAGCAAGATTTATCGCAATCTTGATATATTGGATGACCGGGAGAAGGAGGTTGTAGTGGGGAGGTTTGGGCTCGATACAGGCCGTCCCACATTCTGACATGATGACTGAAATGATTTAGCAATTGCGATTGAATTTCTACTACGATTTGTTGCTCTAGGGCGATTACGTCCTTTTATCAGAAGAAATAATATTAGCTGGCTAAAAAAGAGATGGGCTCATAAAAAATATGTTAATGAGAATAAAGCTAACTCGAGAGTATTAGGTAGAGCAAGAGTCTGCTGTGGCCACTTTGAGAAGAACAGAACTGAACAGACAAATTCAGAAGTGACTTGAAATTTTCTGAATAGCGCCGCATTTCGATTGGAGAAAGAGGGGGAAGGAGCTTACCCGCGCACAAAAGAAAGAATACTATCAATTGATTGTTATGTAGGCCTTCATAAAGAATACTTAACAGCTCGTCCAGGTAGATTACTGAAGATAGACTGAATAGTAGACACGGAATATACTGAAAAAAGCAGCCTTAGAAAAGGAGATTGTGCCCTATGAAAAAAACTGTGTATGATGAGGCAATCAAGCGTCAGACGGTACAACATATTTAAGAAATCGGTAAACGGTGGTGGAATTCGCCCGAGAGCTGAAGATCAACGACAACACCGTGTATGGTTGGGTCAAGAAGTTTGGGACAGATCCGGAAGTTGTTGCGAATCAGATGTTTAAGTCGAAGGAGCATCAGATGCGGGAAATGCAGAAGCGCATAAGTAAACTGCAGGAGGAAAATGAAATTCTAAAAAAGCGATGCACTACTTCGCGAAAGAACGTCGGTAAAGTATTTGTTCATCTATGAACCCGCTTCGAGTGCCGATTGGAGAAGTTGTACAGCGTCCTGAATGTCACTCGTAGCGGATACTACAAAAGGTGATGCAGAACAGAAGGTGAACGGGAGAAGCATCACCGGGAGATGACGGAATGCGTTCGTAAGGCTTTGGAGGAGTTCAGAAGACTGTGCGGGAGTCCTAAACTCACAAGGCAGTTGAACCATCAAGGGATCATAATCTCCGAACGTACGGTCGGCCGGATCATGAAGAAGCAGGGCCTTCGTTCGCGTACAGTCAAGAAGTACAAGGCAACCACCAACTCCAATCATATGCTGCTCGTTTAGGACAATGTGTTAAACCTTGTATTTCAAGCCGCGAAACCAGGAGGAAATGAGTTAGCGATATCACATATGTCTGGCCCCTGGAAGGATGGTTGTATCTAGTGAGTGTCATGAATCAGTACTATTATTAGGGCTCTTCAGCAGGCCTATGCTGTCAGCGTCCAGGTCCTGGACTACTGCTCCATTCAGATCGTGGAAGCCAATATGCCTCTCACAATTATCAGAAGCAGCTAGTTCTCTATGAAATAATCGGGAGCATGAGTCGCAAGGGCAATTGTTATGACAAAGCCTGCATAGAGTCGTTTCATAGCGTACTCAAAAAGGAATAGATCTACCTGAACCGCTATGAAACGAGGGAACAAGCGAAGCAGAGCATTTTCGAGTTATGTTGAGTTCTTCTGCAATACCCGCCGTATCTATTTGCTATCTATAGGTAGCATTTAACGCTTTTGTATAGGCATTATCCACAACTAAAGCTACCATTTCTTCATACAAAAAATTCCGAGGTTCTGTCACATAAAATTTCGCCATCATCTTGTCCTTAATCAAACGTTCACGATCAAATGTTGAACCTGGGCCTTTTAGCTTCTCTATTCCTGGTTTCCAGCAACTTTCCAGCAACTCTGTGTAAATGTTTCTCTTTGCAATCTCATTAAATGATTGACCATTAGTAAAACTAAAAATCACCTCCGAAATAATTTGCTGTACGATCGTTGTAAATTCAAGTTCATTGCGCTCCTTAATCTCATCAACATTCTCTGGATTTAGTAAATAGTGCATGATTACCTTATTTGCTAATGCAATAAACAGAGCTTCTGGTTGTAACGGACTCCATTCCCTATTGTCCCAATTTCCAGCTATTCGAGCATTAAATGCTTTGACGGTTTGCCATGGCGACCCACTTATAAGCCGTAGAAACTCAGCCACAAATACATTGTTTAAATCATTCAGTAATGAAGAAAACACATCTGCCCGATATTTAGGATTGAGATTTTTTAGACTTATATCTTCCAGTGTAAACTTTTTCTTTTTCTTAACAATTTCCTTAAGATACTCGTTAATATTCTTTACAGGATTAAATTTATCTTTGTCCGATAATTGTATATAAAAGCCTTCCTTGATCTTGATTTTTGTGTTCTCGTCCATTTCTATGTTATTAATCTGGTTCCAAGCCTCTTTCTTATCAAGCGGAATAAACTTTTCGCTGTCCTCTAAATGCTCTTTCAAATATTGAAAGTATAAACTCTTATCAAGAATTAGCTCCTCAAAAATATTTTCTCGACTGGCAACAATCTTTGGTCCTTCTTTTTTTTCTGAACTAACGATCTGTTTTAACGTATTTTTAATATTGCTATTTATAAATGTGAGTTTACTCTCTGTCGAAGCATGGGCATTGGGATCAAACGATTCCATTCTGTTAAAGCAGAATTTTGTTTTATCTATCCATCCGTTGTAAATCAGCGATCTCAATGTTTCGGCAAAGGCGGTCTGCATTTGCTCTGCTCCGTTCTGAATGACAGTAAGAGCATTGCATCGTGACATTATTTCTCTCATTTGCATGGATACACTTTGGTTTGTTATATCATGCCCTATCCCTTCCGAGTCAATAAGGATATAGTCCGGTTGTTCAGCCTCCCTATACCATAACGGTTTAAAATTCCCATTAATTCTCAAATGCTCAATTAAGGGAAAAAGTGTCTTTCCCTGATTTTGTTCATTGGCTGCCGATACATACTCCAAAGCTCTAAAAAATATTTGCCGTAAATGATTATCGGGCTTCCGATTATCTTGATAATTAGCGGATACAGTTACCATTTTGGGGAATTCAAATGATTTATCCGTACCCATTTGAACAACGCTACTTTCATCAATTATCTCAATTGAAAATCTTATATCTTCTTGTACGTTTAAAAAATTAAATAAAGATAGGGCGATATAGTTTATTCTTTCTTTGACTATTTCTATAACTTCATTAACTACTTGGCTCTTTTCAAGACTTTCTTCAATATATTCTTCGAAGGAAGCAAAAAATTCAACACTAAAGTTTTTATTGAAATCCAATGAAACATGGAAGGGTAACTCGGAGGAAGTTTTTAAAAATGATTCCCATATTTCCGAACTTTCCCTTTTTAAAGTTGTCAGTAACTGCGGAGAATTTATATCATCTTTCGAGATGATGTACTGCAATTTAACTTTTTTATCATCAAATATCGTAATGTTGTCATAAAAAATATCTGCAATATCTTTTTCATTCCTTAGAACCTGCTTAATAATTTGAATATATGCCTGTTCCAAACGGTCCTCAAGTGCAGATTTGTTGACCAACTTTGCAGATGCAATCAGTTCATTTGTGTTATTCTGAATCACAGCAATCATTGATCCAACAGTCGTGTTTGACTGCATCGTTGCAGGAAAATTTGTATTAACCGATCCAATTAGTTGCTTAATAAAAGTGGTTTTCCCAGCCCCCGAAGCACCAATCAATAATGTCGCAGGAGAAAGGAAATTACCTTGACTGTCTTTGGTAGGAATTTTGGTTTCAACAGTACGGATAACACTGTCTTGATTGTATTTGCTAATAATATCCGTCTTATCAAAGACCCACTCTATTGATTTTTTGTGAAATTTTTTCGTTGCTTCAAGGAAAGCCTCATAACCGTCGCTATAATGTTCGTATCCCTCCAACAATTCATTCGTATCTCTTAAAATTTCAATTAAATCATTTTGCGGTATGTTTTTAATACTCTTTGTCAATTGGCGAGTATGTCCTTTTTTGTTTTTAAGCGTAGGGCTCATAAAACTGATATATTGACTCTTTTTATTTACATTAATGTTTTTGTATTCCATATGCTCTCCTTTTAAATTTGGACATCTAGTCGCCCGAGATTATGTGAAACATGATTATCGCTTTAACCTTGGGCGACTTGTGTTGGTTGTTATTTCCATCTATCGTTTTCTTCTTGCCTTTGCCATTCAGCTGCACATTCAGCAGCTTCATCATAACTGAAGCCATCTGATAAGCAGAGTTGAAACATTGAAGATCCCTCATCACTCAGATAATAAGGTTCTACACCATCGCAACCCCAAGATTCACCATCCAAATCACGTTTACCAGGGCAATGGGTTTGAAAGTATGTAGAACATCCATAAAAGGTTTTTTTTTGGCCATTTCTTAAGGACATTTTACAACCACATACCGGACAATCCAAATCCACACAGATCACCTCTTTCATATAATGGTTGATAAATATAATATTTGTGACTGTAAACTCCAAAAACATTATATATGATCACAAATATATGATAACATAGTTTTGCGTGGTGTCAAATGATTTTTATATATAGACTTTAATATATAGGATTTTGGGGCCGATAATCTTGATTGTGTTATATAGAAATACAGTTATATTATTTCTGTATCGAAACGGATCGGTAATCCTCTTGTTCCATATAGGTTATTAAAACAGGAAGATTACCCGTACAGTGTCTATGACAAATTCTCTACCCCGACCGAACATATTACCGTTTGGTACGTGATGCGTACTCAGCAAAAGCTAAATCATGTATCGGCATATCAGCATATCGTGAACAGAACTGCTGTCAGGCTCTACGCAGGGAGATTGAGCATTTGTAGGATATCGTTTATGCTCCATACTGCCTAGGTTGCACCTGTGGTTAAAGTTATGTGCTTTTCGGCATACAGTGAGATCGGAATAATAAGATGCAATCACTACATAAATCAAAGGAAGTACGATGATAAGTACGGCCAGCGTCAGGAAGATCACATTCAGCACGATAATAAAGCGATCTAATCCGGAATGTTTAATGGGCATAGCTTGTTACTCCTTTCTTAGTAAAGACCTTCACCCTCATTCAGTTTCTTCACGGTGAAGTTAACTGTAAAGAGTAAGACGATGTTGATGATAGAGTTAAACAATCCTACTGCGGCTGAATAGGCATAATCGCCCGACTGCAAACCAATTTTATAAACGTAAGTCGGAATGATTTCTGAGGTTGGCAAGTTCATCGCCGTTTGCATGAGATAGGCTTTTTCGAAGCCAATTGACATAATCCCGCCAGCTGCAAGGATAAATACGATAGCCATAATTGGACGAATGGTCGGCAGATCGATATGGCGTATTCTTTGGAGAAGATTAGCGCCGTCAAGATTGGCTGCATTATGTAACTCAGGATCGACATTAGCAAGCGCTGCTACATAAATAATGGATGCCCAACCGGCTCCGGTCCAAATATCAGATAGAATGTAGATCGAACGGAAGTAATCGGGGCTAGACATGAACATGATTGGCTCACCTGTATGCCAAGTAAAAAACTGGTTAATCGGTCCCATTGGGGACAAGAAGATAAATAACATCCCGACCACCACGACAACAGAAATAAAGTTAGGTGCATACAAAATCAATTGAATATTCTTTTTAACTCCTGCACGGCGAATTTGATTCAACATCATGGCAAGCAGGATTGGAATTGGAAAACTCAAAATTAATCCGAAGAAACTTAATTTAAGCGTAAGGCAAGCTCATTCATGGGCTTGTGCATCCCGAGGGTGGCCATGTTCTTACGAGACGACATACTGACGATGAATTCCCGGGGGGATGTCCCTATCATGGGGACTGCCCAGAAGGAATGGCGGCAGGTCCAGCTTTTGAAGCAAGGTGGGGGAAGAAGGGACACGAACTTCCTGTGGATAACCTTGCATGGGAAATGGAAGCATTTTATATTGCACAGTCGATTACGGGTGCTATATTGCTTAACTCTCCTCAGAAAATCATTCTGGGTGGTGGTGTTATGCAGCAGGCACAATTGTTTCCACTGATCCGTCAGGCTGTCCTTCAGAACCTGAACGGTTATGTCAGCTCAAGTACTTTTTTGGAACACATAGATGAGTATATCGTTCCACCAGGACTAGGCCAACAGACGGGATTATGCGGTGCTCTGGCTTTCGGACTCACAGCATTAGAAAATCATATTTCTGACCAATAATAAGAATATAGGAGGCGGCCAAGGCGGTAATGAAAAGGCCGCCTCCTTATTTCAAAAAAAGAAAATAATAAATGATATACGAAAGTTGGCTCGAACAAATCCGAGACTATGCGAATCAAATGTTGTTCGTGAGATGTGACGTAGCCTAAATGACATCGTATCGTGTCCATAACCTCAAAAAATTCGATAACACGGGCGAGGACATGGAGGACCTGATCTCCATCGGTACCATCGGACTGATTAAGGCTATCGAAAGCTACCGTCCGAACAAAGGTACCAAGCTGGCTACTTTTGCCGCCCGGTGTATTGAGAATGAGATCCTGATGCATCTCCGTTCTTTAAAGAAGACACGCAAGGACGTGTCGCTGCACGATCCCATTGGAACGGACAAAGAGGGTAATGAAATTACTTTAATAGATATTTTAGGCTCGGGAGCTGACGATCTGCTGGTGACAGTGGACCTGAATATTGAGAAGAGCAAAATCTACCGGAACCTGGATATTCTAGATGACCGGGAGAAGGAGGTTGTGGTTGGGCGGTTTGGGCTGGATACCGGCGGGGAAGAGAGGACGCAGCGGGAGATTGCGAAGGAACTTGGGATAAGCCGGAGTTATGTATCAAGGATAGAAAAAAGGGCGCTCATGAAGTTGTATCATGAGTTTTATAAGGCGAAGCGGTAAACACTTGATAAGGTTTATTAGTATTACCTGTTAACCATTCAGCGTATAGAAAGCGACTTGTCTAAGGACGGGTTGCTTTTGTTTATGAAGAAGTAATTCTAGAAATGGGGATTCAAGAAATCACTAATCGCTACTAGAGGAGCACTATGATAGCATATTAGGTGCCTACGTATGGAAAATCTGTGTGTAGAAGCGTATCGACAGAAGTGCCCTCAGAGACACGGCGAGCAAAAAGCCATGCCGCCATTATGAAGCGAATCTTGCCGCGTGATAGCACTCCAAACGTGATAACGTAACATCAATCTAAGAAAACTGCGGCTATTGTGATATATGTAGACTATCAATTATCGGTAGAGCTTTGAAGCAATTAAATGAAGAGAAGGCACATAAGGTCAAAGAGCTAAGTCTTTGTTATAAAAGTAAGGTCAGTCGAAATATATTCGATGACCTTATCTTATTTTTACATCACATTATTTGTTTATGGTTGAGGTTGATACGAGAAGAGTTGTTACTTTTTAACTTCAAAATGTATCCTAAAGATAAAGATAAATAGCATAGGCCGAAGCCACTATACACACCAATTAATTCAAATTTAGTCACAAGTAGATAAATGATGACTAAAGACACGAAATAGATAAATCCAGAATAGATAAGTACCCATTTCTCTAAATCTATTGCTTGAAGTGCAGACTTCATAATCATCTGTAGGCCATTGATCAAGTTAAAAGCAAGGGCCCAAGGAAGAACTTGCTGAACAACTGTTATAATAGAATCTTTATCTGTAATTAATCTGGTTAATGGAAAGGAGAAGAAAATTATCAAAAGTGTTAAGGGGATAGTTATTACCATTAATAGCAGGAAAGATAAATATGAATATTTAACATAGCCTTGCTGTTTCTTCCCATAAGCTTGTGCGGTGAGAGTCATACAACTTCCGGAAAATCCATAAATAGGTATCATAATGATTTCGATCAGAGTGGTTAATACCGTGTAAGCAGCAATCAATTGTACGCTCATTCTGGATATAATAACCATAAGACCCATTGCGAATAATGTGTATTCTATGAGATCTTGAAGAGCTAAAGGGAAATATAGCTTTATTAGCTGGTGTGCAATAGGTTTATCAATGCGGAATGAGAAACTGAATATTTTACCTTTACGGAAAAACAACATACTGATCCAAATACTCACTGCAAATCCTGTAATGGACCCTAGGGCTGCCCCGCTCATTCCTAGCTTTGGAAATCCAAACTTTCCAAACACAAGGATATAATCGAGAATAATATTTACAATACTAGCAGATGTAAAGCTGATTAATAATATTTTTGCTTTCTTAATATTTTTGAAATAGGCAGAAAAATTAAACAAAACCATATTCATACCAATGCCTAATCCGCTGATATATAAGTAATGGCTTGCAGGACTTAACATTGAAAGTTCGAAGTTATAAATGTACTTCAATATCCATCTGCCGAATACTAAGATAAGTACTTCGCAGATTAAACCAATTACAATAGAAAAGGTCATACTTGTATTAAATGCTTTACCAAACTTTATGATATCATTTTGACCGAAATATCTTCCCCCGATAATATTGAAGGCAGTGGATAAAATTCCAATTGTACCTGTAATTAAAAATATAAATGAAGAGGCAATGCCTACCGCCGCAAACTCTTTAACACCGAGTCTTCCCACAATGGCTTGATCGCCTAGTTGAAAGAACAGCTGAAGAATTTGAGTAAATAGCATTGGAATAACTAAACTGTTTATCAAACGCAGGTCGGTTCTATTTTTTTGCACCCATCGTTTAACCATGCAATATATTTAATAAATCTGGTTTTGTGATATCAATGAATGAGTTAAGTTGATGTAAAAAACTTAAAATGTCTTTTTGTACTTCTTCTGCATTTACATTATAGTCAGATGATATCAGTATTGATATTTCTTCAACACTTTGACCTGATTCCAAACGTTCGATTATCTCAACAGTTGTTTGGTTCACCTTTAATATACTGCCATTCACAGCAATTACACCGTCTCCATCATTTTCTGTTCGTAGAATAAATGGTGTTCCTATTTTTAAAATTTTTTGTTTCATACAATTCCTCCTACTGGGCATCTCGTGTCTGAATAGTGGATATCTTTATTAAGAGCAAAAGCACATGCTCTACAACCTCCACCGCATTTTTTCAATAACTTGCATGAAGCACAAGCTCCTTTTATATTCGATAATTGATTGCTTCTTAATGCATTAAAAATATCGGAATCATTCCAGATGTCTATTAAGCTTTTTTCGAGAATATTCCCTGCTCTAAGTTCAGATTCAGAAACCATTAAACTGCAACCATAAACATTTCCTAGTCCATCAATAGCGAGATTATCCTTGCCAGCCGTACAAAAGAATTCGTCTACTCCGAAATTTGTTTGCGCATCTGAACGAATCCACATATTAATATCCTCTTGCCTGTTATTATTTAACAGTGGCAGGTATAGCTCCCACGGACAAGTGCTTTCTCCAGTGGATACGATATTAACGTTTGGTGTGATCAAATTCTTCTTTCTTAAATCTGTAAGATTAAGCAATATATTCGACCACTCATCAAAAGGAAGATAAACGTTAGAAAAGTTTTCAGAGGCATGACCAACTGATGCGAGCAACATAATTGCAACATTTGAAATGTTAAGACTTGAGATGAATTCAATGGTCTCAATTAAATAATCAGAATTTAATTTTGATAGTGTGATGATACCGTCTATATTAATATCATATTCTTGCAAGTTTTTAATAGCAGAAATCGTCTTGTTGAATGCTCCTTTTTGTCCTCTGCAATTATCATGGATAGTTTCATTAGGTCCATCAATACTTATGCAAAGTTTACTAACGTTTGTCCTACTAATTTCTTTAGCGATCTTTCTAGTTATTAAGGTAGCATTTGTGTTAACATAATACTCAAAATTATATCTATCTGCTAATTTCATTATGTCTAAAAAATCTGTTCTTAAAAACGGTTCACCACCTTCCAAACTTACACGTAATACTTCTAACTCATCTAGTTCTTGGAATATTCTATTGATATCCTCTAATTCTAACTGAGTTACATTTGAATTAATTCCAGGTGCAGATGCCGAACAAAAGTCGCATTTTAGATTACATCTGGAAGTAACTGAAACATCGGCGTAGTAAGGCTTTCTAAAGTAGGTGGTACTCATAGTTACAACTCCTAGATATTATTTTTTGGAGCTAAGACATTTAGTCTTAGCTCCTTTAGTGAAGTTTTTAGGCGCTTTTTTCAATAGGACTTGTACCAATAAAATGATTTTTACCCCAAAGAACTACTGGCTTGATTTCTGGTTTATTATAAGTTTTCAAATTTTCACCCCCCTTATTTGGGAATAATAACAATAAAATATTATTTATAACAGTGATATATATCTCCTGACATATTGTGTAATATATGAAAAGTAAATTTGATGAAATTAGTTAGTTCTCATGAAACTGTTCTAACGCCATTGATTGCCGATATACTAGAAGATGGAAAAAAGGATCTCAGTGTACTGTGGCCATCTTCCTTGTAACGAATTGATAGGCGATAAGAGCGTACACAGCAGGAGATTGCCAAAGAGCTGGAAATTAGCGAGAACAAGTATAGAAAAAAGCGCTCATGAAGTTGTATTATGAGTTTTATAAGGCAAGCCATATGTTTTTTAAAGAGGTCTGTTAATCGACAGGTCTCTTTCTTTTTAGTTCTGCATGGCCGTCTTCTCTAGGTGAAAGTCCCGAGAGCGGCGAAAAAAAAACAAAGCCGCCAAGGACTAATTCTGTAAACTCCAGTGACCTCGGGTAGAAAGTTGACGTCCTTACCAAGGGTGACCTGCGAGTCAGTAATGGTCTTGGACAAATCTTAACCGTGCTTCATTGATGCGAATCCCATAGATAACTTTTTGGGTAAAAATCCCCATTTATTGATAATTGAGATCAAATATATGGATTAATCTACTATTTGTGCTATATTAGATCTGTAGTTAAATTTTCCCATTCTATGGAGGTAAAAATGAAAAAAGAACTGTAGCTTTTTCCGTTTTAAGTATGTCGTTATTATTCTCTTCTATTGTTAGTGCTGACACTTATAGCCCACGAGGTGGCACTGACAATGGTCATATTCAAGCCTGGTATGATTCATCTATAGCATCATATGGTTATACAAGTCATTTTGATCACGCTGTATCCACTTGGAACGGAAGAAATGCAAATGTCTCAATTTCCAAGACACTAAATAATTCTGGTCAGGTAGACAGGTATTATGTTGGAACTACAACGGAAGACGGTTTATATGGACGGACTTATTGGTATAATGATCTAGGTATAAATGTAGATCCAAATTGGTTTTCTTGGAGTCGCTCTGTTGTTTCGGTGTTTGACAATCAATTAAGGACTCACAAAGATGGTGTTAATTTTACGTCAACAAGAATTAAACATACTACTGCTCATGAAGTGGGGCATTCCCTTGGGTTAGCACACACAACTTCAAGTACATACAAAAGTACATCGCTAATGACAGAAGGGAAAGACCCAGCTTCTAATAGAGACATCAACACCCCTTCAAGCTACGATATTAGTGAGTTAAGATCCCTTTATGGAGGATCTGCATTTATGGTTTCTTCTTTAAACACAGATACTTCTAATCCCAATGAGGTTAACGTTGAAACGCTACATGAAAGCTATGACAACTTATCAGAATTATCAAATTATTCAGATCTCGTAGTTATTGCATCACCAACAGATGATTTTGAAAATAGAAAACATATAGCAACTTTTTACGATACAGGCGATTTGCAAGATTATTTCACGTTAAATAATCTAAGTATTAAAAAAGTATTAGCAGGAGATTCGTCAAACATAGGAGAATATTTAGAGGTTATTGAATCAAATGGTATAGTCGTATTTGGTGGTGCACGAAAAATAAAGATGATAAATGATGGATATAAAGAAACTCAAAAAGGACAAGAATATATATTATTTTTAAAGAAGGATTCACAAGGCCGGTATCAAATAATTAATAGAAACGAAGGGACTTTTACTCTGGATGAGGTTAATTCTGCAGCTACGAAAAGACCTGGAACCTTTATAACACGAGATAATAATGTTAGGGATAATTTACTTAATGAGATTGTCAACACATACTCAGATGAGTTATAAAATTATATTTGGAGACTGAAGGATCAGTCTCCATCTTTCTTTAGTAAGGAGGTAGTTTATGAAAAGAATTAGCATCCTTTCAATTTCACTTATAATTTTGATGATTTTAATATTTGTACTAGTCAGATCCAAGCAAGAGATCGTCAGTGTGAGTCTTGTGTCGGAAGAAACGGGAATCACATACACATACACTGACACTGAAAGCATTCAAATCTTCGAAGATGCTATAAGAACTGCAAAAAAATTACGCGGGGCTGTTGATGTGGGTCCACCAACTTATCGAATGACTGTTACTTACGCTGATTCTGAAATTGTCGGATTCAGCCTTACTATTAATCTTACAACTAAAAAGGGCAACCTAATTAAAAATAGTAATTCTGAAAGAATGCTGCATATAAGAGATAAGAATGCGGAAAAGCTAGCGGATCTGTTAAGTAAAGTAGGGGCAAAATAACCTAAAAATTTTTCCTGTAGAGGATTGAAAATTTTACACCCGTGGTAAATGACGAGAAGCTGTACCCAATTAAGCTTCGGCATAAGTCGTATTAACAAAAAGTTCTAAGCATTAGGAATGCATGAAAATGTCCCTGTGAACACTTAACAGGGGCATTTTTATGTTTTAGTGTAAATAATGATGCGAGACTTTTTTACTTACGAACATGGAGTAAATTATAAGGAAACATCAGGTACGTTAAAACTCGGAACTGAATTTTTGGCATCGCATCGTGTCCACAATCTCAAAAAATTCGATAACACGGGTGAGGACATGGAGGATCTGATCTCCATCGGCACGATTGGACTGATCAAAGCGATCGAAAGCTACCGTCCAAACAAAGGGACCAAGCTGGCCACTTTTGCCGCCCGGTGTATAGAGAATGAGATCCTCATGCATCTTCGTTCATTAAAGAAGACACGCAAGGATGTGTCACTACACGATCCCATTGGATCGGATAAAGAAGGTAATGAGATTACCTTGATAGATATTTTAGGCTCGGGAGCCGACGATCTGCTGGTGACGGTGGATCTGAATATTGAGAAGAGCAAAATCTACCGGACCTGGACATATTGGGTGACCGGGAGAAGGAAGTTGTGGTTGGGCGGTTTGGGCTGGATACCGGCGGGGAGGAGAGGACGCAGCGGGAGATTGCGAAAGAGCTGGGTATCTCGCGTAGTTATGTGTCACGGATAGAAAAGAGGGCGCTGATGAAGCTGTATCATGAGTTTTATAAGGCGAAGCGGTGAGTGCAAGATTAAGTGAATAAGTACTGCCAGTCAGCAAATCAACGTAAAGAAAGCAATCTGTTACGGACAGGTTGCTTTTTTTAGTGCGCCCAGCATGGGCGCTATCTCTAGGGTTGAAGTCCCGAATGGCGAAGGCAGTAGTAGCCATTAGCTTAAGG
>NZ_JBGJZO010000043.1:0-22917 GCF_042610485.1 Paenibacillus oryziterrae | reverse complement strand
TAAACAAGCTGACTCCTGTTGAGTACAGGAATCAGCTTGTATCCTAGGTTTTTTTTCAATGTCTACTAAATGGGGTCTTGACCACTTAGCCTACCGGGGTTTCTGTTTGATTGAGATTAGTCACGGCTGTTGTTGAATACAGTGATTAGGCGCAGCAGCTCAAGCAGGGAGACGAGAGCGGCAGCAACATACGTCAACGCTGCAGCATTTAGGACTTTGGCTACACCGCGTTCTTCTTCATTACGGATATATCCTTGCGACACCATGACTTCCCGCGCCCGGTTACTGGCATTGAACTCCACAGGCAGAGTAACGAGTTGGAACAGGACTGCTGCGGAGAAGAATACGATGCCTAGACCAATTAGGTTCGTGTAATTAAATATGAAGCCTGCGACAAGCATAAAAGGTGCAACACCCGAAGCGAAATTGACGAAAGGAAAGATTCTATGCCGCAATGCCAGCATTGGGTAATGAACCTTATGCTGAATGGCATGCCCGACTTCGTGGCATGCGACAGATACGGCTGATATGGATCTTTCATAATAGACAGGTTCCGACAGACGTACTACCTTATGGATCGGATCGTAATGGTCGGTAAGAGCTCCGCGAACGGGTTCAATCGGTATATGTGCGAGACCGTTTGAATCAAGCATATGCCGGGCAGCTTCAAATCCGGTTAATCCGTTGGCGTTTTTAACCTTTGCCCATTTATTAAAAGTGCCCTTGACTCTAAACTGCGCCCATAGTGAAAAAATAAAGGCGATAATGACTAATAAATACATAAACATATTTGCATTCCTCCGAGTGTAGTAATTAATAGGTGTAGCTTACATTGGGGGTCCTTGCGAGAGCAGGAGGCGGATAGCTTCGATGCAGGCAGCTCCCTGGGGAAGCAGAGTAGCTAATGCGCTTCGGGCCTGTCCCGGCTTTAGTCGGTTTATAAAAGGCTCCAGCGCTTTAACTTCACGCTCCAACTGCTGCATATGAACCTCCAGCTCCACCAGCTTCCCGGAGACTTCGGCTTCCGGGGCGGCGTCATTCCATTTGCACATCAGGACCTTGATTTCTTCCAATGTATATTTTTCATGTTTCAATTGATTAATACGTTCCAGGGCAGCGAGGGTTTCATGGCCATACAAGCGGTAATTCTTCCCACTGCGCAGTTCGGGGGTTATCAATCCGAGTCTGGTGTAATAGTCAACCGTACGTTCGCTGATGTTAGATATCTTGGCTAACTCGCCGATCCGGTACAGGTTCATATCCCCATGTTACTTCACCTCATTAATGTGTCTTCTATATATAATGATAACAAACCCAAAACCGTACAGTCAAACGTCTTACTTTCATAAAGTATATGTCTGCAGCCTTATATTCATTACTTGTAATTTAAATGCATTTAGAATGCAGTTTACAGTGATTTAATTGAACCCGAATGCATGGTTGTGAATAATGATCCAGTGTCTATCTAAAATGTGGAGAATTCGTGTGCAATGAAAAATTAATTGAGGCTTTACGAAAAATACTCTTGTCAATTTCCCTGACTTCTGATTATAATGACATTAAGAGTTTCACGCTTTGTTAGAAAATATAACATAGGGGAGTGGGGAGTATTGAAAAAGAAATGGTTTGTCATGTTATTGGCCATGTTCACACTGATGGCATATCCGGTTAGCGCATTTGCTGCAGAGGGGCCGACGGCACCTGATCTACAAATCGGGTTGGATACGACGTTCACTTTCCTCGCATTCATTCTCGTATTCTTTATGCAAGCAGGATTTGCAATGCTTGAAGCCGGTTCAGTCCGGATGAAAAATGCAGGCCACGTAGCCGGTAAAACAGTTTTGACGCTGGCAATCGCGAGTTTGTGTTTCTGGGCACTGGGTTTCGGACTTGGCTTTGGTAACGGTAATAGTTTCTTCGGCACAACAGGCTTTCTGTATGGCGGAGACACAACTGGTTCATCTTTCGAATCACTAGCCTTCTCAGATGTGACATTGAATGTTAAGTTCTTGTTCCAAATGGCTTTCGCAGCGGTATCCTTGGCTATCGTATCTGGTGGTATGGCAGAACGTGCGAAGCTTAGTGTATACATTATCTTCGGAATTTTATTCTCTATTGTCATATATCCTGTCGTAGCTCACTGGGTATGGGGCGGCGGCTGGTTGGCTGAGCTCGGAATGCAAGACTATGCAGGCTCCACTGTAGTCCATCTTACAGGTGCGACGGCAGCGGTTGTTGCGACGATCCTGCTTAAACCTCGTCTAGGTAAGTTCAACAAGGAAGGCAAGCCGGTTATTATTCCAGGTCACAACCAAGTATTCACTGTACTCGGTGTCATCATTCTCTGGTTCGGCTGGTTCGGATTCAACCCTGGTAGTGCACTGTCCCCAATGGGCGGCTTCTTCGGACACGTTGCTCTGACAACGAACCTTGCAGCAGCTGCAGGTGGTCTGGCAGCATTGATCGCTTCTTGGTTGTACTTCGGCAAGTCTGATATTCCGGCAATGCTTAATGGTGTTCTTGCAGCTCTCGTTGCCATCACTGGCGCCTGCGCATTCGTAGAACCTTGGGCAGCCATCGTTATTGGTCTTGTAGCCGGAGCATTCACATTCATGACCTCCCAATGGTTGGAACGTGCAGGTCTGGATGATCCAATCTACGCATTCTCCGTGCATGGTATCGCCGGGATGTGGGGAGCATTGTCCACTGGTCTGTTCGCAACACCTGAGCTTGTTGAGACCGTTGGTATTGGTAAAGCAGGTCTGTTCTACGGCGGCGGTATCAGCCAACTTGGAGTTCAGGCGCTGGGTGTAGCCGGAACCTTCGTATTCGTAGCTGCTCTTTCCTTCATCATCTTGTACGTAATGAAGCTGGCAATCGGCATCCGCGTTACAGAAGAGGAAGAATTGATGGGGCTGGATATCAGCGAACATGGAACTTACGGATACCCTGAGCAAATGAAGCTGATTGCTGATTCAGAATCCAAAACCCTTAAACATTAATTTTACTTCACTTATAGGGAGGCGGACCGTGTGACATCGATGGAGACAAACGAATGGAGCAACGATAAGGACTATATGTCCATCGTAAGCGCCGGTTCGCCGCAGGAGTTAAGACGAAGTCGTATCATCTGTCAAAATAAGTTGCTGGAACAGCTGTCTCATCTTCCCATAGAAGAGTGGATGTTCCGTGTGAATGGGATGCACGATAGAGTCGCTCAGACTGCGGTACAAATATGTGAAGCACATATGAAGGAGGCGGGCTTCGGCCCGCCTCCATGTGCTTATTCATTTATTGTGTTCGGAAGTGCGGGCAGGCAGGAAGCGACCATGTGGAGTGATCAGGATAACGGTCTGATAATCGAAGGGGAGCCGGATGAGTTCAAGACCCGGTATTTTGAACAGTTCGGTTACATGCTGTCTGATCTGCTTGCTGAGGTTGGTTATGAGAAATGCGAAGGCAAGGTTATGTGCTCCGAACCATTGTGGCGTAAAACGCTCGGTGAATGGGAGGAACAGTTAATCAGTTGGAGAACCCAGCTCGAGTGGGAACCTATTCGATATCTTATTATTTCCTCGGATATGAGGCATGTGGCTGGAAGTCCGGAGCTTTCTTTGCAGTGGCGCAGAGCCTTTCATGCCGGATTCGCCGGTAATTCCAAACTGAGCTTAGCTGTCCTGCGGAATACAGTCCGGCATAAAGCAACACTCAATCTGCTGGGGCAGGTACTGACTGAACGCTTTGGAGATCATGCTGGGGGATTTGACATTAAATACGGAGTCTATATTCCATTAGTGAATTGTGTTCGTCATTTATCACTGGAGCAGGGCATCGGCGAGACGTCGACATTAAGAAGATTAGAAGCTCTCGAGTCGCTGGGGATATACAAGCAGCTGGAGGGGGTTCGTAAAGCTTTTTTAACAGCTCTGAAAATGAGGGTAAGTACTCCATTTACCAGCCAGGACGGTTTATTGTACAGCAGTGATTATGTACCCGAAAGTGAACTGAAGAATAAGCAACAGCTGTCTGAGCTGCGTGAAAGTCTGCTGCTCGTCAGGCGTATTCATCGGGCTCTGCAGCGTCAGCTCCGGTCAGCGGAAAGGAGACAATCATGAAGGAGCCAAACAAAGGCGGAGGATTCTGGAACAACCTGAGACAGGGCGGTATGCCATCCGCTCTGGCTTCAATCAGAGGCGGAGACAGTGCGCAGCAAACCGCGCAGCAGATGGCTTTTATCCGTTCCCTGATGCGCGAGAAGCGTAGACCTGAAGTGCTGCACACACCGCTGTCGGAGTTAACGACGATTATATTTGATCTGGAGACAACTGGATTTTCGCATCAGCATGGAGATGAGATTATATCCTTTGGAGCAGTGAAAGTAGTCGGAGAGGAAATTAAGGAAGAGGAATACTTTTATACTTTGGTTAACTGTCAGACCAATATTCCGTCCAATATTACGGAGTTAACCGGAATCTCGGAGGATATGACCCGCACCGCACCGCCTTTAATGGACTGCCTTCATAATTTCATGTCCTTTGTCGGGTCGAATGTGCTTGTGGCCCATGCCAGTGCCCATGATAAATCCTTTTTGAATGCGGCACTTTGGAAGACCTCCAAGGTTCAATTGACCAATCGTGTATTGGATACGATGATGTTAGCTCGGTGGTTGGAACCGCAGCGGAGTAATTATTCGCTCGACGAGCTGCTTGCTGTACACGGGATTCCGATATATGGCAGGCATAATGCACTTGAAGATTCCAAAATGACTGCGAAGTTATGGGTCTCCTATCTGCGCGAAATTGCCAAGCGCCGTCAAGTGGAGACACTTGGTGATTTGTACGCCTACTTGAGCAGAGCATAGACGGCTGCTTGAACAAGGCGGCATTCCAGTTTACCATGAACGTTTCTAAAGCGGTCGATATAATATCCGTTCAGTGAAGGGTGCTGGCTGTCTTGTCCTGGCGAACCGATTAAATAGACCAGAAATTCAGGTCCCAGAGCCGTAAGGCCCGCAAGATCCGAGAAAGAAGGCTCTGGACTTGAATGCGGATGGGAATGGAAAAAGCCGATGGGAGCCGGTTCGAGATATACGGTCTTCACCCAATCCTCCGGATGAGGAATGAACGCGTGCAGCGGGTCAGGCGCTACGTTGCGAATGGGCACATAGGTGTCGATCCGCATGCCCCCCGCTGCGGCAGCGCCCAGCAGAATGCCGCAGGCTTCGCGCGGATAACTGGACAACAGGTGCTCCCCCAGTAGCTGTTGTGCGGAATTCTTCAGCCCAATAGGCGGGAATTGTCCCTGGAATGCTGTCATGGTTCACCCCTCTCTCTTCTTTAGGTTCCGTCTTCGGGCGGAATCTCTTTTTTTGTTCTATATAAATTGAACATAAGAAACTAAAGTGAGCGTAGTCGTCACTACGGTGAATATTTGGACTTCCGGTCGCTGTTGTCTCCAGATTTCTTTGATTGATACCGCAGTTCGCGGTTGAAATCCCGGAGACAAAGGCGAACGCTACGCTCCTACAGTTCCAAAATTCCCCACCGTTCCTTATCGCTTTTTGTTATTTTTTTTGTTCGTCTTATATAGTCAGGTTTGAAACCCCTGCAAATGAGGGTACAATAGGAGGTACTATCCCATTTGCAAAGGACAGAGCCATAATGAAGGCTGTAAATAAACGCAACCTGGCGGTAATCGCTGTGACGGTCTTTCTAATCGTATTAGTGTTATGGCGGGAGCACGATAAAGCTTCTGATTCACTCCCGGTGCTCGGGCAGGTTAGCAGCGCTGCTGAAACCAGCCCGCAAGCAGGTACGCTTGCACCTGCATTCAAACTGCAAGGGGAAACGGAAAGCTATTCTATCGGAGGTCCAAGAGACAAAGCCGTATTGCTTAATTTCTGGGCTTCATGGTGTGATCCTTGCAAGCTGGAAGCCCCAGAGCTTAATGCCCTGGCAGCAAAATACAAGGATGTTCTTGATGTCTATGGAGTAAATGTTACCAGTCAGGATTACAAGCCTTATGCGGAACGCTTCATCAAAAAGTATAGTCTGAATTTCCCGGTAATGTTTGATCTGAAAGGTGATGTGTATGCTAAATATAACGGTGCCGCTTTTCCGACAAATGTATTGATCGGCAAGGACGGAGTAATCTCTGAGGTTGTCATCGGTCTGATGACGCAGGATGAACTAGAAGAAAAGATCATAAGGCTGACCAAGCCATAATGCTCTCTGACGTAGAAATCCCCATTAAGCACTTACTGCTTAATGGGGATTTTGTATCTATTCTAGTGATTTACCAAACCCCGGGGTTCTGTGCTGACAATATTGCTCTTCTCCAAGGAGATCTGGCCCAGCAGGGCGTAGCGCATACTGTCAACCAACGCTTCCCAGCTCGCTTCAATCACGTTGCCGGATACACCTACGGTACTCCAGGTATCAGTATAATTCTTGGATTCGATCAATACCCGCACCTTGGCTGCTGTCTGATCCTTCTCATCAAGAACCCGCACCTTATAGTCAGACAGATGCATTTCTTTGAGTTGCGGGAAATAGGCAAGCAGTGCTTTCCGCAGAGCATTATCCAGTGCATTGACTGGACCATTGCCTTCTGCAGCGGTATACAGGCTTTCGCCGGCAACCTTCAGCTTCACGAAGGCTTCGGAAACAACCGGTTGGCCTGAGGTTTTTTCAACGAGCATTTTAAAGGATTCGAAAGTGAATAATTCGTTCATCTCACCAGTTGCTTCACGGAGAAGCAGCTCAAGCGAGGCGTCTGCACCTTCGAATTGATAACCCTGATGCTCCAGCGACTTGATCTTATCGATAACCTTGCGTGCCTGTTCACTGCTGGGATCCAGTGTGAGACCCATGTCTTGTGCTTTGGATAGCACGTTGCTCTGACCTGCCAATTCAGATACCAGCACCCGCTGCTTATTGCCGACTTTCTCCGGAGCGATATGCTCGTAGGTTCGTGAGTCGCGGAGGATGGCTGAAACGTGAATTCCGCCTTTATGCGCGAAAGCCGCCGTTCCGACGTATGGCTGGTTCACAGGCATATTCACATTGGCAACCTCGCTGATAAAACGGGCGGTATTGGTAAGTTGCGGCAGTGCACCCTCCGGGATACACTGAAGTCCCATTTTAAGCTGCAGTGTTGGAATGATCGAGCACAGGTTAGCATTGCCACACCGTTCGCCGTAACCGTTGATCGTACCCTGTACTTGACGGGCCCCGGCTTGGATTGCGCTCAGGGTGTTAGCTACTGCCAGCTCGCAGTCATTATGGGTGTGAATGCCAAGACGAGCATCCGGGAGATGAATTCCCATTGCGGTAACAATCTCATGGATTTCAAAAGGAAGCGTACCGCCGTTCGTATCGCACATCGTCAGCCAATCCGCTCCGGATTCCTTCGCTTTCGCAAGAACCGCGGCTGCATACTCCGGATTATGTTTGTATCCGTCGAAGAAATGCTCGGCATCAAAGATTACCTCGAGCCCGTTTCGTTTCAGGTAAGAGATAGAATCGCCGATCATAGCAAGATTCTCTTCTAAGGTGGTTTGTAGTGCGGTGTGGACATGGAAGTCCCAAGATTTGCCGACTAGTGTGACGGCCGGTACTCCTGCATTGAGCATCCGCTGCAGATTATCGTCGTTCTCAGCTAGTGAATTTTTGCGCCGTGTGCTGCCGAAAGCCGTGATCTTGGCGTTCAAATGCAGCTCTTTTACTCTTTTAAAGAACTCAATGTCTTTGTTATTACTTCCCGGGATGCCACCTTCAATATAGTGCACACCCAGATCATCGAGTTTCTTGGCGATTTTCAGCTTGTCATCGGCCGACAGGCTAATACCTTCGCCTTGGGTGCCGTCACGCAGCGTAGTGTCGAAGATGGAAATGGACATAGACATGAGTGACCTCCTAAAGTTTGAATTTTTATATTATAGCATTTTTACGCGGGAATGTAACAGAGAACTTTGCGGATGTTCGCCCGTTGACCTAGGCATGTTAGTAGGGGTATCCTAATTGGATAAGGGTAAGCGAGATAAGAAGGTGTATACCTATGCATAATGTTGAACAGTATTATCCGGCAAGCGGCAGAGTTATTCTGCATGTGGACATGAACGCCTTCTATTGTTCTGTGCATGAGGCGGAGGAGCCCGAACAGTACAAGGGCAAGCCGACTGCGGTTGCCGGCAGTGTAGAGCTGCGAAAAGGAATTATTGTCACATGTTCCTACGCCGCACGAAGAGTGGGGATCTCAACAGGAATGCAGGTGCAGAAGGCGCTTCGAATTTGTCCTTCATTGATTGTGATTAAACCGGATTTCAACCTGTACCGCAAATATTCCAATGCATTCATGCAGATCGCATACAGCTATACCCCACTCTTGGAGGCTGTTTCTATCGATGAATGTTATTTAGATATTACGGGCTCCAAGCAGTTCGGAACCCCGCTTGAGATCGCGGAGGCGATTCAGCGCCGAATTCGGGAGGAACTCGGGCTTCCCTGCTCCATTGGTGTTGCGCCTAATAAACTTCTGGCCAAGATTGCGTCCGATTTGAAAAAACCAAACGGGATCTCCGTGCTGAGACTGCGTGATGTTGCGAGCATACTTTGGAATAAACCCTGTAATGAGATGTTCGGAATCGGCGATAAAACGGCAGAGAAGCTGCGGAAAATCGGCATTCACAATATTGGTCAGCTGGCAGCAGCGGATGAAGGAATGCTAATCGAGCACTTCGGAGTGTTGGGCTCGTGGTTAAAACGTGCGGGGAATGGTGTGGATCACTCTGAGGTAAACCCTGAGCGGGAGCAGAGCAAATCCATCGGTCACACGACCACGCTGCCGCGAGATGTAACAGGGATTATAGAGGCGCGTCCGATCCTGCTTAATCTTAGTGATCAGGTAGCCCGCCGTCTGAGACGCCAGGGATTAATGGCTTCTGGAATCCAGCTCACCATCCGCACACCGGACATGAAGACCATCACCCGTTCCTGCCAGCTTGAGACGATCTCTGAGAGTGCGGAGGATATATATAAAGCAGCATGCAACCTCTTTATCCGTCATTGGAAAGGGGATAAGCCGGTGCGGCTATTGGGAGTCACACTTCAGGGTCTAAAGCCGAAGGAAGAGTCGGCCATCCAGCTTGATTTATTCGATTATGAGCGTCAGCCCAAGAAGGAATCTTTGAACAAGGCGATGGACATGCTACGTAATAAGTTTGGAGAGAATGCGGTACTGACGGCCGGAATGCTCAGTGATTCACACTCGGCACTCTTGCGGAATCATAAGGAGAGAGGGACTTCCCTTCAGAAAGATAATTTGCTTGAGGTGGATTCATCTGAATAGTGACATAGATGTTCTGCCCAATGTTATTTAAGGTGCCGCATATTGCGTCAGAAATGCAAACGTGTTGAATATCCATTGAAATTGTAGTCTATTTATATTAATATGAGAAAAATAAAACGCTGCTAATGTTGCGTAGGAAGTTTACAGGAGGCAAAGATAAATATGGCTAAGTATACTTGGGTCGAAAAAGATACTTGCATTGCTTGCGGTGCATGTGGAGCGACGGCCCCTGATATTTTTGATTATGATGACGAAGGTTTGGCGGAAGTCATTTATGAGAATGACGGAAACCATGGCGTAACAGCTATTCCTGATGATTTGTTCGATGATCTCCAGGATTCTGCTGATGGATGCCCGACAGATTCTATTAAAATTGCGGACGTGCCTTTCAACAAAGAAGGCTAATTCCCTTGCTGCACAAGAACTTGCAAAGAGACATCTCACTTGCCGGAAATTTATTCGGCTGGAGGTGTCTTTTTTTTAACCGGTGAATTGCCGATATAAAGAATAAAAACATTACACAAACGGAGGTCCCGATGAAGGACTCGCAGTACCTCAAACAATATGTACAGAAACATCCCGAGAATAAAATGGCATGGTACTTGCTTGGAAAGGAATATCATAAGAACGGTCAGGAAGGTAAAGCGAATTACTGTTTCAATGAAGCAGGAGGCGTATATGAGGCGTTCGAGCACAGCAAAGTACCCGCCGAGCTGTTGCGTGAGTATGAGCAGGGACTGGTTTGGGCAGGCCGGCAGCGGGACCAGAACAGACGGAAGATCCGATATCTGTTGCTGGGTTTATTTATGCTGTTCATGATTATTATACCTCCAGCAGTTGCTCCGGGGATTTATATGAATGAACAAGAGAGTGAACGATCATCGGATACACTAACTGCTTCTGATGTGACAAAGCCTGGCAAGTCTACAGCAGGGACAATTCCTTCTGCAGCTGGCGGAGTTGTATTCACTGCGGCTGAAACCGGGCAAGAGATGGTAACTGCCAAAGGAATAACCACTCTGCTGAGCGGGAAGGAGTCTTCCCCTCTCACGGCAGTGCTCGGAATGAAGCGGTCAGGGCAATGGCTGCTTTGGCAGGAGCGGCTGCCTTTGGATTATACACTGGAGAAGACAGAGAACGGACGGGTTGAATACCAGTCCTATAATGCTGCTGCATGCTCTTGTCAACCTCCGGAAGCGGGCAAGCTGCTTAAGAAGGCGGCGCAATGGCAGGATAAACAGGAGGAACTTGGCACACTGTCGAGTGCGATCAGGGCTTTCCGGAACAGCAAAGGTAGGATGCCGGCTACTTTGAAGGAACTGACAGGTCAATTTCCGGGGAACTGGCTTGCTGGAACGACTCCGTTCATCAAGCAAGCTTTCGAGCCGCTTAAAGAAGCGGTAGCAGCGCCGAATGGAGAAATTTCACCCGCAGGAGAATTACCAGGCTCCAATCAGGAAATACCGGACAAAGGGCAAGGGCAATCAAACGCTACAGCCTCCCAGGCAGCAGGGTTCGCGATGACACCCTTTTTGACAGAACCGATGTCCATTATTGTAGATAAACAAAAACACCGCTTGGCGGTAGTGAGCGGTTCGGTTCTAATACGGAATTATGAAGTAGGCCTCGGTGGAGGAAGAACACCAATGGGGGATTTTGTGATTACGGATAAAGTCGTGAACCCTAATGGAAGTGACAAGGGAGAGTTTGGCAGCCGTGGCATGCAGCTTTCGGGTACGAATTATGCCATTCATGGTACGAATAAGCCGGATAGTATCGGGAAAGATGAATCGCTGGGGTGCATCCGGATGAAACGGGCAGATGTGGAGGAGCTGTTCGCGCTGGTGCCTATGGGCACCAAAGTGAAAATAAGTAAAGGGGTTCTGCCCGCAGAGCTGCTGCTGCCAAAGGAACGGTTTAGCCCTTCGGTAGCCCAGAAACAGACCAACCCCCGCAAAGTATATCATTGGTTGAATTAATTGCCTGTTACGATGAATAAAACAAGGATAAGAAGAATGAGTAATACAAGGCTTGCCCCGATCCATAAAATAGCTTTGCGGTTAACCTCTTCTTTTTTCTGCTGCAATGTAGGTGGTTTACGTTTGGTTGACATGCGGCTCTACCTTCCTTCTCTCTTAATCGGTCTTACCCTTACATTGTAATGCGTTTACATGAAAATTACTATACTCACCTAAACGTGTCTGAAGCATCTTTTGAGGGTAAGAACTTTTCTTTTCGATAGGAAAAGGATAAAATTATATACGAAAGTAACAGAATCGGGGAGAAGGTTAAGCAGAGAACCCCTTAAAGGAGCGAGAACGGTGTTATATCGCAAGATTGCCAAACCTTTTTTCTTTAAAATGGACCCGGAGAAGGCGCACCATCTCGTCGTTGGCGGACTTGAGAAAGCCTCATTAATGCCGGGAGGCTGTGCGGCGCTCCGGTTGATGTATGGAGTCCCAGAGACCCCGGACCTTGCCATGGATGTATTCGGACAACATTTTAAGACCCCGGTCGGACTTGCAGCAGGATTGGATAAGAATGCACAGGCGGTTGCCGGCTTCTCTTCCATTGGATTTGGTTTTATGGAAGTAGGTACGGTTACACCGAAGGGTCAGCCGGGAAATGAAAGCCCGAGATTATTCCGTCTTCCTTCCGATGAAGCTCTGATCAACCGGATGGGTTTTAACAATGAAGGTGCGGAGAGCATGGCGAAGCGGCTTAAACAAATCGTCAAGCGGCCCGTTCCGATCGCTGTTAATATCGGCAAGAATAAGACAACCGCTAATGACGCGGCTCATGAGGATTACCGCCAGTGTATCCGTACTCTATATCCGTACGGTGATTTTTTTGTGGTGAATATCAGTTCCCCGAATACTCCTGATTTGCGCAGTCTACAGCATGGCAATGAATTATCGTTCTTGCTGAGCCAAGTGAAAGAGGAGATGGAGCTTCAGCACAAGGAAAGCGGCATCCGTAAGAGCCTACTGGTCAAGATAGCGCCGGATGTCAGTGATGCAGAGCTTGAGGTTATGGTACATACGCTGACAGAAACCGGAATGGATGGTATCATTGCTACGAATACAACCGTGAACCGGGACGGTTTAACCCATGCAAGTGCGGGGGAGACCGGTGGATTAAGCGGAAAACCGCTCAAAGACCGTTCCACGGAAATCATAAGCAAGATTTACCGCCAGACCGGCGGGAAGCTACCGATTATTGGCTCCGGAGGTATCTTTACGAGCCAGGATGCTTACGACAAAATCCGAGCAGGTGCGAGTCTGGTCGAAATCTATACAGCCCTCATTTACGAAGGGCCGGAGGTCAACCGTGCAATTCATGCCGGACTAAGGCAACTGCTGCGGCGGGATGGATTCCGGCGTTTATCGGACGCGGTGGGCGCGGATCATCATTGAAGGTGACAGGACAGGAGGACAAGAACGATGGACGGTAGGGACTGGGGTACATTTTTACTACCATATGAACAGGCTGTGGAGGAACTTAAGGTTAAATTCAAGACCATGCGGTCGGAGCTGAAAAAAAGGGAAGAATATACTCCGATTGAATTCGTAACCGGACGCGTAAAACGCTTGTCCAGTATACTGGAGAAGGCGCAGCGGTTGAATGTGAAGATGGAAGACCTGGAGACAGGCATTGAAGATATGGCCGGTATCCGCATTATGTGCCAATTTGTGGAGGACATCCGCAGAGTTGCTGAGTATATCCGGGAACGCAAGGATCTCGAGGTCTTGTATGAGAAAGATTATATTACGAATTATAAAGAGAGCGGTTACCGTAGCTTTCATATGATTATTAAATATCCTGTGCAGACGGCGCTGGGACAGAAGATCGTGCTTGCCGAGATCCAGATCCGCACACTAGCAATGAATTTCTGGGCAACCATTGAGCATTCGCTCAATTATAAATACCGGGAAAGCCTGCCGGATGAAATGCGGGTACGTCTAAAGACAGCTGCCGAAGCTGCGTCAATCCTGGACAGTGAAATGTCAAGTATACGCGAAGAGATTCTGGAGGCTCAGAAGACATTCGAAGAGAACTCGAATGCAACGACCCAGGTGCTGAAGGCGATTCACCAGTTATATTTCTACCACCTGGTGAATGAAGCAATTGAATGCCAGAACCGTTTCAATGAAATCTGGCAGACTCAGGATATGGATGACATGAAGGATCTTTTGGATCATGTCAGAGGGCTGCTCTCTGATGCGAAGAAAGGCAGTCAGCCGGATGGCTTATGATTATGAAGAGCTCTATGTAGCTTTTCTGGTCTATTTCAACCG
Source organism: Paenibacillus oryziterrae (assembly GCF_042610485.1). NCBI lineage: Bacteria > Bacillati > Bacillota > Bacilli > Caryophanales > Paenibacillaceae > Paenibacillus > Paenibacillus oryziterrae. The sequence continues at coordinate 9,271 of NZ_JBGJZO010000043.1, read as the reverse complement.
TGACCGCGATTACTTTGAGTGTCATGAAGTGCTGGAGAAGTTATGGCTGGCCCGTGACCGTGACCCGCTCTACAAAGGACTTCTTCAAGCGGCTGTGGGGCTGTACCATTTCCGGGACGGGAATGTTCGCGGCGGTATCATCTTGATGAAACGGGCGGCTGACAGACTGAAGAAATATCCCCCGCAGACACTGGGTATTGACCTCGCCAAGCTGGTGTCGGAGCTTCAGGATTACTCCGTCCGGCTGGATAACTATGAAGAACGGCCGTTTGCTTACTATGATTTAACGTTACAGGTTATAGATCAAGTGCTGGCACAGGAAGTGGAGGCTGCGTCATCCCAGATAAAGCCCAATATTCCTCAGCGCAGGGGTCCGCAAAGATCAAAGGCTTCAAAATATAAATAGAATTTATCTCGTTCATTAAATACGCTTTCCATAAAAGGAACACCCGCAGGGGTGTTCCTTGAAATATGAGGACGGATATATTCCAGGAGGACGGCACAACATGGCTGCACAACTGCCGCACTCTTTCACCGAGAGAATGAAAGAGCTGCTGGGTACGGAATATGAACAATTTGCACAAACCTATAACGAAATTCCTTATGGCGGTATACGGGCCAATACGCTCAAAATCTCGGCAGAGGAGCTGCAGCGTATCGTTCCATTTCAAGTGGAACCAATCCCTTGGTGTAAGACTGGATTTTATACCGCAGAAGGTGCAAGACCGGGGAAGCATCCTTATTACCACGCTGGACTGTACTACATTCAAGAGCCGAGCGCCATGGCACCTGCAGAGCTCCTGGATGCTCAGCCGGGTGACCGCGTACTTGATTTGTGTGCGGCTCCAGGCGGGAAATCCACGCAGATTGCAGCTAAGCTGCAAGGGCAGGGTCTGCTGGTGAGCAACGATCTGCATCCTGAGCGCACTAAAGCGCTGGCGAAGAATCTGGAGTTGTACGGAGCTCGGAATGCGATCGTTCTGAACGAATCTCCAGAGCGGATTGCGGCAGCATTCCCAGGATTTTTTAATAAAATCCTCATCGATGCTCCATGCTCCGGAGAAGGAATGTTCCGTAAGGACGAGGATATGGTGAAGCAGTGGGACACAGGGACTCCGGCAAAATATGCCGCGATGCAGCGTGACATTCTTGAATCTGCAGCGTACGCGCTGGCGCCGGGCGGGACGCTGGTCTATTCGACCTGCACCTTTGCCCCAGAAGAGAACGAAGGGACAATCGCGGAGTTTCTCTCTGGACATCCGCAGTTTTCTGTTGTGCCTGTCGGCGGGACAGGCTCCTTCGCCCCTGGCTATGGTGAGCTGCATGGAACGGCCCGCCTTTGGCCGCATAAGATCAAGGGGGAAGGTCATTTCGTTGCCGTGCTGCGGCATGAACAGGTGGATACTGCTCTTGCTGCTGAAGTGGCACCGAATCGTCAGAGCAGAGCGGATGAGCAGAATTGGCAGCATCCTGTCCGAGCAACTGAGGTAAGTGTACACCAGTCATCCTCAAAGTCATCACCGCGGAATTCTCAGGCGGGCGGCAAAGGTGGGCGTTCATCCGGTGGTAAAAATGCTGCAGGCAAAGGAAAAAGTGATCAGCATTCGGGCGAAGAAACTGCCCTTTCTGCTTATTCGCAATTTCTTCAGGAACATCTGACGTTTCAACCATCTGGATATCCTGTTTTTTTCGGAGAACATTTATATATTTCACCACTTCCCAAAGAAGCGCTTAACGGACTAAAGACCGTCCGTCCGGGTTGGTATGTCGGTTCGGTGCGCAATGGCCGTTTCGTTCCCGGGCACCCGTTAGCTACGGCACTACAATCCGGAGAAAGTCTTCGTAGTTTGTCGTTATCTACGGATAGCGGTGAGGCTGTATCCTATCTAAAAGGTGAGACATTAACTATTCCTGAAGAGCGTCTAACGATGAGGCAGGGGATGCCGCACAAGGGCTACGTTCTGGTATGCATCGACGGGTACAGCGCCGGTTGGGGCAAATGGCAGGATGGTATGCTTAAGAACGAATATCCCGCAGGCTGGAGGTGGACATAAACATGAAGTCATCAGGCAATGCTGCCAAAACGCAGCGACTCGACAAAGTATTGGCCCATGCCGGCTTTGGGTCACGCAGCGATATCCGCAAACAGGCGAAATCCGGGGCGGTAACTGTCAATGGTACAATCGTTAAGGACAGCGGTGCGCATGTTGATCCGTATAAGGACAAGATTGAGGTAGCCGGAGTACCTGTGCTGTACCGTGAGCATATTTATTTGATGATGAACAAGCCACCGGGTGTCTTGTCTGCAACGGAGGACCGCAGGGACCGCACCGTGGTGGATTTGCTGAAAGAAGAATATGCCCGGTTCGAACCTTTTCCCGTTGGACGTCTGGACAAGGATACGGTAGGGTTGCTCCTATTGACCAATGACGGCAAGCTCGCTCATGAGCTGCTGTCACCACGGAAGCATGTGCCCAAAACCTATGAAGCAACGGTGGAAGGCGAAGTTGATGCTGATGATATCGCAGCCTTTGCGGCTGGAGTCACCTTGGAAGACGGTTACGTTACCCAACCGGCACAGCTAACCATACTGGGCAGAGAGCGTGGAGCTAAAGTAATCTCCTACACTTCACTCGTGATCACGGAAGGCAAATTTCATCAGGTTAAGAGGATGTTCCAGTCTGTAGGCAAGAAGGTTACCTTCCTGAAGCGGGTATCCATGGGAGAGCTGAAGCTTGATGAGAGCTTGCCCCTGGGTTCCTACCGGGAGCTGACCTCTGAGGAATTAAGCTTGCTGGGAGCGGAGAAATAGATAAATAGAGAAACAAGGATGGTGTGGAACATGAAATTTAAGCTGATCGCCCTTGATGTCGACGGGACACTGCTGAACGATGATCATCACCTCAGTGACGAGAACAAGGATGCTATTGCTGAGGTTACCGCGAAAGGCGGGCAAATCGTATTATGTACAGGACGCAGCCCGCAGAACTCCATTCCTTTTATGGAAGAATTGGGTCTGAGCGGCTATGTGCTTGGACATAATGGAGGAGCTACGGTGCGTGTTGAGGACCGTGAAGTACTGCACCAGTATGGTATGGACGCGCGCGGGCTGGATCCGTATATTGCCTATTGCCGGGAGCGGTCGATTCATTTTGATGTGAGTACCGCTTTTGACATGTATGTGGACAATGTGGAGAATCTGACTAAGGAAGCTCATTACATGTACGAGCACTTCCGGATTATGCCTGCATCCTTGCCGGCCTGGGAAGACTTCCGCGAGCCGATCCTTAAATTCACGGTATTCACCCAGGCGGATATCTTGAACGAAGCCCAGCGGGAGTGGGGAACATGGACACAGCAGTATAACATGCTCCGGAGCGGTGAGTTTTTTATCGATTTCATGCACCCGGAGGCATCCAAAGGCAATGCGTTGAAGAATCTCGCTAAACAGCTCGGTATTGCTCAAGAAGAGGTGCTGTCTATCGGCAATTATTTTAATGATATTTCGATGCTGACCTACGCCGGAATGGGGATCGCCATGGATAATTCCCCTGTTGAAGTGAAAGCTGCGGCCGATGCCGTGACCGGAACTAACAATGAACATGGCGTTCGCGATGCGCTGGTTAAATACTGCCTGTCTTAAGTCTCAGGTAATAGCTGCAAATAAAAAGAGAGACCGGAAACATTAGCGGCGATTAAGCCGACTGTGTTTCCGGTCTCTTTTTTAATGAAGAATATGAAAAAGGCTACATGATCCGCAGTCCCTTAGGGAGATGGTTCTTCAGCTGCCCCATGCTGGCCTTGCCCCAACCGAGCGGCAGACCTTCTACAGTAACCAGTGTCCAGCCATGGAGGTCCGCGGGTACCGGCAGGCTCTCTCCGCGCAGCCAAGCGTGAACTTCGGGACCGTCCGCCGTTAAGCTGAAGCTGCGTGTGGCTTGGTCCGCATGAAGCGCCATGGCCAGTGCATGCGCCGGTTCAATCCGGTTCTTCTTCAGATGGGCTATGTGCAGACCGGCACGGGGGACACGGAGGCCATCGAGTAGTCCGGTATGCATGTTGTCATGAAAAGCTTCCGGCAGCAAATACAGAGACTCGCCGAACAGGAGAGGAATACCCCGGCAAGGAAAACCAGGCAGCTCGGCTGCTGCCCATGCATCAAACTGCTGGAAAGCACCTTGTGCGGCGGAATGGGTTCGTGATGTGTTTTTACCTTTGCCCCCAGAGGAGCTGCGTTTAGTCTTTACGCGTACAGGTTCCTCCTGAACATCTTTACGAAGTAGTGCCACAAAGTGACCTTCTCCTTTTTCCAGATGAGGCCAAAGCCGTTTAGAGGTCAGAAGCTGCATATCCGGATATTGATCCGTAAACCGGGTGATAGTATCCTCATTCTCTTTGTGATTGAAGGTGCAAGTAGAATAGGCCATGGTGCCGCCGGGTTTCAGCATCTTGTAAGCATCCTGCAGAATATCCCATTGTCTCGCCGCGCACATCAGCACATGCTCAGGAGACCACTCAGCGATAGCGCCCGGATCTTTACGGAACATGCCTTCGCCGGAGCAGGGGGCGTCCAGCATGATTTTGTCAAAGGTGTCTGGGAATCGCTGCGCAAGCTCGCCCGGTGTGGCACTTGTCACTAATGCATGCGGGATGCCCAGCCGTTCTACGTTCTCAGCCAGTATTTTAGCCCGCTCCGGGTGGATCTCATTGGATACTAGGAGGCCTTGACCTTGCATTAAGGCAGCAATATGCGTGGTCTTTCCGCCGGGAGCTGCCGCCAGATCGAGTACGATCTCACCTGGCTGAGGGGCCAGCAGCTCGGCTGCGGACATTGCTGAAGGCTCCTGAATATAATATAGCCCGGCTGCATGAAACGGGTGTTTGCCCGGCCGCAGCGGTTCTTCGTAATAATAACCTTCGGGACACCAAGGCACAGGTGTAAGTCCGAACAACGAAGTTGCTCTCTTTGCAGCGTCGGCACCGTCTTCTAATGAACTTTTTAACGTGTTGAAACGCAGTCCCTGTGTTCTAGGGGCCGTATAGCTGTTTAGAAAAGCGTCCGCCTCTTGTCCCAGCATTTCGTGCATGACCTTGGTGTAAGCGGCGGGCAGCCGTTCTTCTATCATCATTCATTTCTCCTTTTGTATGTTGCTGTTTCAGGTGTATACCGATAAAATTAAAGTATGGAACTGAAGCACCTGATCTTGTACATATACACAACTATATCATAATTGCCAGGCTATATCGTAACCCGGGGCAATCGAAAAGGGGATGTACGACATGAATTTATTGCAAGCACTCTTCTTCCCGCCGGAACAGCCCGGTGGTGTCTCTTCCATGATTCCTTATCTTCAGGAACGCTTTCGTTCCAGCCGTTGGGAGATGGATCTGTTCTGGTTACCCAAGCGAATCCGCAATAAAGGTAATGATGAAATTGTATTTGAAACCTTTGATTGGACCGTGTATGGAGAAAGTCCTGTGGTTCAAAAATATATCCAGACCTATCGGGATTATCTGTGGTGGACGAGACTTCGGATGAATAAAAAATACGATTTGATCCATGCCCATCATCCCATTGCCGGTCTTGCAATGAAAAAAGTGTTCCCGGAGATCCCGTTGATTCAAACGCTGCACTCCAGTTATGAGCGCGAGTTGATTCTGAACGGGGCTATTGAAGAAAATGGACTGGAGCACCAGTTTCTGGTGTCGATCTACCGCGAGCTTGAGCTTGTCAGCGACCGGTTAATGACGGTATCCAATTCGTTCGCGGAGTATCTGATCCCGTTCATCTCTGATCCATCTAGTATTGGAGTGATACCAAACGGATTTGATGAGAAAAGATTCAAGCCTGTGCCACATGATAACAGTGTTCCTCAGTTGGTCACCGTCACCCGCCTTGTTCCGGCAAAGGGCATAGACACCTTAATCAAGGCGTGCGCTGAACTAAAAAAACGCGGTCATGAATATGTGCTCCATATTATCGGGGATGGTCCGTCCCGTACGGATCTGGAGAGCCTGGCCCAGTCGCTAGGGATCTATAATGAGACTATATTCTATGGATATACCCTGCATCCGGAAGAGTTTATGCCTTTCTTTGATATCTTCGTCCTGCCTTCAAGGGCGGAAGCGTTTGGTTCAGTATTTGCAGAAGCCGCGCTGAGCTGTCTGGCGCTAGTGGGAACCAATGTCGGCGGGATTCCGGAGCAGATTGAGGACGGTGTGAATGGGCTTCTGGTCAATCCGGATGACGAGTCGGCGCTGGCAGATGCATTGGAGAAGGTCATTTCAGATCCTTCGTACCGGTATGAGCTTTCCCGTTCCGCCTGGGATAAAGCGAAAAGCCAATATTCACTGACCCGGGTAGCGAATGAGCTGAAGAAGGTCTATCTGCAGTATCAGCCCGGTGTGAAAGGATGATGGCATGACGCACTTCCGTTTTTTGCACGCGGCGGATCTGCATCTGGACAGCCGGTTCGCCGGTCTAACCCACATTCCTTCTGCTGTAAGATCCATATTGCGTGAATCCACCTTTGCCGCCCTCGGGCGGCTTGTTGGCGTCGCCATTCGCGAAGAGGTTGATTTCGTGGTGATCAGCGGCGATGTCTATGATGTCACGGATGCTTCGCTGCAGGGGCAGCTCCGCTTCCGGGAAGCGCTTGAGGAGCTGGGGCGCCATAGAATTGGTGTGTTTCTGATTCATGGCAACCATGATCCGCTGGACGGTCCGCGGCTTACAAGTCCGCTTCCTGAGCATGTTACGGTGTTCGGAAGCAGTATTCCGGAACATGCTTCAGCCTTTCGCCGCAAAGACGGTCAGGAGGTCGCTGTGATCTCAGGGTTAAGTTATCCTACAGCAAAGGTAACGGGGAATACGGCAGTCACCTTCCGGCGCAAAAAGGACAGCAGCCTATTTCATATTGCGCTGCATCACTGCAATGTTGACGGTGATCTGCAGCATGAGACTTATGCTCCATGCAGCCGCAAAGATCTGTTGGACAGGGATTTTGATTATTGGGCGCTGGGCCATATCCATACCCGTAATGTGTTGCATGAAAGGCCGTTTATTGTGTATCCGGGAAATATTCAGGGACGCAGTGTTAAAGAAACCGGAGCCAAAGGCTGTTATGTGGTAGATGTGGACGAGCAAGGGGCGGCCTCGCTTACCTTTCACGAGCTGGATGCCGTCCGCTGGCAGATTCAAGAGATCTCTATTCAGGGTCTAGCGGGGGAAATGGAGTGGATTGAAGCGGTAGAACAGGCTGTGGAGAGCATTCGTCTGGAGCTCCCCCACATGGCCTCGGTTGTACGATTCCGCCTAACAGGGCGGGGTCCACTTCACAAACTGCTTGCCGAGAAGGGGATTACAGCCGATCTTCTACAGGAGCTTCAGCGCCGGGAAGGGCTGCGGGCAGAACGTGGTGAGGTTCAGGGACTCGTCTGGACGGAAGGTTTTGCTGTGGAGACAGGACTGGATATTGATCGTGAGCGGCTGCTTCAGGAGGACAGCTTCCTTGGAGAGATGCTTCGTATCGCCAGCCGTAACATGGAGAGCAAGGAAGAGCGGGATCAGCTCCTCCGCAGCGCGCTGGCACCGCTCATGGAGAACCGGGAGCTGCGGCTTCTGCTGGCAGGCATTCCTGATGATCAGAAGCTGGCATGGCTGGAGCGTGCAGTGGAGATGGGCGTGTCCCTGCTCAGCGGAGAGGAAGAGTTAGGGGAATCAGCAGATTCTGTCCTATTTCAGGAAGGAGGCGAAGCCGTATGAGAATTGAGCGTCTGGAAATCGGTGGCTTTGGCCGGCTCCGGGATAAGGAACTTGTGCTTGGTGACGGAGTTACTCTTCTCTATGGCCGCAATGAGGCAGGAAAGAGCACTGTACTGCAGTTCATGCGTTCTATGTTGTTTGGTATTCCTTCGCGGAGTAATCTTAATGAAAGATATGAACCATTGCAAGGCGGTACTCATGGCGGGGTACTAACCGCCCGGGACGGAGAAGGTGGTCACTGGCGTATACAGCGCTATACAGGAAGCGGAGCCGGATCGGGGAAAAGTGAGAAGCTGACTGTGACCGTGTCCCGTCCGGGCGGCATCGTGGACGAGCTGGGACAGAGCGAGCTGGAGCGTAATTTGCTTGGAGGTATTTCCCGCAGTATGTTCCGGCAATTATTTGCTGTATCCCTGGACGAGCTTCAGCAGTTAGCTGTGCTGCAGTCCGAGGAAATGAGCAGCTATCTGTTCCATGCGGGAATGGGCGGAGGCGGCGATATTATGCGCGCCGAGCGCCGTTTACAGGCTGAAGCCGACAAGCTTTATAAACCACGGGGTAAAAATCAGGAGGCGGCTAAACTCTTACAGACCATGGAGAAGCTGGAGCGGCAAATTGCTGAGAGCCGCCTGCTGCTTCCCCGTTACAATGAGAATACTGCCGCGCTGGAGCAGACAGAGCAGCAATTGTTGCTGCTGGAGGAAAGTCGTAAGACGGCTGGTATCCGGCTAACTAAGCTTCGAAAGGCGTTGGACATCCGTGAGGTCTGGCTGAAGTGGCAGGAGGCACGGCTAACGTTGTCTGATCTCCCGGTTATAAATGTATTTCCCGAAGATGCCGCTGCACGCTGGAATGCCCTTGAGGGTGAAATCCGGCAAGCTGAGGGGCAAGTGACGCGGGGAGAACATATTCTAGCGGAGTTTGAAGCTGAGCTTGAAAGAAGCCGCCCGGATGAACTTCTTGCTGTACAAGGTCAGGCGATTGAGAGCCTGGACCGCCGTCGTGGCAGCTATGAAGAGCGCTGTCTGGAACGCCAGCGGTTGGAAGGAGAGCTGCGTTCAGTGCAGGAGCAGCTTGCCCGGCTGCTGCGGAGCATCGCCCCCGGCTGGGGCGCCGATGAACTTACGGCGTTCCCGGGTGCGGCGGCGGACCGCGAGGCGGCGCGCCGTTATGCGGCGGCGTTCGCAGGCTATGACCGCCGCATGGAGGAATTCGGCGCGGAGCGGCATGCGCTGCGGTCGCGCCGCGCTGCTGCGGCCGCAGCCCTGCAGGCTGCGGAGCGGGCACTTTCGCGCGAGCAGGCCGAAGGCGCCGCGTTCTCGGCTGCGCTGCGCCCGGCCAGCGCCCACGAAGCCGCGCAGCTGTGGGACGAGCTGCAGCGGGCTGCGGAGCGCTGGCGCGAGGGGCTGCTGCAGCACGGGGCGGCGGCTCGCAGCCGCGGGGAAGATAGCGATGCCGCGCTGCGCCGGCGCATGGCATCGCTCTACCGGCGCCTGCTGCTTGCAG
>NZ_JBGJZO010000042.1:0-24115 GCF_042610485.1 Paenibacillus oryziterrae | reverse complement strand
CTAAACAAGCTGACTCCTGTTGAGTACAGGAATCAGCTTGTAGCCTAGGTCTTTTTTCAATGTCTACTAAATGGGGTCTTGACCATCTGCTGTGGAGTGTCTTTTTCTTGGTAAAGCGTATTTAGAGGCTAGACATCATACTCCAGCTGCTTTTTGGCCTGCACAATGAAATCCAGCGGATTCTCAATCGTGTCCGGGCTGTATTGCACCGCACCAATTTTGAGGCCGAGGCTGACTCTGTATTTTTCCGTAAAACCGGAATCATTCAGCTCCTTCAGCTTGAGCTTTATCCGTTCAATAACAATTTTGGCACCCTCCTGATCCGTGAACAGCAGCAGCCCCCAGGTCGCATCTTCTTTATCCAGCAGGTACAGGGCATCATTGGTACGGATACTCGACTGATTGAGCTGGGATACATCATAAATAGCCTCTCCCAACTGCTCCTCCGGAATCAGCCGGCGGATTTCATTCCAATACTTCACCTTTACCACAAGCAGAGTTAAGGGAATTTGATACCGCAGCGAAATTCCAGTGAATATGGTGGCATCCTTCTGGAAGGACAGGCTGTTCCGCAGATCAGTATTCTCGTCCACTGCAGCCAGATTCAGGTTCTGCTTGTGCAGACGGTCGTTCTCCATTTGAAGCTCACGGCTCATATACGTAAACATCCAGACCACAACCGTCAGAAGCGGAGTAACGATCAGCCAGAAATACGTATTCACCCCAATGGATTCTCCTCGGGACACCGTCTGGTACACGATAAAGAACCCGTAAGTGAAGATAAAGACAAGATTCAAAACAAGACCCGCCGTTACATTCGTGAAATACGTAACGATGGCCAGCAGACATGCAATATTCATGATAATAATATTCTGGACATACTGATCAGGATTTCCGGATATATACACGACCGAGATGTAGATCAAGACAAAGAAGAAGAGAAAGGCGGCATCGGATACCCAGCTGCGGTTACGTCCCACGTTTATCACCACGCTTCTTCAGATGTTTGCGGAGCAGCAGTATCAGTGATAGCACAACCAGGAATAAAGTAGATACCACAGCAGCGACGAAACCCAGCACATCGGGACGATTCATGATTTCATTCACCACGGAAGGCTGCTCGCCCCCGGTAATGATTTTGAAACGGAAGGCATTTATATTCCCGTCCTTGTCGGTGACTACGCCATCTCCGAATACCTTCCACCGGTCTTTCTCAGTAGCCAGCAGCTTAGATGCCAGATAGGTCTGCTCAGTGTGGATGCCTGTGACCGCCAACAGAGCCAGACTGTTCTGAAACGGCGATTCAATCAACTGCAGCGTACCGATTTCTGCGCCATACCCTTCGTCGATGCTCATCTTCTCATTGGACTCCATACGGGTACCAGCATCATTAAACTTGAAGTATAGCTGGTCATTATAATCACGGATCAATTTGTTATCCTGAAATGTCCCGATAGCAATAATATTGTTATTCTTCAGCCGCTCAGTATCCACCGTATCATCATAAAAATGAACATCCCCTGTATTCACGGCAGCATATTCCCCCAGCAGATTGAATACATTGGACAAGCTCTGATACGTATAGCGGTCCTTCACCTGCGGCAGAACCACGGCCACCTGGCTGTATATGCCATCTCGCAGAAAAGGATATGGATAGTTGGTGAGCAGCAGATCGGTACGATCTTTTGTATTCAGCTTCATCATAGAGCTCTTGTCGATATAGGCCCAAGGCATTTGATCTTTGTCAGGTGCACAGTAGGCTCCCTTGAGCTCCAGATCAAACCCGATCTTCACGGTGAAATTCCCGGAAATATCGAGGTTCTGTGGAATGGGCACATTCAACTGATCCCCGTTCGCAAGCTCCGCGGTTAGCTTTTTGCTGCCTAGCGGAATATCATTAATGCTCACTGTAACCAGCGAACGGTCAAAATCCAGATTCTCCGCATAGCGGAAATCCAGACTGATTCTTCCCGCTTCTGCAATGGAACGGTTGGATGGTAAGGAGACAAAGTAGATCTGCTCCTGGTGATATGGCCCCGTAAGCTTGTCTCCTGTTTCGGTGAAGGTTACATTGGAGCTGATCTGGAGCGGAGGCGAAGAGGTCCCCGTCGTGTCGTCAACAACTTTGAGGTCACTCTTCAACTGCCCCACCAGCTCCCGGTTGGCAATAAATCTTCCCGCCTTAATCAGCAGACTTTCATCCTCGGAGGTAACCACAAGCGTAGGACGGTTATCCATATTCACCAACTGGATGATTGCATGGCTCGACAAGTCCTCTTTCGTACTTAGCAGCGGCTTCAACCCGTTTGGGAGATGGTTGTACAGCGACACAAGCACAACGGCCTTCTTATCCTTCAGGTTCTCACCTCTATAAGGAAGCAGCGGGATGGTCGTGTCATTAAGTGTATTTGAAGCCGCAAAGCCGGACAAAGCGTAGACCGCAGCTTCCATCTCAGCACTGCCGCTGTTCTCAGCTACCGTCAGAATGCTGCCATTCTCCTGAACCGTGTCAATTCCGGTAAATCTGCTGGAGAAATCTGCGATTCCCCCTGTCAGCGGTTTGGCGTTGTAAGCCACGCTAACACCCGAAGTGTTATAAAGATGGAGCCACTGGTCAGGAGTATCCTGAAGTGAACAGAATTCTTCATTATTACTGGAGCGCAGGAGCCCCTGCAGCGACAGTGTATTGGTCCCATCCTTTAGAAAACCTTTAGGGGCAGGGATGGTAAGCTGCTGCTCCCCATTATTGTGCAGGGAAGGCCTGAAGGTATAGAACGGATTGCCGTTCAAGCTCAGGGTAAGGCTCGATATGTCATCCTCCGTAATTTGCGAGATTTGAAAATGAAGCCGCACGTTCACACTCTCGACATTCCAATAATCCATAATCTGAAAATATTGCCGGGTAACGCCTGTCCCCGATAACGAAGTCCCCGTATCCGAGAAGGATGTCTCATATCGCTCGGTACTCACCGGGAGAGCCGCAGCCATATGCTGACGGGAAATCAGTAAAAGCAGACAAAGCAGCCACACCACCCACTGTTGTTTTCTCATAGATGCTTCTCCTGTAGTTTGGGTTAGACTTCCGGTGATGCCTTAATATCGTTCGGTCTTGTACCATTTCGCTTCACGCTTAAGAATAAGGTCTTTCATATAGTTATAAAGCCCATAAGCTGCGACAATCATCCATAGCTGGCAATAAGAGATATACATGAGAATGATCATCCAGACGTTGGACAGGTTCATCTCGCCTTTTTCTGTCGTCAGTGTAATAAAGGTTCCTACGATGAACAAAACAATGGCCAACAGCCACAGAAAGCTGCTGAGTCCGGCGATGGTTGTGTGCACATAGCCAAGAGCATGCAGAATAAGCAGTACATCTGAAGTCACAAGCGACGTCAGCAGCAAGAAATAGATGGACAGGAAATAAATTATATCGAACCGGATGCGAACAGCGGAACGATCGAAGAGCAGCGGGATATTTTTCACGATGACATAAATATTGCCCTTGGCCCAGCGCGTCCGCTGCTTGAACCACACCTGCAGTGTCTGCGGCTCCTGTTCCCAGGTGACGGCCTTTGGCTGAAATTTGATCTGGTAGCCCAGCATGTAGATACGGAAGCTGATCTCTGTATCCTCCGCAATAGCTTTAGTGTCCCAGCCCCCGATCCTCTCCACAATCGTTCTGCGCATAATAAAATTCGTTCCGGGGATGGTACACAGCTTGAACAGCTTCCAGCGCCCCGCCTGGGCCATCCATTGAAAAGACAGGGTCTCAATATTTATGAACCTTGTCAGCAGGCTTGCATCACGGTTTCGGGTCCGGAATTTGCCGATGACCGCCCCAAGTCCGGGATCATTGGTTATTTCAGACACAAGGTAGCGAAGGGCCGGTTTCTCCGGGGTATTATCAGCATCATAAATCGCAAGAAGCTCTCCCCGGCTGACGGAATACCCGATATTGAGTGCGTTGGACTTTCCTTTTCCGCCAGTCACATGATCTGTATTGATGACCACCAGGTTGCGATCGGGATACCGTTCCTGGATGTTCGATAGCAGCTCTGCGCTGTTATCCGACGAGTTGTCATTAATGACAATAACCTCGTACCGGTCATGCGGATAATCAAAGTCAAGCAGCGCCTCAACCGTCTGGCTGATCACCATTCCTTCATTGTGGGCAGGAACCATGATAGAGACAAAGGGGTACTCCCCCTGAATTTCGGGAACTTCTTCGCCTTCCGACTTAATGTAATACAGATATCCGGCTATAATAAGCGCTACATTTACCAGCAGCAGCGACCAGATGCATATAACGGCAATGACCATCAGAATATCTGCGATTGTCATGATGATTTCCTCCGGTTCATTTCAGATACTTCTTCCGGTGCAGCCGGTAACCCACAGAGAACAACCCGCCAAAAAGCAGCAGCGACAGCAGAATGACTGCGATAAAAAAACGGTTCTGCACACTAAACAATCTGGCGAAGCTCTGTGGGGATTCCGCCGTGTACTGGTAGCTGTCATCAACGGTTCCTGGAGCATGCTGGATCGTAAGCGCCTGACCATTAATAGTAATAACACCATTGGAGGAAGTAATGCGGTTGTCACCTGAGACGGTCTCATGGTACCCCTGTTTATAATCGGCAAAAGAAATCCAGTACCCCTCCAGCCGATGGAGCACTTCCTCCATCCCCGCCTGATTGTCCGGAAATTTCACCGTAATCGCTGTATTCAGCGGATAAGCAGGCATGACTTTGTCTTCCCCCTGCATTTCCTGTACCCGATCTTCCGGAAGACTATATAAGGAGGACTCAAAGAGGGCCGAGGTATTACTCGGCTCCATAGCCATCACTTTCTCATCCGGGAAAAGTACGGCAGAATTGAAGAACCCCATTCCGGCTGCAGCATACCGAGTATCATAGGACCAATACATCTCTGCTCCGATGCCAAGCGGTGCAATACCATTCTCCGCCAGCACGGAGATAAAACCCGCCATTTTCTCGCGCAGGGCTTCTTCGCCGGAAGAGGTGGAGAACATTACCGCCGGCGCGTTGATAATGATACTCCCGTTATGGGCTTGCACGGCCTTCAGAGCTTCCAGATAACGCTTCATTGCCGGATAGTCCGTATTGCTGAATACAGGACGGGCACTGACAACAAACGGAATCCCCAAAGCATATAGCCGGTCGGCCATGGTCTCCAGCAGCTCCAGGTCAGAGAAGGGATATACCTCCCTGATCACCAGATAGGTCTGGGGTATGTCCGGGGCCGCCAGCCAATCTTTCAGCACATAAGTCATCGCCAGGACACTGCCATTGCCGGCCTCCAGATATGGAACATAGGTGTATTCTCCATTGCTGACGGCATAGGGCACAGTTTCCTTACTGCTCTCCAAAGTGACATATCCATACCTTTGAGCTTTAGCATCCCAAGAGGTGAGCAAGAGCATGTCCTGTGCCCGGAAATAGTTCGAAGACAACTCTCCTATGGCGATCTTTATATTTTTAGAACCCACGGCATCTGTCCTCGTATGCAGTTGAAGAGCTACAGACGACGGAAACTGATAGCCAATATGCAGATATTGCCCTTTGTAGAGCTTCCAATCCTGCAGATAAGGTTCGCTTACCACAGTAACCTCGGGACTGTTCATGATCGTAATCACATGATCATATTCTTTCATCATCCCGTCTTGATATTTATCAAGACTCTGCAGAGTAACCTTGACGCCAAATGCAGCCAGAAGCCGCTGCATTTCCGGTATGTTACCCTCTCTTGACCCTCCTTTGGCGAGGCTGTCATACAGCAGCAGCACCTGCGGTGCAGCTTCCGCCGCACAAGCAGATGTCACGGGTGCCAGCAGCAGACAACAGAGCAGCAGCAGTTGTATCGCCTTTCTCATCATGCGCTAACACCTTTGTGCCCTCCCTGGTATGAATCAGTAATATCCGGTGCTTCGGGAAGTTCACTCCCCTTAAACCAGCGGCTGATCCAGCCGGACAAGGCTAAAAATGTAACCAGATCGAAGGACAGCGTGAACAGGAATTCATGCTTGGAGATATCGGCATCCCCGGCACCGATGATGGAGACCAGAATCCCGGAAAGACCGACAGCCATCGTCGTTAGGATCAGGACCATTTGTTGCATCCCTCTGAAATTAGCCGACCTCACCTGCCGGATAAATGACGGTAAGTATATACCGATAATGGCAACCATCCAGAGAACAATGAACCCAAAGGTTTTGGGTGCCAGCTTCTCCTTTAACAAACTGTATAACGTGAAAAAGTGGCTCTGTTCCCGGAAAGCTTTGCCGGAAGACTCTTCATAATTCCCCATCGCTGCAGGTTTAATGGTGAATGCACTCTTGGCAGCTTCATTCAGAATGCTTCCAAACTGTGCCGGATGGGTGACATAATACTGAAGAATCGATAAAAAGCCGAATTTGTTATAGAACTCGTCTTCCATACGCTGTGAATTGAGATCGACAGTCCCATACTGCTCATAATAGATGCTGCCATTTAGAATCGCATATTGCTCATTGATGCCAAAGGCCTTCAAAGCAGTTTCGGGATTAGCTGATTCCTTCAACACTCCACGGGTCATGCTATGATACTGGTTAATATTCACGAATTCTTTCGAGATATTCTGATAAACAGCGATACCCGTAAACAGCAGCAGACCCATAGCTCCCAGGGTTAACAGCCGGAACACCTTATCCTTCCGCACCCATAAGAGCGTCAATGAAAGACAGGCAATGATGATTCCTACCGGCGCATTCTGCTGCTTCGAGGCAGTAAGTAGGATACTGCCTGCCACAAACAGGAACAGAAGCAGATAATCGTTATACCTTTTCCGGCACAAGAGCAGCCATGAGGCGAATACGAAGATCATCATAATCATCACAACGCTCTCACTGTAAAAGGAATTAAAATACGCGGTATAGCCTGTATCTCCGAATATAAAAATCGCCGTCACAGCGATAATAATCCCCGGTCTCCGCGGCATCTTCCACGTGATCGCTTCAATCAGCAGATAGACCGCAAGCACATATAACAAGGTATAGATAGCCGCCTGGAACCGGATATCAAACACTTCCCTGCTGAACAGCAGCTTGTTAAGTCCAATTGCCAGCTTGATAAACAGCGACTGTGAAGAATTCAGAGTCGCGCCATTCTCGTTAAAATATTGATAGATGCCATACTGTCTCACAAAATATCCGAAATACTGGTCATCATAATGCGGGCTATTAAAATATAGTCCGTTGCTGTAGATGATACGGAAAAAGTCCCCGTTATCCGCCATGCCAACATAAGGTGCAGTGAATAATGCAATAAAGGTCACCATGAGCACACCAATCGCCGCGAGTAAGGAAGGTTTGAAACGATTCCGGTAAGTGACCGCCGTTTCCTGTCCTAGTTGTTTAATCATCGTGTTGTTAATCATGCGGAGTCACCTTCTTGTTGATCATTTCAGTTGATGCTTAATATTTGTAGGCCAACAGAGCCATTAAATTATCAAAGGAATACGCCTGACCACTCCCGGCATCGCCAAATCCGCCGTAGAGAACACTTGTCTTGTCTACAATCCTAAATTGATTCATTCTTTCCATGCTATTTAGGTAGAGTTCCTCGTCCCCAATCTCCGCACCGATCATCGCTGCTGCAGCATAGATTGCCGTAGATTGGATCGAATTCAACGGCACACCGTCCCGAGTATACTTCCCGTATAATGTTCCTTCACGGACCTGCGCTTTGATATAGCGGATACTGGAAGACTTCTCTGCTCCGATTTCCGCTAGATTCCATATCGTCAGGAGCGATTCCAGCGTATTGATATCTTCTGAGCTATATTGTCCAGTCTCCACGTTAAACCTTGTTTCGTAAAAGGGAAAAGCGTCTGAAAGGTAGCCGTTCTCTGCGATTTTCTGCATATTGCCTACCAAAACCAACTTTTCGCTGCTATTAATCGACAAATTTCGCAATGTACTTAAATTAATATAACACAAAGTAATCCATTTGTTATTAACTTTGTAATTTTCATCATAGAGGTCATACATGTATCCATTTTTTACATTATTGTTATAAAATCTTTCGCCATATTGATCAGCTTCCTCCATGTAAGAAGAGTCTTTAAACGCTTCTCCGGCTTCATATAGAGCCCTAATCAGGCGAAGATCATCCACTGCCGCATTAACGGGGTATTTCTTCCCATTGATGGGACTATACCGGTAGCTGAAGCTTCCCTGCATATTGAAGGTATCCTTCGCCAGCTGCCAATGCTTATCGAACAGTTCTTTCTCACCTGCGAGAGCCGCATACCTCATCATGATAGAGGCAGACTCACTTAGCACCTCGTGCCCGCTAGCATTAATTCCTGACTGATCCGTGTCAATCCTATTCGTATATACACCGTAGGGACCGGTCATCCGGCCGGTAATGAATGCAGCAAGCTGTCGCTCCTTCTCCATTACATCTGTTCTACTCCCAAAAGAGGGAGAGGGCCTAAGGAGCGAGCTTTCGGCAGGAGAAACTTCATGGATATTTCCACCCTTAAGATAAATCAAACCCAACACAATGACCGCAAGAACAATCCCTCCGGCTATTCGCTTTCGTATCAAACGATCACCTCTGACGTTTCTACTTATCTCAATTTTCGTTATTATTTAATGATATCGGTTGCCCGCATTTCAGGCTGAATATATTCTGTAATATTTCCATGACTGATTATTGCCTTTCTCCAAATAAAATAAACGGGTGTCCCGCCACATTTCCTGTGGACTTAGGACACCCGTTACCCGTCTTCGCTATTTACCTGCAATCTTCTTGTACGTCTGTTCATCGGCAATAATATATAGCCGGGCATCTGTGGGGATAGATTCGTTCAACTTCCGGTTAATCCCCAGATCATTACGATCCGAAAGCAGTGTAGCCCCTTGGCTAAGTAAGTCCTGAAAGGCTTCGCCATAGGTCCTCCAAGCACTTCTTACCGGCACCTCATAAATATCATCGCCATGCTGACGGCTAAGCAGTTGCGAAATAACCTCTGAGTTACCCTCCTGCAGCGCAGCCCGTACGGCGAGACGGGAGATGGCGTCATGTGACAGAATGAATTCATTGACCCGCACATGACGGAAATTCTGGATATTCTGCTCCTGCATGATTTCTACTGTCGTGTGGACATGCGGAGCAATCCGCTCAATGCTTGAAGCAATTAGTAGTGACTTGCCGTCAATAAGTGCAGTTTCATCAATCCGCGTATCCCCAAACACAATCGCCGCCCGGGCTTCCTGAATATTGGCTTTAACGAGAATCGAGTCGGAAGAAGGGTCTCCGCTGATGAAATGAACCTGCTCCATCTCCTCAAGCGGATGCCGGCCGGATTCATCCAATATCACAATATGACATTTGGGCGAATAACAGAGGATCTCATCCACTGCTGCCTGTGCTTTTTTGTTCCAGTTAATTAATATGACATGGTCCCTGCTCCGAAAGCTCAACGCTCCCGCCCCTCTCTGTCTTTGAATCCCGGCGATAGAATCGATCACCTTACCGATAACTAAACTCAGCAAGCCAATACCGAATATATACAAGAACATGGTGAAGATTTTGCCGGCTACTGATTTGGCAAAAAAGTCGCCGTAACCTACCGTAGCCATGGTTGTCATGACCCAATATAAGGCATTAAACCAGGTGCTGAACGTAGTAGGCTCCAGTAAATAAGCAATGGTAGCGCTTATCAAAATAAATAGAAGAATAATGAGTCCGATCGTTTTCTTGCTGAACTTCATCATTTTGGTCGTTACCCTAAGCAAAAAATGCACAAGTCACCCTCCTTGGATAAAAGGCTGCCGCTCGAGTTCAAGAGGGCAGCCCTAGGTTTGGATCTGTAAGGAGCGTAGTTTAGATAATCAGGCTGCTGATCGCAAAGGCCATTCCGATAAATACCATACACAACATGGTCCCTACTGCCACATTCCCCTTCTGGAGATGCTCTGAAATCGTAAATCCAGGCGTAAGGAGCTCGAAGATCCAATATACCGCCACCAGGCACAAGTACCCTACAGTAAACCAAATAATCATAAACCAGATGGATGTGTTAGTGTAAGCAGCCACTCCCAGAATAATTGCTGTGGCCAGGAATTTGCCTCCCAGAGCCAGTGCCACTGCCACATTGCCGTTCTTCAGTTCTTCCATGTCCCGGAATGGGGTCATCAGGCTAAAAATAACCATGCCCAGGATTTGCAGCAGGATGATCACAATAACACTTACCGCCAAATTAATTACAATCGTCACTTAGCCCACCCCCGAAATTTCGCATAAGCCGAATCATAGTCGGCGAAATCATGTACTTCCTCCAAGATAACGGAGGTTGTTTTAACCTTCTCCAGCGCGCTATAGCGCTTATCGTCGATCGGTTGCTTCACCCGGTTGCCGGAGGGCAGCTCGATGACGGCGAAATTTCTGGTCTTGCCTTGATATTTCGTTTTGTACACACCTACGACATCGACATCGGTAGTGACGGATACTTTAAGATTCGTCAGATCCTTAGCTGCCGTATCCTGGTCTGCATAAGACTTGAGCGTAGTCCATGCGGACAGACGAATATCATTTCGTCCATTCTCGTCCGTGGTCAGCTCGGCGTCCATAAACTGCAGCGCCCACACTTTATCACCTGTGGCATAATTTCCGTCATTCGGCAGCAGCTCATTGTCAGGCAGCAGCGTCATGTCACTACCAATTAAATCACCCACCGTACCCTCAACCACGCGATAATCCCAAGGCACCTTGGCAACGCTATCTGTCGTTTCTGCCGCAGGGCTCGTAAATACGCTGTCCGGATTATTCGAGCATGCGCTCAGGAGCAGCAGGGCAGCCATAATGATCATTAGACCAAGGGTGCGCCCGGAAGAAATCTTGCGGAATACAGCATTTGAGAACTCTTTTCTATCCCTGTTAACTGACAATTATCTCACTCCCAACGCAATAAAATGGCTGGCATTACCTGTAATCAGTCCACCGGCGCGTCCTAGCATCCCGCAGGGCTTCCCATTGATTACAAACATGCCGGTCAGCAGATGGAATTCACCCTCTGCCGTTTGAATCACACCAAGCTCAGCTCTCTTTTGATACACTGTAGGGAACAGCTCACTGCTGTCATACCCGTCTTCATCCTCAATCTCCAGCTCTCCGCTATTACCAAACAGACGTACGGAACCGCCTTCACGGCCGAACATAGATTTAGAGACGAAATTTCCGGAGAATACCGGTTTATTATAAGTAGGCAGAACATATTTGGCGATAGCTTCACGCTCTTCTTCATTAAACAGGAGGCCCAGTTCATACATCCCCCAAACCGCAGCCAAAAGACCTTTGGATTGCAGGATGATGCTATGAGGGGAGTTAAAAATCTGCAGCCTACCCGTTTCTATCGCATAGGCCAGCGCATCGCCGCCTTCATCAACAGCCATCCATTCCTTCGGGTATAAGGCGAACATCCGCTCAATCACCCGATCCTCACTATCTTTTACCGTGCCTTCATCAACCCAAAGCTCCAGGCAATCGACACACCGCATTTCAAGGCCGCTATGGCGGACCAGCGCTTCTATCGTTCCGGAATCCTCCTGATGAGTGCCATAGGCTACGCAGGCTGCCGTGTCCGGACGCTCCTCCTGCCAGGCGGCAGCAAGATGATCCTTCATGTCAGCATTCGGGCTGGTAATCCCCGCTTCGCGGCATATCCAGGGTGTAGCAATGGAAGCCTCCACATAACCGGTTGGAGTATCCGCGTTAAGCTCAAGCAGCTTGATGGTACCGTTATCCGAAAGGGCAAAGTCAAACCGCGCATACCGACTGATCAATCCCTCTGGAGGGATTGGACACACATCCAGCATCTCCCACAGGATAGGCGGAATGCCGATTAACTCATACAAATCATGCTTGCGGTGGACATACCTCGCGGCACGATCGAGTACAGACCACAGCCGGGATGAAGCCTCCTCCAGCTCTTGGTAAGTATCCCCGGGCATCACGACAATGCCGTCCAGCCAGTACTCTTCATCCTCCAGATCTGCCCAGGTGAATCCAAGCTTGTGAAGCTGCTCTACACGTTCGGCACGCTGAAGATGGGTATGATCTATAAACTGCAGAATGCTTTTGCGGTCACTCATCCGCCAAAACCGCTTTTACCTGAGCTTGATTTGGAGCCTGTACTCGATTTGGAGCCTGTACTGGATTTGGAACCTGTACTCGATTTGGAGCTTGATGTCGAACCCGTACTAGACTTCGAGCTGCCGAGTCCGCTGGATGTGCCGCCGATGCCGCCGGTCTTGGACGATGTTCCGCGCCGGGTAATGGAGCCGGTTGAAGAAGTTGATGTTTTCGGTTTGACGACCGATCCGGGAACCGTCTTATTCTGAAATTTATCACTGCTGTAATTAGCAGGCTTATAGGATCTTTGAGTACCGGCATAGTAACCGCGGTGATTGTCATACCATCCTCTCGATGAATAGATGGAACCACTGTTAAAGAGCATGTGGTATAGCAGCAGATCATCCCAGCCGAAGCCGGAGTTATAGCCGCCGTAATGGTTAATCACCGTTGTTCCATTTGAGGTTTGAACCCCCGGCTGCTCAGTAGGTACCGCTTCCGCCGCACCCTCTTCCGGATACGGGATATTCCAGTCCACATTTTTATCAAAGTACGCCTTAACTTCTTCCGTGGACCAGGACACAAGCTGCGGTTCATCTGCAGCGCTTGCACTCGCAGCCGGAGATCCTGGAATCATCAGCGCATTTGCGAGGAGTGCAATACCAAGTGAAGTCGATAATACACGGAGCGGCTTCCCATCCGGGGTGAATAATTTAGAAACTGTCTGTTCTTTTGCTTTCTCATCGTTTGCCAAGAGATTATCCTCCTCTCTTCTGTCTTCTATTCCGCATGCCGCATGGGCACAAGAAGAAGCTCTAGTTTGCCTTCGTCCACATTGAGTCTGCCTTCTACTGTCTCGAATTCCCGGCCGCCGACCACTAAGTAGTTAACATGCTCCAAAGCGGTGACCATATTCATATTCCATATACGCTCTTCAATCACCCGAAGCTCGCCGTCCGGCATCTTCTCAAACAAAATGACACTCATACCACTATCCACTTCAAATCAACCCTTCCCTATATCAGTTATGATTCTGATACGTGATTCCTGACGTAACGTTTCAAGTCAAAACCCTGCATTGTCAAACCTTCCCATAATAGAATATAACCTGAGCTTATGAAACGCAATGACAGGAAGTACCTCTGAAATTCTAAATTATTATGAGAAGAAACATCTGCGCCGTCCTTACACGGGCGGTACCTCTTTCTCGTGAACATACAAGGATAAAGGATAATGTGGAACTGATACTTTCTTGTATTACGAAAAAGAGCAGCCCCCTTCGGGTCTGCTCCTCTCCTAACCAATATTTAGCTGTTCGCAGGATACTCTTATTGTACTGATGACACTTCCTGTGTTGTAGCAGGAATCGCCTTCTCCTGGGTTTTAGATAAAAAGACATTCAGGATGATTGCCGTTAAAGAACCGGACACGATGCCGTTCTGCAGCAGCATTCTGGCGAATTCAGGCAGTTGATCGAACATGGACGGAAGGGTAGCCGAGCCCAGGCCAACTGCGATGCTGCAGGCTGCAATCAGCAGATTGCCGTCCTTACGCAGATCAACCTCGGACAGAATCGACATCCCCGATGCGGCAACAGAGCCGAACATTACAATCATCGCACCGCCAAGTACTGCATTCGGTACTACCGTGGTCAGTGCAGCGAGCTTCGGTAGCAGGCCAAGTACAACCATGATTCCACCGGCTGCAAAAATAACATTACGTGTCTTCACTCGCGTCAAGGAGATCAAGCCGACATTCTGCGAGAATGCAGTGTACGGGAAGGCGTTGAAGATCCCGCCCAGCATAATCGCGAGTCCCTCAGAACGCAGTCCGTTAACGATTTGCTTCTGCTCTACCTTTTGCTCTGTGGCTCTTCCTACGGCGAAATAAACACCAGTGGACTCTACCATACTAACAATATTAACGATAATCATCGTGATCACTGCGGTAATATTAAACTGAGGTGTACCGAAGTAGAACGGCTGGGCTATGCTCACCCATGAAGCCTCTCCTACGGAGGAGAAATGGACCATTCCCATAGCGTAAGCAATTACGGTACCCACTACTAACCCTACAAGTACAGACACCGACCGGAGGAAACCTTTGCCCAGACGGTTCACTGCAAGAATGACAAGCAGTGTGATCAGAGCCAGCAGCAGGTTGCGGGGCTGTCCGAAATCAGGGCTACCTTGGCCGCCGGCAACATTGTTCATCGCCACAGGGATGAGGGAAAGGCCGATAATCGTAACCACCGATCCGGTAACAACCGTCGGAAAGAATTTAAGCAGCTTGCCATAAAGAGGAGCAGCCAGAACAACAAATACACCGGAGAGTATAATAGCTCCATATGCTGTAGCCAGATTGGAAGATGAAGCGATCGCAATAATTGGCCCTACCGCAGTAAAGGTACATCCAAGAATAACCGGCAGTCCGCTGCCGAAATATTTGGAGCCCATAACCTGGAGCAGCGTTGCCAGTCCGCAGGTGAACAGATCGGCGGCGATAAGGTATGCCATTTGCGTACCATTA
Organism: Paenibacillus oryziterrae; assembly: GCF_042610485.1. NCBI lineage: Bacteria > Bacillati > Bacillota > Bacilli > Caryophanales > Paenibacillaceae > Paenibacillus > Paenibacillus oryziterrae. The sequence goes on along the minus strand of NZ_JBGJZO010000042.1, from coordinate 9,446 downwards.
AGTTTCAAGGCTCCGCCCACGATCAAAGGTACGATAACCGCACCGGCATACATGGCCAGTACATGCTGAAGTCCTAGAGCAAATATCTTTTGTTTACTTAACATCCTGCTGCACGCTCCTCAATACGTTGATTAGTATATTCTTCTTCTATAAAATGCACTTCGCCCGGTGACATGGAGGCAATCCGCGCCAGCGTATGAACTTCGACGCCCTTCTTCTCCAGCAGGCCCCGGCCTTCCTGGAAGCTCTTCTCAATGACACAACCCACTCCAGCCAGCGTCGCTCCAGACTCCTTCACGATATCTACGAGGCCCACAAGTGCCGCCCCTGTAGCCAGGAAATCATCCACGATCAGGACATGATCCTCAGCTCCAAGATATTTGCGTGAAACACTGATCTGATAATGCTCATCCCTGGTGAACGAGTGAACTGGCGCGGAGTATACTTCTTCAGCCAGCGTGAGTACTTTCTTTTTCTTGGCATAGATGAACGGTACACCCAGAGCAATAGCCACGGCCATCGCAAACTGAATACCGCTTGCTTCAATCGTTAGCACTTTAGTAATGTGCCGATGTGCGAAGATGCCCTTGAATTCCTGACCGATAGCCAGTGCCAGCTCGGTATCCACCTGATGATTTAGAAAGGAATCCACCTTGAGTACAGTATCGGATAGGATTAACCCTTCTTGTCTAATGCGCTGTTTCAGTTCTTCCATGATTGACCTTGATCGCTCCTTTTTTGTGAAAAAAAAAAGAAGGACAGATTCACTGGAGTTGTTTCTCTCAAGTGAATCTGTCCTTCTGGGTTTTTGTCCCTTGGTGGTGTAACACAAATAATGTGCCCGCAACGCTCGGTCCTGACCTTCCCTGCCGGATGTGGCAAAGAAGCGGAACCCTAGATGCGCTATTTCACTCATAGTCGGATAATTTCAGTGGTTATCCGGTAGAAACTTATGGGCCATATTCCCAAGATTATATGAGTTATATGTAGATTGTCGTCGAATACTTTGTATATATTACACGCTATGTCCAGTCGTTACAAGGAGAATTTTAATCCATTTCTACTTGTAGAAGACGCCCGGAGACAGTCATTCATAGTGAGAATAAGCTTCTACTGATCAGGTTTATCGGGCCGGTATCAGCTGCGGGGCAGGTATTTATCGGGGCTACTGGCACACCGGTATTTATTTATCTTTTAGGTGGTAAATGACTTTACTTAGGGGACAAGACGGGGTAATATGCAGGAATAAAAGAGGCTCAAATAGCGTAAATAAGCTTGACAATAGGGGGAAATTATTGTGATCTCAGCTTCAATGATTGTTAAAGATGAATCACGAAGTATCTTAAGATGTTTAAACAGCCTGGTGGATGCTGTCGATGAAATTGTAATCGTAGATACCGGATCTACGGATAATACAGTGAATTTAATCAAAGAATTTAATGTGACACATAATATGAATGTACAGGTGCATCATTTTGAATGGATCGGTGATTTCTCTGCAGCGCGTAATTTCTCATTATCTAAAACCACATATGATTGGAAATTCGTTATCGACGCCGATGAATTCCTGCATCCTGAGGATGCAAAGAACTTGCGGGATTTGTGTAAGCAGGCGGCAGAAGATGGTACTGAAAATATCGTAATCGACGTGGAGTGTATCAATATTGCTGATAATGAAGTGATCGGCGTATATTCTCAGGGAATGGCTCGTCTTTTCCGGGGTAAAGAAATACGGTTTGAAAGAAAAATCCACGAACAGCTTACCTTAACCGGTGTAGCGGGCAAACGGATCTCCCTGCCGATTCGCTTGTACCATGATGGATACGATCCTAAGCTTGTTAACAAGAATCAGAAGGCACTGCGGAATATTAAACTGCTTGGAAGCGCAATGCAAGACGATCCTGGCGATTTCATGAATCATATCTACTATGCCAGAGAGATCAAGGATTTCAGCAAGGAAATGGCGCTACAGCATCTCTTGGAGGCTGAGTATCTCTATCAGCAAACGGGAAAAGCAAACCCTCTTGTGGAGGATTTCATCAAGCTTACGAGGTCGGAAATTACAAACGGATAGCTAAAGGAAGGTGGGCCAATGCTTCGATTGAATGGTGCACGAACAGGCTTGATTCTTGGCGTATCATTGGTTCTGGCAGCAATCATCTATTTTTTCGCGGCGAACTGGGGTGGACTTGACCGGAGTGACAAAATCATTCTTTCGGCGGGACTGGTGCTGCTGTTCTACGCTACAGCCTTTGTGTTCTCGCGGCTTCGCTACATGCCCACCCTGCACAGCTTCCTGTCCAATGTATTTCTCCTCGGAGGATGCATCTCCTTCGGTGCGGCTGTAGCACTACTTCACCAAATCTACAACTCTCATGCCGACAGCTATATGATATTTCTGGTTTGGGCCGTTCCTGCCTTGTTGTTGTCCCTGATTACCCGGTACAATCCGCTGTATGTGCTCACCTATGCACTGGCTCACCTTGCGCTCTGGCTTTATTTTTTCCCATCCTCGCTGACTGTGATTCATAACGAAAATGAGCTTCTTATCATCGGATTCATTTTTGCCGGCATCAATCTAATGCTGTTTGCCCTCTTAGAGATGAACCGTATACAGTCGGCTCCGCTTAAATATCTCAGCTTTATCTTGTTCCATATATCCTTGCTGACATTAACCAATTCCTGGATTTATGAGACCTATTACATGTGGATGAACCTGCTGTGCCTGGCTTTTATAGCAGGAGGCTTCTTCTATTTCATCCGGGTCCGGCTGAACAAGCCCCTTCTCTCACTTAATGCCTTGGCCGCCTCAGCTTTTGCCGTTATGAAATTCATCGAGCTTGCTGTCCGGCATGCCTCGATCTCCTTCTTCTTCTTTGGACTGATGTTTGTTGCCTTGCTGCTTGCGGGGAATATATGGTTCTTCCGTATACTCCATAAGCTTGGCGAACACGATCAAACCGTTGAAGATACGGAAGCCGCCCCGGAGGAACACGCCGGAGAACACCGCAACATGATGGTGGGCAGAGTGGTCTCTGTCATTGTAACTATTCTTGGAGTTATTATCGGCAGCATTTCACTGATTGGCTTCGTGATCCTGGTATGGGATAATCCCCAATACTTCTTATATGTGCTGGCATTGCTCTTTGTCATTCCTATGATCCTGCTGCCACGGTTTAATCCTGTCGTAAGATATACCCTCCTTACTATCGGTTATATTACCGGTTTGATTTCGCTGGTATGGATCGATAATCCGATTCTGTCCATCCTCTTCATTCTGCTGTCTGCGGCAGGCTGGATTCGGCTGGAAGGAAGCCCACTCACCTATGCTCTGCTCAATCTCAATATTGCCGTCATCCTGTTCCAAGTCCTCAAGCGGCTTGAAATGGTTGAACACGGATCTACCTATATCATCCTTCTGCTCGCAGTGCTTAATGCTGCAATATACAGCCTGCACTTCCGGTTTCCAGTGAACCTTCAGCGGCGTGTAGGCAGGACTGCACTGTTCTTCACGCAGCTGTTTCTGTTCTGGCTGACCTTCTTCAGTGACATCTTCCCTCATTCCTATGAACTGTTCAATATCCTTGTGTTTGCCGGTCTTTCGCTGCTGGTGTTCACCTTTCAGCGCAAAGAGCAAGATTTCGAAGCCGGACTCAGCCTAGCTTTCTGGTTCGCCTTCCTAGCCTACAAATATTACGATATCTTCTGGTCTCTCCTGCATAAATCGGTTACGCTGGCGCTGCTTGGCCTTATTGTCATTACTGTCAGCTATATGCTTGCCCGGAGAAATGCAGCAGCAGGCAGTCATGAAGAACAAGGCGGGTTACTTGGTCACAACTTCATACTGATCACTATCGTAATTCTCCTTCAATTCGGGTATCTGGGTGTTTATGTGGCTCAAAGTGAAACCTTATTAACTACAGGCACAACGCTCAAACTTGAGATTGAACCGCTTGATCCCAGGTCTTTACTGCAAGGAGATTATGTTGTTCTGAATTACAGCATCTCCACTCCGCCGGAATCCGCGGCCGCAGACTTAGAATCGTATCAAGGAAAGCGCAAGATAAAGGTGGTCGTCGTTCCGGATGAGAAGGGTGTATATGTGTTTGACCGTGTATTTCATAGCGGGGATATCCTGCGAGAGGGAGAAGTTGTACTGAACGGGAAAATAAGCGGATGGGGTACCATCCACTACGGCATTGAGACGTATTTTGTTCCGGAAGGCACCGGGCTTGCGGTTCAGTCCAAAGCCCGGTTCGCTTCCATCCGCGTGAATACACACGGTGATGCACTCCTTGAAGCCTTATCGGAACAATAACAGATTAATATCAATTACTCGGTTGCTGACGGAGCGGGATGTGCTTTGATGTACTCCAGAGCATTATAGGTCATCTCCGCTGCGTCGGCACGAGTGATCGGACCTGCCGGTTTGAAGTTGCCCTTACTGTCCAGTTTGGCAATGCCCAGAACCAGTGCGCGTTGGATAGAACCGTCGTAGCCATTGGTGAACTCAGAGACATCGGCAATTTCAACCGGAATAATTTTGATCATCGGAAGATTGCTGTGCGACTCCATCGCCAGAATCAGCTGGTGGGTAAATTCTTCGCGTGTCCATACCTTATTGGGGTCCAGATCAGCGGGCAGATCCATGTTATTTACGGCAGCCGTAATCAGCGTATTCGCGTACCAGGCATCATTATTGGCATTAGCGAAATAATCTGTTGCTTTAGGTTCTTTGATGAAACGAACCAGATCCAAGTTCAGATCGAGTGCTTTAACAATCAGTTGTATTCCCTGTGCAGCGGTCATGGAAGCATTCGGCTTAAATTGTCCGTTCCCCACTCCATTGATCACACCTTTATCGTACAAGCTCACGATTTTGTTCTTGGCTGTACTATTTGCCACATCGGAAAAAGGAGCCGCGGCAGCAAAGCTTTGTCCTGCAAAAGAAAGGGCCAGCAGGGCTGTGCCAGAAAGAGCAAGGTTCTTCATCATTTTCTTCATTTCATTCACCTCGTATGTTTGTGTACTCCTTTCTCCAGACGGAATTCTCTTCCAAATGTTGCACCTCTCAGCGATTAAGAATACTGTCTTCCAAAACCGCGTATTTATCGCCATATTCTTTAATGATATGGTTCTCTCCCCAAGTGCATAAGGCGTCCAGGATCGAGGTCAGGCTGTTCCCGTATTCACTAAGTTCATACTCCACTTTGGGCGGAACCTGATTATAGCTGATCCGGTTGACGATCCCGTCCTGCTCCAGTTCCCGGAGCTGCTGAGTCAGCATCTTTTGCGTGATTCCGGGCATATTCCGCTTTAATTCACTGGTCCGCATGCGACCATGTCGCAGATGGCACAGAATCACACACTTCCACTTTCCCCCGATGACTTCGAGCGTCGCTTCTACCGATATGTTGTACTTCTTTTTGGTCATGGTTAGTCCTCCTGCTTTCTCTTTAAGGGTACTTTTTGGTACCTATAGTACTTTTAAGTACGTACTATTCTTTTTGATCTGTCTAATTCATAATAGCACTTGCCGGCCGGTAAATAAACAGATCAGGAGTGGTACATGTGTCTTTGGACAATAAACGCAGCACCTTGGCGCTGCTAGCTTTGGCTGTCAGCGCCTTTGCGATTGGAACAACCGAGTTCATCAGCGTGGGGCTTCTGCCTTTGATTGCTGAGAACCTGCACATATCCGTAACTACTGCGGGATTAACCGTTACTTTATATGCTTTAGGCGTGACCTTTGGGGCTCCCGTCTTAACCTCTTTGACCACCGGGATCTCCCGGAAAACCCTGCTGCTAGCGATCATGGCCGTCTTCATTGTCGGCAACAGCCTGGCGGCAACCGCAAATGGAATAACCCTGCTGCTGGTTGCCCGGGTCATTTCTTCACTGTCACACGGTTTGTTCATGTCGATTGCTTCTACGATTGCAGCCGATCTTGTGCCTGAGAACCGCCGGGCCAGCGCCATTGCCATGATGTTCACCGGCCTTACGGTAGCGACGGTCACTGGTGTGCCGTTTGGCACGTTCATGGGTCAGCAGCTTGGCTGGCGCGCCGCTTTTGTGGGTATAGCCATTATTGGCCTCGTGGCCTTCATTGCGAATATCTTTCTTGTCCCTTCGAACCTCCGCAAAGGAACGAAGACACCGGTGCGTGAGCAGGTGAAGCTGGTGACGAACAGCCGCCTCCTGCTGGCATTCGCGATTACAGCCCTCGGTTATGGCGGTACCTTTGTTGTATTTACTTATTTATCTCCCCTGCTCCACGATATAACCGGATTTGAGGATAAGACAGTCGCCCTTATTCTCCTAGTCTACGGAATTGCCATTGCTATCGGTAACGTAATTGGAGGAAGAGTCGCCAACCGCGACCCTATGAAGGCTCTATTCTATATGTTCGTGCTGCAAGCTACGGTATTATTACTCTTTATGTTCACCGCTCCGTTCAAGATCGCAGCCCTGCTTACTATTTTCCTAATGGGCATACTTGCGTTTATGAATGTTCCCGGACTTCAGGTGTATGTTGTGATGCTGGCCGACCGGTTCGCACCGGGGGCGAGAGATGTGGCCTCGGCCGTCAATATTGCCGCCTTTAACGCGGGGATTGCCATTGGGGCTTATCTTGGGGGTGTGATCACGGATTCCATCGGGCTGATTCATACGACTTGGGTAGGAGCGCTCATGGTTCTAGGTGCTGTCGTTCTGACGGCGTGGAGCCGGGCTATGGAGAAAAGCGATGGAACCACGCTAAAGAACGCCAAAGCAGCAGTATCGTAAAGGGTACGCGGGGTCTACAGGCAATGAGTCCGGGAATTAGTGTGCAGTCAGCCGTTTGTAAAATACCGTATCCACCTGCATCCGCGGAAAGCGCTCAGGCAATTGTTCCGGTGAGATGGATTTGAAGTTATGTTTCTCGTAAAAGCGGTGGGCGGTGGTGAATTGCACAGTGGTTCCCAGATAAATCTCCATAATCGCATGTTCCCTGGCCCACGCCAGAGCATTGTCCAGAAGCTGCCTTGCGGTTCCGTATGTACTTCCTCTGAAGTCTTTGGCCACGAACATTTTTCGTAAAGCTGCCTGTTCTTGCTGAATATCCAATAAAGCAATCGAACCGACCACGGTTTCTCCTACGGTCGCTACCCAGAAATTGCCCTTATTTTGCTGATAAAACTGTTCAATCTGCAGCAGATCCGGCTGCTCCTCTCTAGTGATAGGAATGTTATATTCCTGCTGCTGGATCGGAAGAATTAAATCCAGAACACCGGCCTGATATTGGCTGGAGTATGGCTTGATCGTGACTATTCCCTGCATAAGGTTCACTTCCTTTGTATGTTCTCGAATGTTAACTAATTCAACACCCTATTTCAACTTACTTGATGGAGGTTACGCATGATGACACACTTACAAATGACAGCACAGCACTCACAGGATACAACCACCTTGCATAACGGCGTGAAGATGCCCTGGCTTGGACTTGGCGTATTTAAGGTAGAAGAAGGCGACGAGCTGGTACGGGCTGTGAAATCGGCAATCCGGCACGGATACCGCAGTGTGGATACTGCAGCTGTATACGGCAACGAACGCGGGGTTGGACAAGGCATCCGGGAAGCGCTGGCTGAGAACAGCCTGTCCAGAGAGAACCTGTTCGTCACCTCCAAGGTCTGGAATGCCGACTTGGGTTACGAGTCCACCCTTGCTGCCTATGAGGACAGCCTTGCTAAACTGGGTCTGGACTATCTGGATCTGTACCTGATCCACTGGCCTGTGAAGGGCAAATACAAAGAAGCCTGGAGAGCACTTGAAACGTTATATACCGAAGGCCGGGTCAAAGCCATCGGGGTGAGTAACTTCCAGATTCACCATCTGCAGGACATCCTGGAGGATGCCGCAATCAAACCGATGGTTAATCAGGTCGAGCTGCATCCGTACTTATCTCAGCAGGAGCTGTACACCTTCTGCCAAGAGCAGGGCATTCAGCTGGAGGCCTGGTCACCGCTGATGCAGGGAGAGCTACTGGAGCACCCCTTACTAAAGGAAATTGCCGCCACATACAACAAATCCGTAGCGCAGATCATTCTTCGCTGGGACCTGCAGCGCGGGATTGTTACCATCCCTAAGTCTACCAAAGAAGAGCGGATTGTCAGTAATGCCGCGTTGTTCGACTTCCGGTTATCGGATACAGATATGGCTCGAATAGATGGCTTGAACCGGAACCGCAGAGTCGGTCCGGACCCGGACAACTTTGACTTCTAAGCTTTTGTCCTCAGGCGTGGTTCACCAGCACAATTAGGATGGGTAATACAATAAAAGACGCCATTGTCGTCCACAGGATGCACCTGGATACGAATTCCGGGGACGCATCGAACCGTTCAGCCAGCACCACAGCGTTCACCGCCACAGGCATGCAGGCCAGAATCAGCAGTACAGAGAATAAGGTTCCGGTGATATGCAATAGGAACAATCCCAGACCTGCAATGAATGGAGCCAGAATCAGCCGCACGGCAATTCCTGTCCAGAACGCGGACTTCAGTCTGCTGTGCGTATGGGATGATCTCACTTTAACCATCTGCGCACCCAACACGGCCAGCACCACCGGAGAATAAGCACCGGCAGCCATCGCTACACCACTGGCAATTTCAGCAGGCACCTGCACATGCAGCATCCTCAGAAGAAAAGCGAGCAGTGCCGCATAGATTGCCGGCAGCGCAAATACGGACTTCAGCGCATTTTTGACAGAGAACTGTGACCTCGCTGCAAAATATACGCCTATCGTATTCACAATGACCATTTGACCGATCACATAAACCGATGCTTTATCCAGCCCAAGCTGCCCAAAGGCCAAGAGCACCAGCGGTAGCCCGTAATTCACACTGTTCGTAAAGGTGGATACCAAGATCAAGCCTGACGCTTCAGCCGGTTCCAGCTTGAGCAGTCTCCCTAGAATCCCGGCAGTCAGCCATAGTAAAAAGAGATTCAGAAATGAAAAGGCAATGGTCTTGTACACATCATCATAAGAAATTTCAGCCGTAGCCATGGTATCAAATAGGATCGCCGGACTCAAAAAATATAAATACAGGGTAAGCAGCGGCTTGGTATCCCAATTTCTAAAGCGCCCTAGCAGCGCACCCGCCGTTACAGGAATCGATAAAGGGACGATCACATGAATCAAAGTGGATACGACGGTCTGAATCAAGGTTCAGGACTCCTTTGACTTCATAGTTATTCCATACTATAAGCCAAGGCCCGAAGTGAGTCCAAGATTTGATATCAATATCCTTGATAGATATAGCCTATATAGGCTTAACAAGTGAGCTTTCCAGTATCCTTTATAAAAAACAGAGGGTGTCCAGCTGTGATATGCTCCCCATATAGTAGACAGGTGAAATAATAAAAGCCTGTTACTGTATGGGGAGCATTTTTATGGAACAAAAGAAGTT
>NZ_JBGJZO010000041.1:0-27677 GCF_042610485.1 Paenibacillus oryziterrae | reverse complement strand
CAGGATAATGCTTAAACTTCTGACCTTTCTTTGCTGGCATAAAAAATGCACCCCTTGGAATTACATCGGATTTACCCAGGGGTTTCTCCAATGTCTATTCTAAGGGGTGCACTTCATTCACTTGGATTGTCCTTATATTCTTTCTCACTTTGGAGTATCTGGTCCTCCCAATACTGTGTAGTAAGTTCGATACTGGGCTCATATTGACTACCGTTCCATTCATAAGCCGTAACTAAAGCAGGAGCTAATGGGAGCTGTCCATAGGATGGGAACCCGAGTAACTCTTCTTTTCCATCATGATCAACATCCTCGAACTCTGCCTGAATGTTATCTGAGACCGTAACTTGAATGTCGTTGTCGATTTCTTCTAACACAATAACCGCAGGGTTGGGCCTATTGTCTGCCAGTTCGAATAAGAAGGTAGGACGACCGTTTTGCTCAATGCCTTTCACCCAGAAGTTCGTATCCCAAATTTTATCTCCGCCCTCAAAATCCAAACCCTCTTCTTTACTATCAAAAATCACATTGTTATCTTGCATAATTTCGAACCGGGTGTAATCAAAATCTCCATCATTCCAAAAATAAACATCATATTCTTCACCGTACAACGTAATCATATCCTTGTGTATGGAACCTGGATCTAGAGGTCTTGAAGTAACTAAAGGATTTGCCGCGTTTTTGGCTTCATATGATTGGATGAGTTCAACATTTTTCTTCTCGATGGCATTGAGCTCTCCCTTATACTCCGGGTTCTCTTTATACCAACTCTTCTGGTGAAAGAAGTCACTTAAATCCTTACGTTTAAAAATGTATCCATGTCTAGCGTAGATTTCATTTCGCGCAATCTCCAAGCTCCGGCCATCCAAATTACTAACCTTAATGCTTGTCAGCTGTACTTTGTCGCTATCTTGTATTATGTATTCACTTGTATTGTTAGGAGCAATAGTATGTAGGTCATTTCCAGAAACTTGTTTAGGGACTGTGTTCTCTTTACCTGAACAGCTAACTAGGACCGTTGCAGACAAGAAAGCAAAACATAAGTTCATAAGACTCTTTTTAATCAAGTGAGTACCCCCGAGACTATTCAAATAAGTTGCTATTGAGCCACAACGTTAAGTCGTTCTCTCTCCATCATTTTTTAATTTCTTTTCCGCATTTCGAACAAAATTGATAAGATTCATCCAGTATTTTATTCCCGCAGTACGGGCAATAATTTATGTCTTCGCCCTCATGATATTGTTCATCTTGAACCCCAAGTTCAGTTCTTTTGGCAGGATTAAAATAATTGTTTAATGGATCTGGCTCTTCGTTATTGTCCGTTATATCAAATACAGACATCCGATTTCTTCCGGCAGCGTTCTTCACATGATAAATCCCTTGAACTATGGCTACCCCCACAAAGAGGATGCCAAATAACATGAATATGGACGGAGCACCCATGTTTACTGCAGTAATGGTCCAAAAAATTCCGAATATTGCTATTACAACACTTCCCATTGCTCCCATGGCTGAAGGGCCACGCCCTGGCTTTATACTTTTCATTTCTAAATTCACCTCAATAAATGTATTGTGCTTGCGATCTCCCGTATGTGTTCAACATCTGCCGAAACTATGAAAAAAGAATAATCTTCATTGTCTATTCCAACAGCTTGGGGATATTTAATGATTAGTTCTGCTTGCCCGATCATGTCTTTTGGTTGATCTTCCGAAGGTAGGATTAATTGGGCCTCATTCCCCTCGATACTTAAGCTTTCAATCTGCGGTTTACTGCCGTAAGGTTTTAACACATGATTGATTTCACGCTCTGCTACCTGATCGATGGAGTCTCCTTCGGAAGCAGAAATTTGAAAAAAACCATCTTGACCTTCTAATCGTGCTGGATCATATGACTTATTCTCACTCCAGTTCGAAGGGTAGTTCAGTGAAATGTGGAACTCCTCGTTATTGTATCTTTGCAGCGCAGACGTGCGATCCACTTCGGGATTTGAATTGCAGCTCACCAGATAAATTCCTGTGATGACAAGCAGCAGGGATAGCAAGATGTTTTTCATTTGGTCTCATTCCTGCCCTTTCTCTTCATCAATTTCACTAAACCTTCAACCGCTTCCTAATCATCCGTATCTGTCCCCGGTGGTTAATCTCATCTTCAAACACGTGATACCACTTAAAATAATTGTTGGCCGGTTTGTTATACCAGAAAGGTCCTTCAAGCGAAAGCCAGTCATCCTTGACCCCTCTGAATAATTCAAAGGTTCTAAGTCTTACGCTATTCAATTGATCCAGATAGAAGTCCAGTTCATTGCCTTTGATCAGTTCCCGCCCAGCTTCCCCTAAACTTAATGAGGGCCCCCATATGGACAGCTCTTCCTCATTTAAATCCCGATCTTCAAAAGTCTCCAGCTGATAAGCGTATTCTACTGCGGCAAAATGCGATAACAATGCACCAATGGAGTTGCTCTCTGAATCTAACAAAAAGTCCAATTGCGCTCTTGTCAGATCTTTGGCGGCGTCGAGTGTGGTATATCTTGCATAATTCATCATAGACAATAAACGGCTGACTTGCGGAGTATATCCAGGTAAGTCGGTAATGAGATAAATCTTCTCCATATCTATCATTTATAGTTCCCCCAGTCTCATTGTAATCGGATGATCCTTCTTCAGCTCCAGCAAGTCCCATAGGTTCCCGTATAGATCCCTAAATACGGCTACCATTCCATACGATTGCTCCTTAGGCTCCCGTACAAACTCTATTCCTCTTGTAAGCATCTCATTATAATCTCTCCAGAAATCATCCGTGTTCAGAAAAAGAAATACCCTGCCACCTGACTGGTTGCCTATGAACGGCTCTTGCTCAGGTTTAGAGGCTTTTGCGAGTAATAATGTTGCACCGGTCTGGTGTAGAACTCTATCGCTTCATCATAATCATTCACAACAAGCGCAATATGGACTATATTTTGAATCATGTTTCCACCTCTATTTTAGAGTAATGAATTAAAAAACCTGTGCATCTTTCGGCAGCGCCTGCACTTGCTCTAAATAAGCCACCACGTTATTATGATCATCCTCGGGATACAGGTAATTCAAATGGAGTGCGAGCTCTTCTCCAAGTGTTCTCGTAAGTGCAATCGTTTCAAAAAGTGCTGCCCATCGTTGCGGATATTCTGGACCACTGTGTGTCTTCAAATACTGCACCCACAGCTCCTCCGGTAAAAACTTCTTAAGCCATTTCAAGGCTGTACCTGTATTCACATTCCAGTTATGATTCATGCCCACGTACCAGGATAACAGCTTCATCACACCCTGCTTGATCACGATATCCATCATATACGTAACATAGGGCAGTTCGTCTCTCCATAAGCCTTTGACTGCATTGGTGGAACACCACAAGATATCATTAATGGTCTGGTCAAAATCATCCTTGGCCGGTTTCCGAGTCACATAGGACTTATCAGACGGCGGCTCAAAACTCTTTAGTCCATTGTCCTTATCCAAAAGCACTTTAGTCAGGCTATCCTGAAAATGCTGGTTGATCGTCTCCATTCTCCGGAACGAAAGATCAATCCTCACGCCATCCTTGAACAGCATTAAAAATATGTATTCATCTTCACTTTCAGTTCTTAGAACGTTCTGCTGCATCATTACAAGCTGTCCAAAACTGCTAATCCATTCCTGCTGGTCTACATAAAATTTAGGATCTCTGACAACGAAAATCACATCATAATCACAAAATAAATCCTTGGTCACATTCGGATTCACTCTCGATCCGTTCATCAGAACAGCCCTTACCCGATCATCTTGGGCAAACTGTAAGAGTTCATGTATTACTTCCGTTTCATTTCTCATGGGTTATCACACCACCTCAAGTCTACTTATGAATTCTTTCAATTGCTTTCGATTATTTATGATCATAATCTCTTTCTGATCCTTCAATTGCTCAAGTCTCAGAAGTGTCTTCTTTCTTCCTCTTTTTCTGTAATTCCATACCCATTGAATGAATTCAAAATCAATTCTCTCCGGGCATTCCTCGTTCATATCTGGCCGGGATTTCTTATGATACATGACTCTGCGTTTTAAGATCCGATACATACAGAGCCATCTGGGCATATCTAAAAATATAATCAGATCAGCCCTAGCCATACGCAGATCCATCGTTCTGGAGTAATTCCCGTCAATAATCCACTGGTCTTGCATTGTAAGGTCTATAACTATTTGATCCCATTCCTCATTTGGTGTTGGTTGCCAATTAGGTTTCCAGTAATACTTATCTAAATGAACGACTGGAAGATTTAGTATTGTACCCATCTTTTGAGAAAGGGTTGATTTGCCTGCACCGGCTGATCCTATAACAATAATACGGTTCATGATAAGAATCTCCTTACTTACTGGAAATGTTTTTGATATAAACATTGAACTTAAAATTTTGCAATTTAGGCGAGATCGTAACTACGATGAATGTTTGGACTTCCGACCGCTGTTGTCTCCCGATTTCTTTATTTATACCGCTCTTCGCGGTTGAAATCCGGAGACAAAGGCGGACGCTGCCGCTCCTCCAGTTCCAAAAATTCCTCTTCGTTACTTGGCCTTTTTGTTAAGCTCTAAAGTTCAATCCATATAGTTCCTTTCAATCCAGCTCCAAATCCTCACTCCCCAAAAACAACCACAGATCATGCCCACCTAAGTATTCCATTATTCATTGTTCTCCCCTGCCCGTCATGATTAACTCTTTATTTAAGTATTTATTCCTGCTTACAATTGTCCTTACCAACGAAATGGTATTACGCTCCATGGGAATCGTTGTTGTTCTATTTAGCAGAATCCACCGTAGACAGGCAATAGCCTCAAACTTCTCCAATTCATCTTCGGTACAACAATTATTCGCTAGAAACACCGAACGGTAGATGTATGCATATCTTTCGCTTGTATAAATCCAAATTAGAATAATCGACCACGCCATATCATACCTTGGGTCCCCAAGCTGGACGTTGGTCCAATCGATAATTGTATATTTTCCGCCATTCTCAAGGACATTTCTCAGATTATAATCTCCATGGATTAGACGTTGCTGCTTAATATGTAGATCTTCAATTAGCTGCACTACAATTTCCTTTATATCGGATTGATTCTCCGTACCAGGAAAAAAATATTCGATAAAATCATAACGGGGGATGGGTGTTGGATCAAAGTGATCAAGGCCTAGCTTATGTATACTCATTAGTATCTTCGCGATTTCAGTAAGCTTCAGTTTATTGATTTTATGAATGGGTGCGCCATCATAACTGGTTAGAAGCACTTGGTTCCCCTTCTCGTCAAATCCCCAACCTAGCGGCTTAGAAACTGCGTTACCTTGTATAAACAAACGTTCAAGCACCTTATACTGACTGGATATATCGGGCTTTGAATCCCGATTCCATATTTTTAATACGAAGTCTGAATCCGGTGTACTGATTTTATAGACATCGGCTTCAAGTCCGGACTCTAGTGGCGAAACGTTTGGAACGATCTGCCCGGTTAAAACAGCTTGTAGCTCTAGACTCTTTTCCTTCCAGTTCATACCACGTAGAAGCTCCCTCATTATGTGTCCACCCTTTCAATAAAGGATTCAACTCACTTCCTGATTATACCATTATATTCCTTAATCTTGTTCGCAATGTTTTCAACGATCTCCTCTACATCCTTCGTGCTGTCTACTAGCAAATCACAATTATTCATCACCCTGCTTCCTATACTCAGGAACATTTCCCTCACACCCGTATGTAAATAATCGAACAAAAAGTGATCCAGCAAGGTAACTAAACCCTCAGGATCACTTCGAAGTTGTTCCGCTCTAACTAAATCCAGCACCCTCCTTGCAAGGGCGATTTCAGTAGCAACATCCAGATATATAACAAGATCAATGAATTCAGCTAATTCTTCCCGTTCTCTGCCAAATGGCTCTTCAATCAAAATAATATCCGTTGGCTTTATTTGCTCTAGCTTGTTGTTCGTCTCCGTACTGTAGTATTCTTTAGCCCATCCACTTCCGCTTGATCTTTCTACGCTACTGCCGCTCAGTAATCTCAACAAGTCTTCCCGAAGCTTCGGAGTTTGTATCACATTTGGATCACAACCTTCTTGAACCCATTGAGTGATATCATTCGGAAAATCTGCCTTAGACGCATAATTATCAAATAATAAATAGGCACAATTTAGCCTCTTTGCCAGCTCCGTCACGACAGTACTCTTGCCAGAACCGGAGTGCCCACTTACTACAACAACAATTGGTTTCATTATTATCATCCCCTTAAAAAAATAATGAGGCAGTCCGCTGCGGACCACCTCATTGGCTATATAATAGCATGGAATAATTGAATATCAAGTGTTGTTGTTTATTCTTGTTCAAATGTTAAGATTCCCGCCTCTTTTACGGTCTCCTTTCCCGTACAATCTTTAATCATGAGCACACTCCGAGTTCCATCCAAGTCAGTTTCCTTACGCATTGAGATTCCATTACACTGATACTTGTTAACACTGCCGTCCGAATACGGATCTCTGGAATAATCGATCGAAATACGCACTTCGGTTCCGGTAGAAATAATATCATATATCACATAAGAACCCTCAATCGTTGGAGTAATGGCCATAAGGTACGCGAATTTTCCTTCATCATATCTAGATATGAGCTTCTCCATTCGCTTCAGATCAGTGCTATCAAAGTTAACAATGATATTGTCGGGTACCGTTCTTGAATCTTTTATTGAATTGGAACAAGCACTTAAGAGCACTAAGCACATGAAAAGCACGAGCATTTTGATCTTCAATGCTTTGATCACACCTGTTCCGTCGATTTAGGAAGCATGAAGCAGTCAATTAGAAATATTGAGGCAAACAACAGATGAAACCCGGCGAAAGTCACAGCATATTCCGGTTTAAGGATCAACTGCAGAACAAGAAGCATCAAGAAAAGTACAGCGATAAAAACAATCCCGCCCATAAGATTCCCGATTCTTCGATTGAAATGTTTCATAACGAATTGGCGATAATAATCAAAAATCTTGAATTTAGCGACGACATGAACCATGATAATTACCAAAATGAAGTTGACCATAACATCTAATAGTAATGATCCATAAGAGTTATTAATTCCGAAGGTCTGGTACAATGCCTTTGATTCATCATGGCTTACTATGTAGGAAAAAAGAAGACTAATCAGAAACCATCGCAACATATCCAGCATGCCTTTCATCAAGATCTACGCTCCTGTCGGATGAAATGGAAGGATTCACTTCTGATATTTATGCTTAATCCGGAGTGATTTGTTCAGGTGGACATAATTATGCCTGGTTGCAGGCATCAATACTAATCCGGCGATACTCTTATTTCCCCAATATTCTAATAGCCACTTCTCTTCTTTTTTCACGGCGCCTTGATCCTCAAGAGCTTTGATTTGGACCGGATCAACTTTCTGTTTGAATTGCTCGGGAGGCATAGAACCTATGATCTCACGCGTCCTCCGCCCAACCTGAAGTCGATATGACAGTAATGCAGACACGTCTATATTCGTGCTCAATTCAGCAATTTCAGCCTCGGACATCCCGTTACCGGAATGCACACAATCGATGTTGAGCTGTTTATCCCAAGCGCCGGAATAGAATATCTGTTCATTATTGCTTGCCAGTACATTCATAGTCATGTCTTCAATTCTAGTAATGTGCCACAAGTGCCAGACAATAGAATTTTTGGTGTCCTGCGTTTTTACGGGATATTGGCGAAGTGTCTCTTCCTTAATGTCCTTCATCAGCACATCCTCAAGAGTGATCAATTCTTGCGAATCTTGCAATTTTGAGGAATACAACATTGCATGCTGATCCATGAATAGCTTTAACGTGTTCACATGTTCAGCCGGTTTAAGAATTTGATCCGTTAATCTCTTATGATTGGCGTTCCACAGCTTTCTTTGTTCCAAGTCCATAAGATAGCTCCTTTGGTTAGATCAAATATTCAACGACAGGATAAGAGATCAGGTTGCGGTCCCGGTAGGTTGAAGTAATGATATCTGGCTTCGTGCTCAAAATTCCATTTTGTAAAATAACCGGTCTAAATCCCCTCTCAGCTGCCCCATTATAGGTGAAAAGAACACAATGCTCTGCCGCAAAACCTGAAATGATCACTAACTCTACACCATGGCTCCGTAAAATCTGTTCCAGCTCAGTGTTCCAGAAGGAGTTCGAACTCTCTTTCGTCAATCTTATATCCGTATCTTTGATTTGAATTTCAGGAATAATCTCATACGTTTCTTTAGTGGAATCTTGAATACCTTCAATGTCTTGAATATGCACAACGATATGATCTTTAGCGCGCACTAAATCGGCAACATGGTTAATGTACATGCACGCCTTATCAATGATCTTCTTCTCGATAGGGTCCTCCTGCAAATAAATAAATTGCATATCGATAATCAAATGGGCTATTTTCATTCAAGACGCTCCCTTTCTTGGTTAGATCTAGCGTCGGTTTTGCTTTGCAAGAGCAAGGTCGGCGCTTTTTATTTTTCGAAGGTGCTCGAGAACTGCTTGTTCATCTTACCCTCTTCTTGTATTCATGTCTTAAAATGGACATCACGGATAGCGACTCGTATCGATTTTCTTTTAATATACATTCCCTAAGTGTTCCTTCAACAATAAAACCAACGGATTCATATACGTGCCTTGCCCGATTGTTGAAATCTTTAACATCTAACCACAACCGATGAGTCTCCGTATGTTCAAACACCCACATGACAATTAATTTCAATGTTTCTTTACCATATCCCTTGCCTTTCATCTGAATCGCTATACGCTGTAGACACACCGTTTTATTAAGATCCAATAAACCAGTGATTATCGCGTATCCAATTTTATCTCCGTTTTTGTTCTCAATGATTAGATGATTCATATTTTCATCTATTAAAGATTCTAAATGCTGTTCATATGACCACTGTCCAATAAAAGGAGTGTTCTCCTGGTCTGTTTCTGCCTCTAGGACAAATGGTAAATCGGTGGCCTCCGTCTTACGTACATTCAATATAGCAGATTGAACTAACATAATCCCCCTCAGTTCTGTACTCATATCCATCATAAAATTCTTAAAACATGTCCCTCCCAAGTGTAGCAATCCGAATCTGTTGAAGTAATTATGGGTGTTTGTTCTTCAACTATCTTAATAAATTCTTCGGAATCGGATAATAACTCGATGTTTTATACATAGAGAAATCGGGATTTTGGATAGTTCCTTCATAACTACACCTCTATCTTTTTCTTCATAAAAAATGCTATTTCACCCTCATCCATATCATTATTAGTGTAGTAAGACAAATCAATTCCATCTATTTCGAATCCGCACTTTTTATAAAAATCAATGGCGGGTTCATTCGTATTCTGCGTCTCTACAACTACGGCTCGAAACCCTTTAACTCTTGCTAATTCGAGAACACGTTGCATTAATGTTGTACCAACATTCATTCTTCTATGTTTCTCCGCAACCTGAAAAGTCCATATAAGTAATGTATTATTCCAATAGACGGGTTCACCTATAGCGGCAGCGATTAATTGATTATTCAAATAGCCGCCAAGGGAAAATCCCAAAGGTAAGATACGGTCATATCTTTCTAAATCCTCTGGTTCCTCAGGATATAACTTAATGTACGGAGACTCTAAGGGAATTCGCTGAATCTCAATAGAGATACTCTCCAAATTCTCATCCTTCTTCACTTGATATTTACTCGAGGAGGTATAACCAAAGCTGCCAAGTGTTTGTTGATCTTCCCTAGAGAAACTTTCTAGTATTTTTATCTCCAAAGTACACTTCCTCCAGTATCACATCTTCGCTTCTTCAATTTTGATTATTCTATTACCTTCAAATTGAAAACAAACGATGTAAGGCATTTTATCTACAAGACCCCAAAATTCTTCGTAACCAAATGCTTTATCGAAGTAGTTAATGATCGTACTCATAGCTGTTCCGTGCGTTCCAATGACTATCCTTTTGCCCTCATTTTGTTGAACAACATTTCGTAATGCCTTAACATTTCGCTCTTGAACTTCTTTTAATGATTCTCCCCCATCTAGTTTGTACTCTAAATCTTCCCATTGTTGCTTTGAGTAGGCTTTGAAATCCTCAACCCAGCTGCCCGCTTTACGCTCGCGAAAATCCTCAATCAATACTATTTCCTGCCCAATAGAGTCAGCAAAGTCTTTTACCGTGTCTATTGTTCTTTTGTAGGGACTTGAGCATATAACATCGATGTTCTTATCTTCAAAAAACTTTGTGATCTTCTTGGAGTCAGACATCCCTTGGAGCGTTAACGGTCTTATCGCATCTTCCTTAATTGAGATATCCGATTGAGCATGTCTTACAAAATAGACTGTGGTATGGGCCACTTAATATTCTCCTTCACCGTGACTATAATCATTCAGTTCTAAAGTTCAATATTTCCGCTCTTTCTAAATTTCCGAACTCAACTCCGCCTTTATCCAAATAATAGGGGCTGTGATACTTCTCAAAATGGATGCCTCCTGGAATAGTACTAACCTCAATAAATCCGTACTCCAGGACTTCATCGATTAACTTCTTATAAGTGAACACTGTCTTTTTGCCATCTCTGTTTCTAAAGTTGGATAAATGAAATGGTAAAATAGACAAAACCCCGCCACTCTTTAACGTTCTTTTGGCCTCATCGAGTAGTTTAAATCTATGAAAGCCATTACCATGCAGAACATCGTAATACATGATCATATCTAAGGAATTACTCTCAAAATTCAATCGATACTCCGGATCTCCTGTCATAACACTTATATTCGATAAACCCTCATCTTGAGCTACTTTAGCAACAGTTTTAAGACAGTCTTTATTAATATCCACTCCAATTACATTGCCCTTATTACTTCCTATGTATCTCGATACCGCAAAGGTGTAGTGACCATATCCACAGCCATAATCTAGAACTCTAGCATCATCGGGCAGGCCCAAACCAGCAAATAGTTCAACACCTTCTCCTCTCTCCCAAAGCCTAACTTCTTCATGTATATTCATTGTATGTATACTCCTTTGAACTTCGAACTGTATATAATACACACTCATTAAAGACTAAATTGTTCTTTAATCATCTTTGCTACGACCTCAGGCGCCAGATCCGTGTTATTGATCTTCAAATAGTTAGCACTTGTGATTTCACCTGGATGTGAATTTAAGCGATGATTCTCGTAGGTTTTAATTAGATCTCTTTCTGATCTTTCAATATCTCGTTTCGTCGGTTTATGTATGATTCTATTCTCAGTCTTGTTCCGCTCCAATCTTTCTTCGAAATCGGCTTCCAGCTCAACCAGATATACGGTTCCACCCTTAGATTCAAACTGTTCAGAAATCTGTTTAACATAGTCCCTGTCGGCTGGAAGATCGAAAGCCCATACAAAAGTGAAGATTAGTCCCTCTAAATCACTATTCGATACTTCTTCAAAAATCTCATGCCGAATTAATCCTACTAACCGCTTTCCAGCCGGTGTTCCATAATTAAAGAACTGTGAAACAAAATCAATCGACATATGATTATGAAACAGCTTAAGATTCGTTTCCGCTGCCAGGCATTGTCCTACGGTCATCTTCCCTACAGCCTGCGGTCCAAATATGATAATTAACTTCATAGCTTAACCCCCAGTTGATTTAAAAATAAACTTTCTACCAACCATGAACATGAGTATCGATAATCTGAGGCTGTTCAAACACATAAATCGCCCCTGACTGAATCCCTACTCCAAGCAGAATGATTAATATCGAGTATAGTACAAAGGAAGCTTTAACTTCTTTGAAAAACTTATTAATTACCACAAATACCACCGCGTAAATAGGAACCGAACAGTATGTAATAAGTAAATCAAGTAAGCCTATTGGAAATGCTGCTTTGTAATGCTCTGGATAGATCATTTGAAATAATCTGCTTACTGAAAAAGGAATCATTATGGATGAAATAAATTCGAAAGTGATCAGCAGAAATTTAAGTGTTTTACCTAACTGCTTTGGAATTATGGATTTAGTAAGTAGATATATCATCACCGTAAACGTTAGGACTATGAAAAAAATAGGTTCTCTCAATTTAATCTCCCTTTGGTTTTAACTTATATGTCTTTAATATAACATCCAACCTAAAAAATGGAAGCTCAATCGTTAGATATAATAAAAAAAGCTCATCATCAAGTGAAGAGCTAAACAACAAATATCTTATAAATCACATTCCATCGTTTTCATGGTAGTCATCAAACCGTTTCTTCTATAGAAATCTTGTCCCTTTACATTATCTTCAAACACCGATAGTCTTAAAAAATCCAATCCTCGTTTTTTACCCCACTCTTTGGTTGCTTCTAATAATTGTGTCCCGAATCCGTGGTTTCTACATTTTTCAGTTATAACAAAATCCAATACATAAACAAACTTCTTCTCTTTCAAGCAACTAATTTTAGGATTTTCCTTTTCTTGTACCAGTGAAAACCCAATAATACGAGCATCCTCTTCTATTACAATAATATCTGCTTTTTCGTTTTTTATGATATCGGTGAGAAAATCGTCTGGTCTTTCGGTTCTTGTGAATAATGCAGGTTGATAAACAATTGCATCTGAATCCAGTTCCCAGTATAAATTTTTTAAGTCTTTAATATCTTCAGTTCGTGCTACTCTAATTTGCATAAATACACTCCTATTAACAGCAAAATAGATTTCTAAACATTAACTACATCCAGTCATTGAAATGTTCTTCAAGAAACGCAATTTCTTTCTCATAATGAGCAAGATGACCCTCCTCCACTAATTTAATAAATGCGGGATCTCCAGATCCGGCACGTTCAGATAATGTAGTACACATAAATTTAATACGGGAGATCACCCACACCTTAAGGTCATCTGGAACTTCCATTCCGTAGGAATTAAAGAATATTTCCACACGTCTTTTTCTCGCTGATGCATGACTCTCACTTTTATATTTTTCAACTTGATAATCAATTTGACTGGGCTCAAACTCTGCAAGTGGAACGGATGTATATAAAGTGTATACTATGTCCCATAACCGTGGACCCGGACCCGCCATATCAAAATCAATAATCCCAGTAGGAAGTTTGTCTGTAAACACTACGTTATATAATGCAGCATCATTATGGCATACGACTTCATGTAAAGCACTTACTGGATATTCATTGTTAGACTTCGCAGTTGGTATAAACCCAACAGTTGCATCATGATAACTTCTTAAGAGCTTGGCCAGTTCGGCTAAAACCTCATCCGACCACATATATCCGGCAATTTCAGGGTATTTATTCCCTGGAACCACTCCTTCAAGGTAAGTTAGAATTTCTCTATTCTTTTCATCCAATCCTAAATATCTAGGAGAATAGGGGTACCCTGCCTTTTCTAGATGGTTCAGCAATTCATACACATAGGGATTATAACTAGCCTCCCGACGAACGGTATCCCCCACTTTTACGACCTGATTGATGTTCCCGCCAGTAAGAACTTCCTCGGTTTCTGCCAAGTCTATTCCTCCTTTATTTTTTCAGCATATCTCTGCGATGATTCCCTGTAACGTCGTTGTATTCACGAACTATCATTCACAGATCATGTATTCACCTGTTATCTCCAGTAAATTCCCATCTGGATCTTCTACCATAAAACAATAATAAGGTTGGACAATGTTGATATACATTATTTCACTTACATTGCCTATTCCCAATTTCATAATTCGATCATATTCCATGTTTAAGTTGCTAACGTTAAAATTCAGCACAATGTTGTTTCCGTATTTCGTTTTATGTTTTTGTTTGAACGCTAAATATTCAGTATTAAAATGTTGGCTAATATCTGTCTTATTCTCAATTAAATCGATATCATATTGAGGATTCCATAGCGCTAGAGTATTGCCGCAGTTAAATTGAGCCCATCTTTTTATGTTCTTTCATTCAGCCGGGACACCGAGTATTGCCTGATAAAACTCAATGGATCTTTCGATATTGTTAACGACTAAATATGTACACGTTAATTGAAGTAACATTAGGTTAGCTCCTTTGAGATTCTACATTCCAATCATTCGTTAATTTTTGACATTGCTTAATTAGTTGATTCTGTTCGGATAGGGTTTGGTTTAAATTCTCCAACTGTCTTAATGTGTCTTGATGTTGTCTATTTAATTGATTCTGGAGTGTTCTAATTTCTCTTATAGTATGTGGGAGTTCAGAATTATTAATCGCAGCTTTGATTATTGCATACAGAATGAAACAACCAATTGCTGTGAAAAATATCCATATAATCAGTCCTAACATTGCTTCTCCTCCTGTTTACTAAGTAGTTATACCATGTATTAATACTGTTTAATTTATGACTTCCGATATTATCGGAATTTTTGGATTTCGTTAACATCTTCGCAGTTCCCGCCATGTTTCGCGATAAGTCCCCAGCAATCTGGTCGTGATCCATCGATATCAGTGACATTATAAAGCTCGGCTAGTTGACGGGCTGTTAGTATACTTCCTGAAAAACGCGAATGCTCAGGGTCGGCTGCAAGTTTGGCAATACCTCTAGCAACATAGGTTGGTGACTCGGAAATCGCAAACCCGGGTGTGGTTCGGCAAGCTTCCTGCCATGTTTGTTCGGTCACACCGAAATTTTGAAGCATAGCTTCTGATCTAAGCCATCCTGGTGTGACTCCAAGAGGTGTCACCGGACAATTGGCTAGTTCATATGCAAGCCCTTTCACAATACGACCGACGTTTGTTTTTACCAAATCATAATAGAATCCTACGTTTTGACGGAACTCCGCGTTTGCCTCCGCTGTACCATCGGTCATTTCAATAACGATACCTTGTTCTCCCCGAAGCATTAATGGCAATGCATAGTACAGAGTGATTAAATGCGTATCAATACCCATGCGCATCATTCGGAGTCCACCGTTCAAGTCATGCTCCCACAGCCGTTTATCCCACTCAGCATACCGATCACCACCAAAAATATCGTTAACTAATATGTCAAGACGATGGTGCCGATCATCAATCTGCCCGATAAGAGAGCGAACATCTTCAGGGTTGAGATGATCCGTTCGGATCGCAAGTCCCTCTCCCCCTACGCTTCGGAATAAATCTTCTGTCTCTTCAATGGTTTCTGGACGATCCATTTCTGAAGGCCCTTCTTTGCGGCTGCTTCGCCCTGTGACATAAACAAAAGCCCCAGCACGGGCGAGTTCAATTGCAATCGCTCGACCCGCTCCCCGAGTAGCTCCAGCTACCAGCGCAATTTGATTGTGCAGAATCTTCTCCAACCTTGATTTCATCCCCTTTTTGTCAAAGTACTGTAACTTTTATTATCAGCAATCTCATTCTGGCTTCATATCATAAAACACCATCTAACACCGAACTTGTCGATAAACTGAACAAGACATGAACTGTAGAAAGTAGGTCCTATTGGAGTAATTGTCTTGCTCTCCTTAAGCAGAATTTGATATGCCCTTCTTAACACTTCATCGTTCTCAAAAATAGCAACGATCTCCATAGTGGCATCTGCCGATGATTCTCTGGTGCCGCCAAAGTCACTAAGCATTATTCTTGTTCCAAGAATATGCATCTCAGCATGAATAACGTACTTCTCTGGCTCCTGTTGAGGATCAAACATTATCGAATCCGTTACAGTATTAAAAGCTACTTGATACAATTCAAGAGCTTCACAACAAGCACCATTCAAATATAATTGTGGAACAAGCATTCATATCCCCCCTTATTTTTGAAGTCACATATATCTAGAAAGAGTTCTTAAACATGTTTCCTCTACAAACTCCAAATTCTATTCCAGTATCTTTACAGTCATTACCAATCTTCAAGTTCTGAGAGCAATATACCCTTTTTGGTAAGTGTGAGACCATTATTGCTTGTGCAGCCTTCCACACACTGAATTTGCTTATGAATAAATGAGAACTCAAATGTCTTTGTAAAATCTCCATTCAAAGTAAAAAGAACTTTATTATCTTCAGGAACAAATAGAAGTGACAATTGGGTTGGATAATCCCCACTTTGCTGAACCGTTTCCTTAAGCAAGTTAAGACCTTTGGCAATATCAAATGTTGTTTTATTATTTGTAATACCTTCATAGGCCTTTATATATCTATCACTTCCTGGTCCTTCAACATCCCTATAATCATTCTCGGAAATATCCGATACCGGAAAATTAGTTAGTACCATGAAGTCCCGATTGGACGAGTTGATATCCATGTTCTTTCTTCCAGGCTCAACAATATAAGTCTTTCGATTGCTCCCGGCTATCATACTGTGGACACTATGTTTCGGGACATTAACAATTACGTTATTGGCTAAATACTCATCTAATTGAGATAACTCAATCCGTCCTGAAAGAATTTCATCAAACAATTTCATAATATGAACGCAATTTTTTCCACGTCTATAATTGCCTGCTTCGGTTGGTTCGACCATTAATAGGTTCATAAATGTGCCACTACGATTCAAACCAAATGCCGGATAAAATTGTCCATCATCATTCTGAAGAACTAGTAGCTGATCATCACCTGTCAGAACAATTTTGATTGGTCTTCGAGAAATATCGAAGTTCATACCAATAAACGTCTTGTCTACATGAACTGCGAAACTAGTACACATCGAAGTATTCTCCTTTATTGATTATTCTCGTCAATCGCTTGAATAGAGAGTTTCAACGCTTTAATTCTTCTTTCTAAAAGCGTTCTTTGGGGGCTACCCGCTTTTGACTTAGCATAACTGCTTTCAATTGATGGGAATAAACCAGTAATAACATGGCGAGCTTCTGCTAAATCTTCCTGAGTATAATGTTGGGGAACTTGATTCCAAACGCTTTCTAGCATAGCTAGGCCAATGCAAACAGCTTTGAGCCTTTTCTTTACCAGAGTAGTATTTGTGCCTTTATTAGTCATTTGTGCTAAGGCATTCTCGAGCTTATTCATTGTCGATTGCAAAGATTTTATCGATTCCAACTTATCTAAATTTGATACTTCTTCCATGTATGTATTGTCCTTTCTGCCACCTGATCAGAGTATATTTCCTATTCTCTCTTTATTTTTATTTCTTGTATAATGGCTTTATAATTTTCAAGATCGTGTTGGAATTCTATTTCATTGGATAACATTAAACATTTGAGGTCTTCAAATCTCTGTATTAATTCTTCTGTAAATAGCCATTAATGTATAATGAAACTTTCCAATCAATAACAGGAACCATTCGACCTTTCACTCTTGTAATATTTTTGTAGACTTTTCTAGTGGTCATTTCCATGTCAAATGATAATCTGCTTAGATTGTCAGTGTTTGAAAATATCATCATGACTCACCCCACTCTTGCAGTATTCAATAAACATTGCAACATTTCGCCTAACATTCCCGCATTCACGATTTCCTAGCGCCTCAATATTCCGTAGCTACCTGCTACTTGCATTTACAATTTTTTGTTAGACGATGCCACTCACTTCTTCAATTGACTAAAGATTCTTCTTGCAAATATACAAGCCATGTGTGCTTATTCCTAAAATGGACTCTTCTCTTTGAGTTTCTAGATGATACTTAAACCAAGCGTGAAATTGCTCTTCAGATAATTGATCTACATAGTCTCCAATTAGATGACTCAAACCATCTGTTGCAACATGATCAATTTCTTCAATATGGAATCCAGCCATTAGGCTCTTTATTTCATTAGGTGAAGTGAAGAAAGATTCTGTCCAGAAACAATCTTTTGATCCTTCAAAAAACACTCCAGCATTTATCAACTTATCGATCATGTTATCTCTTATGAAATTCTTATCTCTCGTTACTAGCATAGGCATAATTGAATATTTATTTATGTATGCAAGAGCAAGAATACCACCATTCTTTAGGACTCTCAGACTTTCACTAATGCACTTCATCCTTGCTTCCGCTGCTGTCAAATGATAGAGTGGTCCGAAACATAAAACAACATCAAAAGATTCTGAAGGAATATGGTTTAAGTTCGTAGCATCCGCGACATACGCTTCTAAATTCGATAGTTCATATAATTCTGATTTTGATTTTATAGCCCTACATCAAGTATCCTAGATTTAGATCCAATTAACTTATCTAAAGTCTCTATACTAGTAAGAAATTCAATCTTGCGAGAATTACGAGAAAACCTAGAATCTTCATCATATCTTTCATAGTAATTGACAACCCCGCTCATTATTATCACTCCATTTTCGCTTCGAATTCATAATAATTTCACCATCATGGTCATAGAAGTCCCTTCCATTCCTATTTCTTTAAATCCAAAACGTTTATACAGCTTCATTGCCGAATTGTTAGGATCTACACTTAATGATATTGTATGAATCCCTTTCGTTTTTGCTTGTTCTAAAAGGGTTTTTAATAACTCTGTTCCAACACCTCTACCCCTATATTCAGATCGTAAAGCCATACCTAATTCTGGTGTTTCATCATTTATATATCCGTATCCTTTATTATCTTTATTAAAATATCTTAGAGTTATTGATCCTATAGAGTGTCCCAATTCATTCACTGCAATATAACCCATATCCCCTTTACGTCCCCAACCCTCAACATATTTAGAGATTGAAGGTTGATTAATAATGTCTCTGTTCGTCGCTGATTTTTGACCTTCTGGCACATATATTGATTCATACAACATATCCCACAAAAACGGTATATCTTGTACTGTTATGGGACGTATGGTGAAAGTAGTCATAGTAAGATCCTCTTTTCTAACTTTTATCTTGTGCAATCTATAGATAGTCTTTGGGCTTTATACAAATATACCACTACCCCTAATAAATGGTAATGTCAAAATAGTTCTTATGTATGTTATCCGAAGCATGGCGCTTCTTTGAGACCGATCAAAGCTCCTTTGTATATTTCTTTCTTTGCAATGTTGATTCTTTTATCCATTCATTTAATTCGTCTCTGCTGACAAAGATCTCATTATCGATTTTAATATACGGAAACATCTTTCCATCATAAGAATGCGCTAAGTTTAGTATGTAATTCTCTGATTCTATAATAGTTATGACTTGTTGCTCAGTTAGATTTAAATATTCTGCTGTTTCCTTAGTATTCATTAATACTTTAGACTCGTTTGTTATTTCATTTGTTACTATGGGCTCTTTGAAATTTAAGTCATTTTGTATTAATATGCATCCCGTAATAAATGATAGACCTAAAACTACTGAGCTTAGAAACAAACTAATATTAAATTGCTTCATGTTATTTCTTCCTCCTTCTAGATTCTTTATATTTGATCTGACTTTTTTTAGATAACGTTCTTGTATTCACGAACTCTCACCGGCATAAGGGGATAGCCCGGGGTCCGACAGACTTAGCCAGGACTGGGTTGTCTGCTGATTCAGAATAGGCCCTCATTTTATTCTTCAAAATTTATTGTGTTAATTACTGAATTAATTTCTTCTTGATATGTGTCTGTTTCTATAGTTTCTATTACAACGGTTCTGCTTTCGCTGTTAAAGATATAATTTACAATCTTCCCTTGAACATATTCTTCACTCTCAACAGATTCTGTTTCATATTTATCAAACTCGATCCCATTGATTTTTCTTTGACTTCTTTAATACTTTATTCTGATTGTATTCTGTAAGCCTCTCAACTTGTTTATTAATGAAATCTTTATCATTATCCTTAAAGGCATAAATGTTAATAAATGGCCAATGATTTCCTTCAATCACCTTATATTCAGTTTCGGATACAACAAGCCAAATAACTCCGGAACTCATTGATTTATCTGTTACAATCCAATTTACTGGATATTTAAATTCAATTTCTGAATCTAAACTTTCAAAAGCTTTCGTTTCAATATCGACATTATTGGAAATCACACACCCAGTAATAGTTAAAATAAAAAAAAAAAATGAAAATATTCTAAAGTACTTCATCTACGTTAATCTCTTTAGTGTACAGTAATGGCATATAACGTTCCCAGTATTCACGAATCCAATATTCGATCCTTTTATCTAATTATTCCTGTTCGTAATCGATGATTTTCAAAAAAAGAATGAGGAATCTCCTCATTTAAAAAGTCTCTTCTTGAATTACTTGCATAAGCTATTTAATTGGTTTACTACATCCTTTTCATATTCTTGTGCAGTTACCTTAAACGTATTCCCTCGTAAGAAATCCGGATTAATATATTCCCGAACAAATCGATCATAAAAGATAACAAACTCATAAGCTGCCGCTGCTAACGGTATTGCTGTTATCCCTGATACCATACTTCGGTGAGTAACGAAATCATCTCTGTACTTCACGATTTCCTCGTAGAAAGCCCTCCATTCTACTTCTGATTGAAAATTCGTAGTTGTAAGTAGTTGGATCTTGAATATGCTATCTAACTCTAGATCATTAAAAGGCTCTAAACTCATCCATCTGTCTTTTAGTTGCTTGTTATTACAAAAAGCCATACACCAATGAATAATAGACTGAATAATATGTGCTTTTGCTGTGTAATTCCAGAAAACATTTGAACACTCATTTCTTTCTAGTAAGCCTGCTAATACCTCATAGGTCACGTAATGATGCAAAGAATTAACAATAACTGAATGGGTTTTTATCAGTTCGTTTACTTCGCATTCCAAATCCTCAACTCCAATCCTAGTGGTATTTCACATAACGTTGTCGTATTCACGGCGTCCATTCCTCTTTAATAGCTCATATCTTAGGAGATGTATGCATCTACCTCTTTATTCCCCTTCAAAAATACCTCTGGTAGCTCAAGGGCTGATCGCTCAGTAGCGGGAATACTTTGCTAACCGAAGTCTTTGATTTCATTGAGATACCTTTAATATGCCATTCATTATTGTTTGTCTAACTTCATCACTTGATTGTTCTAACATTTGTGCCAACCGACTTGCATAGTAGGTTATATAAGAGGGATCTATTTTTGACTCCAAATCAAAAAAATCATCAGGGTATCGATATCGACTAGCATCTACTTCCTGAACTGCACCAAGATATTCAAATACATATTGAAATCCAGCATTCTCAATTAGTTCATCAATGACTTGTTCTATTCTTTCACGGCTTATATTATCTACAATGACTACTGGAGAAGAACCGCACCAATATGCCCCGTTTAAACAATTGCCACTTCGTAAATAATCTTTTCTAATTGATTCAATACATTTGATTGTATAAAAATTTGAAATCCATCTTGTTGAATCAGGAAATGTGACAACAACATCCACCTGGGCAGCTTCTACATCATCCGCCCACCCTTCTGCACCTATATGAATATACCTTTTTCTTTCAAACATACTTTCCGCTCCTTAAGTTTTAGTTATTTCCTCTTTGCAAGGATTTCGGATAACATTACTGTATTCACGAACCTGAGTGGCTTAAAGGAGCGTAGCGACTAAGTCGAGGACTTAGCCTCGCAGGTGTTTTCTGCCTAAATCCTCTCCCTTGAAAGTTCCTGGGACATATTCAACATCATATTCTGAACCTGGCTTCTTCCTTGCCACAACATGCTTTGCTACGTTCGATTCCAGGCGTAGGTCCTCTCACAGCTGCGACCCTACAAGCAGAGATTGGAGATATAAAAAGGTTCCCTTCCGTTAAACAGTTGACCGCTTTTGCAGGGCTGGATTCATCTGTTTACGAGTCGGGAACCTTTAAGTCCAATCAGAATCACATTTCGAAGAGAGGTTCGTCTTACCTCCGCACAGCTTTGTA
Organism: Paenibacillus oryziterrae; assembly: GCF_042610485.1. Taxonomy (NCBI): domain Bacteria; kingdom Bacillati; phylum Bacillota; class Bacilli; order Caryophanales; family Paenibacillaceae; genus Paenibacillus; species Paenibacillus oryziterrae. The sequence continues at coordinate 5,950 of NZ_JBGJZO010000041.1, read as the reverse complement.
TCAAGCTACGGTAGCTGGGATCTCAATGCAGATTAACGGTCCACGAAATGAGGTTCTATCGCGAGATTATCAGTTAAAACGTTCTCAAGGCGAGACTGCCAAAGTGGCTATTGTTGCTATGGGGTTTGGAGCAGCTAGACGCCTTTTTCTAACGTCTAAGTTTATATTATAAGTTATATTTTTCCATATATCTACTGTTTGGGGTAGGTTTATTTGAGTATGTTCGTTAAGGTCGTCTGAAACTTTATTCCCCTAGACTATTGACCTTGATTAGCTGGTTTAGGAGATGTCATAGCCCACAGTCCAGCTTACAAAAACTATCTTTTTATCTTTTTTAATTTCTCTATTATTCTGTGTATAGAACTCGGTTTAATCTCTTTAACATTTGTTACACGCACTTCACCAGTAAAACTAACGATTCCCTCTCGAGGGTTGCCCTTAATGTACTTCTCAAACAATTCTATACCGCTTGAATATTTCTTAATGGTTTCTTTATCAGTACTGTTTCTCTTGCGAATTTTAAGTTCATTAATTAGTGAAATCAAGTCATAATCATATATATTCATCGTTCTACTTGAGCAATATGTGTCAAAGCTTGAAAATGCTCCTTGTAAAAAATCATCTATATACTTGATTCCTCCGTCCTTTAATAATCTCTCTCCAATCAAATGATACTTTTGGTATACGCACCATGCTTCAATTGCCCACAATGATTCCTCTAAAAATATATCCCTTGTCAGTTCTAATGGTACATATAAATGGTTGTTCTCAATGATAAACTCAATAATACGTCTTCTGTAGTCCTGGTTTAAATCTTCAAATTCCTTAGAATGCTTACCATTCCAAGCAAAACTAATTAATTCTCTATATTCGTTGTTATATTGAGAAATAAAAGTTAATGGTTCCATATCGATAGTCCTTTGCTGTGATTTCATCTAACGTTCCCGCATTTACGACTTCCCACCGCCTAACTGCCTGATTCACGCCAGACTCAGCCAAGGAGGATGAACTCATAACTAAAAGATTATCTTACACAATATATAAAGAACGAGACGCCGACAATTATGCAAATTCCACTTATTTTTTTCGCACCTTTATAGGTACATAAATGTCAAGCTGATGGTATCCCAGTGCAGCCTTAATCTCGTCAGTTGGATTTACCATATGGCAGAGTGTCCGATGGCCAGGTCCTTCGTCAAGCTCAAATCCGCTGGTTTCCAGCCATCTTTTAATGCCTTCATAAATTCTGCCGTTTATGTCGTCATCTCCATCCACAGACATGGCCGCTGCATACAGCCCGCCTTTGAACTCTATGATTTCATATGGCTCTACGTCTGCTTCCGTTACCCAGTCTTCCACAGCCCAAATCCAAACTGCCCGCATATCCTCTTCAAACCAAAGAAAATCGGGTGCACCATACATTAGTTTTTTGACTAAATGGTTGTGTTCTTCCTGCCATTGCTGAAAAGTACCCATAACATTGTCTATAGTATCCAGTCCTGATGAAAACGCCTTGAATGGATTAATTTGAATAACCCTGACCTCTGGGGCTCTTTTTAGCTTTTCAGTTACATCGAATAGCCGATTACTATTGGATGGGTTGCCGCTGTAAGAGACATTGGCAAGCTGTCCTTCAATTTCCTTTGCCTTTTCGTAGAGCTTCTTTACATCAGAATCGTTACCGAAATTAGCCTGCTCTATCTGACGGATAAAGTCCAAAACAATCTCCTTCAATTCATGCAAAAGCGCAACTTCGCCATCAATATCATCTACTTTTTGGCCCAGCACCTCCAAAACGGCTTCGGAGCCAGAAGTTTTAAATATACGTTGAATATCCTTGATACTGATGTTCAACTTACGTAAAATTAAGATTTGTTCTAATCTTTTAACGGCAATTTCATCATACAACCTATACGCGTAATCGTTGCTTCTGGTGCTGGTTATCAGCCCCATATCCTCATAATAACGTAACGTGCGGGCGGATATGTCATACTTGGACGATACATCTCTGATTTTAATTAGTTCGTTCACGGTAATCCTCCTTGTCGCTAATCTGCATTAAATATAAACGCTTCCCCAACGACAGAGTCAATAGATAACTGAAATTCATATTCGATAAATGAACAGGGTACAGAAAGTATAAATAGCCTTCGTAATTTATAACAATTACGTTCTATGAAACAAAGACTATAGTTCGATTCTCACTCGAGAACGGGATAATCCATGCATGAATTTTCACCTAATTTCCCTGCATTCACGACGTTCCTGCGCCTTAAGGTTATATTAATCATCTTCGAAAAGCTTAGTAAACAAATTCTCTACTTAACATAAGATCTTTATGTATATACATGTTTTTATCTCGACGATTTCAGGTAACGATATCGCATTTATGACGTCCGACCGACTTAAGGACCCGTTAGGGTCCGTTATTACAAAATTTAATCGGCTCGTTGTGCTGAAATTAATTTAGATAATCCTCGTTCTTCACCATAATCCCACAACTTAACCCAAGGATACGTTCCTTCCGGTAAAAAAAAACCGCACTTCCTCTTGCAGTTTTCTCTCGTTCTTGAGAATTCCTTATTTAATATTTCAGCGCTATTTCTAAATACGCCTTTTCGTAGAATTAGAGACTATATCCGTCAGGTAAAAAAATCTAATGTTCGAATCTGTTCCTTTTTAGTTTCTTGATTTGCAGTTAAAGTTTTTTTACAAGATTATGGAGGTTTCGGGTAACATTCCCGTGTTCACAACATCCCAGCGACTTAAGGAAGCAAAGCTGCCGGGTTCGCGATAGCGCACTTAGTCGATGGGATCTGTACGGATGAAATGCTTCACTGCTACTGAAAATTCATCCCCTAGTCCTCTTCTAACTTCTGCCGGATCGAGGGCCGTATGGCCCGAAGCGTGAAGACGGTGTTTATGTGAAGTTGTTGACTTCATTGGATTAACCTTCAACTCAAAAAAATTATTACATGATTATATTAGGTAAGGGAGGATCTTTAAATGGATTCTCAATCATGATACTTAGTGCTACCTGTAAAATGATACTAACAATAATAAATATATAAATATTTCTTGTTATGTTCTCCTTTTCCTTATTATATTGACTTTTAATTAATATTTGGCTACTAACAATATTCAGAATTATCATTAGTCCACATACAAGAAGATGACCGATTCCAGTTAAGAATCCCTTGGTATAAAACTCAGCAAACAATATATAAAATAATTGTAGAATTAGTATAGGTAATATTATTGAACAAAAAATTGATATCACGATTAAGAGAAATTGTATTTTTCTTGTCTTCATGGATTGACTCCTTAATAAATATAGATTGTCAACAATTTCACATAACATTGTTGTATTCACGACGCCCCACCACCTTAAGATCCGAAGTGACCGCCGCGATGCGGTTAGGTGGTGCGGGTGTGTCCGGCTGATTCCGCTTCCCTGCTACTGCCAATATCATCCCCGAGTCTGCTTCTAACTTCTGACCGGACCGAGAGCTAAATGGCTCGAAGCGTGAATATGTTGTTGGTATATTAAGCTCATCCCAGTAAGTCGGGGGTGAGCTTTTCTTTTATACTAAAAAGATCACCACTGGGTAAAAACGAATGCGTTGTTGGGACTTAGATCTCGTCGCATAAAGTGTTTCAGCCTTGGTAGCGTTCATACCCCCATTTAGCTGGTTGGGCCTCGAGCCCGTATCACCGTGCCAACCTGTGGAGAACGACTTACCCTTGGTCCCGGTGTTCATTAAAGGAGGTATTATGCAACAACCTGTTCTCAGCATTGATGTAGCGAAAGGTAAAAGTGTGGCAGCTGCATTCACTGCCTATGATTCCATCGTCCGTAAGCCATTCTCTTTTTCTCATACGCCACAAGGAATTTCTTCGTTGCTTCCCTTGTTAGAGGAGTTAGAGCAGATGACGGAGCAACGGCCTCATATTGTTCTAGAAGCTACAGGCAATTATTCTAAACCTCTGGTCTCTTACTTCTCCGCCTTGGGATATCCCGTCGTTGTTCTCAATCCCTTGCTAACTCATCAGTTAAAAAAGAAAGCTACACGTAAGATCAAAACCGACCCCATAGACGCCCTACGGATCGCTCAAGCTTTCTATTTGGAGAATGTCTCCCCAGTCCAGTTTCCTGACTCGAAAGTGGCTGAACTCCGTGCATTATGTAGGCAGCACTACCAGTTAACCTCGTTGTACGGCGATGTGCAGCTGCATTTCCGTTCAGTTTTGGACCTCTTATTTCCTGGATATGAGCGCGCTTTTCAGAACATTTGCAACCCTACTTCGCTTGAACTTTTAGGACACTATTCTTCGCCACAAGACTTACTAGAGGCCGACCAGAATCATGTTCTACGAATTCTTCTTCACAATCGCCGTGGATTAAGCTGGAATGAGACAAAGCTTGTTCATCTAAACACTATTGCACGTGACAGCTTACCAGATCCCGAAGCTACTATCTCACATCAGATTGCGCTGCGAAGCTATATTTCACTTCTAAGAACCTATCAAGCAGCGCTTGCTGACATTCAACATCATATGCTGAACTTGGCTTCTTCTCTGCCAGAGCACGCTTTACTACGTTCGATTCCAGGCGTAGGTCCTTTAACCGCANATTTCACTTCTAAGAACCTATCAAGCAGCGCTTGCTGACATTCAACATCATATGCTGAACTTGGCTTCTTCTCTGCCAGAGCACGCTTTACTACGTTCGATTCCAGGCGTAGGTCCTTTAACCGCAGCGACCCTACAAGCGGAGATTGGGGATATAAAAAGGTTCCCTTCCGTTAAACAGTTGACCGCTTTTGCCGGGCTGGATTCATCTGTTTACGAATCGGGAACCTTTAAGTCCAATCAGAATCACATTTCGAAGAGAGGATCGTCTTACCTCCGCACCGCTTTGTATCAAGCTACCGTGGCTGGCATTTCAAAGCAAGTTAACGGTCCACGAAATGAGGTTCTATCGCGATATTATCAGTTTAAACGTTCTCAAGGCAAGCCTGCCAAAGTGGCTATTGTTGCTGCCGCCAATAAGCTTTTGCGCATTGTTTATGGGGTTTGGAACAGCCAAACGCCTTTTTCTAACGTCTAAGTTCATATTATAAGTTATATTTTTCCATATATCTACTGTTTGGGGGTAGGTTTATTTGATTATGTTCGTTAAAGTCGTCTGAAACTTTATTTCACTAGACTATTGACCTTGATTAGCTGGTTTATATGATGGCATGGCCTTCTCCGAGTTACTATCAAAATTGGTTTTTAAGTGTTCCTATTCAAGTTTTTATTCAAGTTTTTATTCAAGTTTTTATTCAAGTTTTTATTCAAGTTTTTATTCAAGTTTTTATTCAGGTTTTTATTCAGGTTTTTATTCAGGTTTTTATTCAAGTTTATTCAAGTTTCTATCGGGTCCTATTAGTTATTCGATTTATTCATCTTTTTCGTTCAATATTTCTTTGTCCTTATTCCTTTGAATATGAACTAGTCTCAAGACTCCACTCAAAATACCAAAGACCCCCGCAATTAAAGAAGAGTATATACTTATGTAAAACCAGATAGAGACTGATCCATCTCCAATTGGTCCTACTCTTGATTGTTCAATTGCCCACAGTCTATATATGGAGCCTACGATCATTAATATTGAAACTATGAATATAAAGTAGATACGCTTCATTGAAATCACCCACTTATTACATTTTGCCATGCTTTCATATAACGTTCCCGTGTTCACGACGTTCCACCGACTTAAGGCTGCGTAGCAGCCGGCCGCGATGCGGTTAGTCGGTGCGGATGTGTCCCGGCATCCACTTCCCCGACTTATCTACCGGGACCGAGGCGGCTTGTCCGCCGAGAGTCTGTAAAATAGTTTGTGTAAACTCCTAAACCCAGTAAAATGGAAGTAACAGAAAGGTTGGGGAGAACACATGGGACTTTG
>NZ_JBGJZO010000040.1:0-28813 GCF_042610485.1 Paenibacillus oryziterrae | reverse complement strand
CTTGCCTTAAGCTAATGGCTACTACTGCCTTCGCCATTCGGGACTTCAACCCTAGAGATAGCGCCCATGCTGGGCGCACTAACAAAAAGAACAGCCCGCAGGCTGTTCTTTTTCGCTGTCTGTTTTAGAAACACGTGAACGAGCTAACCCGTTTCAAATCGATACCGAAGTAGCCCCAGAAGAAACCGAACCATCTGAACCCTGCAACGGAATTACGCCCGACGAATACCGGAAAGAACCAGAACTGCTCGCCGTTGTTCAGCCAAATGTATGTGTTGCGGAACAGACAGCGTCTGATCCCGCCGGGGTCGACGGCAAATGCGGTGGCCTGCATTTGCGGTACGAATTGCGGTGGAGGAGCCGTCGGCGGTTGAACCCCTCCCGGTGTACCTCCCGGAGTTCCCGGTGATCCTCCTGGAAATCCACCTGGAAACCCCGGTCCTCCTGGTCCTCCTGGTCCTCCTGGTCCTCCCGGCACGCCAGGTCCGCCTGGAAACCCTCCGCCAGGTCCCGGAGTTGGAAAAAATCCCATATGTGATCGCTCCTTTCAATGAGTAGGCATAATCATCATATGCATTCGCGGAAAAGGCGACTGGGCGGATGCCAATAAAAATCCGCCCAGCCAAGAAGGCCGCCAAAGGAATCGGCGGCCTGATTGTCGGTGATAGATGAAGGGAATCTAATATCAATGACTATTGAGTTTTTGATTGCGCTTCAATTGTGTTTTTGATTACCCCCAACACGAGATTTGCCTGTGCCTTAATTTCTTCTGTTAGTTCCTTAGGCAGAAAATCAGTAATCCAAACTAGAGTACTGCCATCTTCGTTGTCAGGGAATACCTGGAATGAAGCATTATGATGAAGAAGTGGCATCCGACCTTCCTTTACAGCAAATACCATGCGGCGCTCTTGGTCATCAACAGAAACAATCAGTTCATGTACGGTGCCGCCATTAGGCAGAATTAGTGTCCTTTTATCTCCGTCTAAAAGTGTATTCTCCGTATAGCCCGGGACGAGACGAACATGGAATGCCCCTACATCTCTCACTGCGTCCCAAACCTGTTCGGCTGAAGCATTAATAGATATTTTACTTTGAACTGTTGGCATAAGAATCCTCTCCTTTAGTGCTGAATAATTTGAGATCACGAATAACGGGTCCAACCCAATGATTCCGGTCAGGACAGTGCAACGATATAACGTCCGCGCATGCGTCCCTGCAACACTTGAGCGATCGCTTCAGGAAGATCAGCTAACGAGATCTCATTCACGATAGAGTTCAACAGAGCTTCATCCGGCTTCCATTCGGCAGCAATCCGGTTCCAAACCGTACGCCGAACGTCCATCGGACATAACACCGAATCGATACCGAGCAGATTGACACCCCGCAGGATAAAAGGGTACACCGTGGAAGCCAGTTCTGCTCCTCCCGTGAAGCCGCTAAGTGCGACGGAGCCGCCGTATTTCACCGATTTCAAGACGTGATTCAGGAAAGGCCCGCCGACCGGATCGACGGCTCCAGCCCAGCGCTCCCGGTTGACCGGCTTCGCATCCTGCTCCTCTAGCTCCGACGGCGAGATCGTCTCCTTCGCACCGATTCTCTTTAAATATTCACTTTCAGAACTCTTGCGGGTGCTTGCCGTCACCTCATATCCTGATTTGGCCAGCATCGATACAGCCCAGCTTCCGACGCCTCCGGTAGCGCCGCTCACCAGGACGGAGCCTTGTCCAGGATTCAGACCGTTCTCCTCCATACGATGCACAGATAACGCGGCCGTAAATCCGGCGGTGCCGATAGCCATCGCAGCCTTCGCGGTCAAACCGGACGGCATAGGCACGACCCATGCCGAGGGAACGCGTGCGTACTCGCTAAACCCGCCGGGGTGGGATGCCCCAAGTCCGTATCCGGTAATGAGCACCTCATCCCCTTCTTTGAACGATGGGTCAGAGGAAGCGACTACGGTACCGGCAAGATCGATACCGGGTACGTGTGGATACTTACTCACAATTCCGGCTCCTGGTATCGTACTCAATCCGTCCTTATAATTAACGCCGGAATAGGATACCCGGATCGTTACTTCCCCATTAGGAAGATCGGCCATGGAATATTCGCGGATCTCCGGCTTTAAGCTTGATCCTTGCCAATCGAACGTCAGTGCCTGATAAGTTGACATGCTTGTTGTCTCCTCTCCAATCGATATACTGTAATCCTAATCTTGTTTTATTCATGCGTCTAATTTATTATTGTCATATAAATGATGAGTTTTTGTTATCTATGAGAGGGGCTACACTATGGAGTGGCAACAGCTTGAATATTTCATCGCGGTAGCCAAGTCGCAGCATATGACGAATGCGGCTAAAGAAATGTCCGTCACACAGCCTGCGTTGAGCCGTTCCATCACTACGCTGGAGAAAGAAATCGGCGTGGAGTTATTCGAACGCCGCGGACGCAATCTGGTGTTGAATCGCTATGGTCAGCTTTTCTTGGGGGGAGCCCAGACTGCTTTAATGGAGATCGAGAAGGCCAAACAAGAAATCGCTAATCAAATCAATCCATGGTCGGGAATCTTATCGCTTTGCTTTCCCCATATCCTGGGTGCTGAGCTTTTTCCCTCAATGCTTGGAGCGTTTCGCGAGCGGCATACGGATATCCGCTTTGATCTGAATCAATGCCCGATCGACGAATTGGTCTTGCGGCTCTTGAATAATGACTGCGATTTCGGCATAACGACTCGGGAATCTGTTCACGATGCATTCCATTGGCATTTCATAGGCGAGTCCGAGCTTTATTTAGCTATGCCGCTCCACCATCCTTGGGCGAACAAGAACAGTATCCGCTTGGAGGAGCTCCACGGGGTGCCCTATGTCGGGTTAAAACCGTCCTGCGCGTTAAGTTATACCGTTGAGGAGTTGCTGGCCCGTTCCAGTGTCGAACCGAACACGGTTTACCGTGCGGATGAATTGGATATGGTCGCTGGACTGGTATCTGCAGGTTACGGAATCTCCTTGCTGCCGAAGACTTTAGGTGTGCGCAATTATCCCATGGCTTGGGTTAAAGTGGATGATCCTGCAAGCAAGCTTACCGTGGGAGTCGTGTGGAAGAGGGACAGGAAGTTGACACCGGTGTCCGAAGTTTTCCTGAAATTTATTCGAGAGAAGTATCCCCGATTATCAGCTGGAGGCTAGCGGCAAAATCTACACTCTGCTAGGTGCTTGGTACCATGCTGCAAAGCACGCCCTGGAAGGATTCTCCGATTGCCTTCGCCTTGAAGTCAAACCTTTCGGTATCGATGTGGTTATTATCCAGCCGGGAGCAACGAAAAGTGAATGGGCTGGGGTTGCGTTCGAACATGTGGAGAAGACCTCGGGAAATACAGCTTACAGTAAAATGGCCGCCGCTTTTATAAGAACATTTAAAAATACAGGTGGTACTTCTTCCCCGAAAACAAGATGTAGCAAATAATGCCAAACTAGCTTTGTTTATGCGAAAAATTCTGTCCGACAAAATGTTCGACGGTGTGATTTATCAGATGTTCAAAATAAAGTAAGACATAACGCTCAAATGTAAAATCAGGCCATCCCTTTGGCGGAATGGCCTGTTAAACGAAAGATCCGGGTTCTCCCTCTAGTTATTTCTTTTGATTAGACATGAATATCGCCGGAAGAAAGGAAACAGCAGCAAACCCGACAGACCACCAGAAGGCTACTTGATATGCATTGGCCAGTGAGTTAAGGCCCGCTCCCGTTCCGCTTGTCACTTGCCCGCCGATAACTGTCGCCAAGATCGCTGAGCCAAAAGCGCCCCCTATCGTCTGGAAGATGCGCGTCGAGATGCTTGCATGCGGAATCTGCTCCTTGCGTAATCCTTCATAGGCAGTGACCATAATCGGAATCAGGATACCGTTCAATGCAGCCCCCCGCACAAGCTGCGCCGCGCCCAGCAGGATATGGCTGGTATCCGTTCCCGCGAAGGCGAATGGAATGCTAGCCGCCAGCGTCACTGCCAGGCTGACCAGTACAATATCCCGTGAACCTACCCTGTCCGCCAGTCTACCTATCCAGCTTCGTGTAATCAGCATCCCTATCCCTTGAGGTATTAAGAGAAGCCCCGTTGTCAGCACACTCTCGCCGCGGACCTGCTCGTAATAAAGCGGGAGCAGCAGGAGCGCCCCGTTCATCACCATACCCGAAAGAAACAAGGTGAGATTTGATACCAGGAAGTGACGGGAACGGAATAAATGCAAATCGAGCAGCGGAGACGGGCTCAACCGCAAGGCATACACGGTGTACATAACTAACAGGGCAAGCCCGGCTGACAGTGGAACCAGCACTCCCGCTGAGAATAAGTGCCCCTCAGAGCTAATCCTCGAGATACCATAAATCAGAACCGCGAACGCGGGAGACAATAGAAGGAGCCCAATCACATCCAGTCTCGGTTTAATCTTGGAAGGTTCATCCTTCGGGATGTGCCTCCATGACAGCCAGAGGGCGGCAGTCATGACCGGAATGTTCACATAAAAAATCCAACGCCAGCTCATATTGTCCATGATTAACCCGCCGATAACTGGACCGAGAATCGGACCCAGCAGCGCCGGAATACTAATGATCGCAATTACCCTTCCTAGACTACGCCCTCCCGCCGATTGAACGAGTACATTCTGCATCGTCGGGATAAGCAACCCCGCGCCTATCCCCTGAATCAACCGAAAGCCGATCAGGCTGCCGGTGTTCCAAGCCAGGGAACATAAGATCGAGGAAATGAGAAACACCCACAGTGAGAACATATATACATTTTTCCCGCCAAAACGCTGAATCGCCCAACCGGAGACCGGAACCGCCAGCCCCATGGTCAGTACATAACCCGTGATCACCCACTGCATCGCCGTTACCGTGCTGTGTAAGTCCGACGCGAGTGTGTTAATCGACACATTGACCATCGTTGAATCCAACTGGGATGCGATAGCACCAAAAACGAGAATAAGTGCAATTTTCAAAATACCGGGATCAATTTTTTCTTTAGGAGGCTTGATTGCCCCCGTTAGGCTATTAGCCATGGATATCCACCTCTCATTACTTTGGGTACGGTACGTACCGTACCTTAATTGATTGTAAGTATATTATCATTTCAGTGAAAATGCAATATACTATTTACAAGAGCCCAAAGTGACTGAACGAATACATGCGGGAGAGGGAATACGAAATGGCAGAACCATCGGAAGATCGCAAGCTGAATAGTAAGGAACAACGAACGACGGGATCAAGGCGGCACGGAGACGTTCTGGAGAATGCCATCCTGACAGCCGCGTGGGAGGAGTTAGGGGAAACCGGCTATTCCCGGCTAACGATGGAAGCTGTCGCTACTCGGGCAAAGACCAATAAGACAGCCGTCTATCGAAGGTGGCCGAACAAGGCGGAGTTGATCGTCGCCGCCCTGGCGAAGCACACTCCCAAGCCTTCTCTTGACGCTCCCGATACAGGAAATCTGAGAGAAGACGTGCTCACCTTATTGGAGAGAATCATCAAACCGATGCAAATGATCGGGGCCGAGACCATTCATGGTCTCATGGTCGAATACCACGGGGACGAGCTTCATTCCAGGATGACGTTACCTTCGAGATTTGATGACCCACTCACCCTATGCATGAAGAATATTCTGCAGAGCGCCGAGCAGCGAGGTGAGTTGAAGCTCGAAGAGTTGCCGGAACGCGTCATCACCCTTCCCCTTGATCTGGTGCGATTCGAGCTGCTTACGACTCACGTGCCGCTGACCGATAAGGCCATGATCGAGATTGTGGATATGATATTCCTCCCTCTTGTGCGGAATCTCAATAAAGAAGGATGAACCGGGATAATCGGTTCATCCTTCTTTGGTTCAGCGAGCAGCTAAATTCGCTTTGAGAAATAACTTATGCAGCTTAAACCGAGTGTGGCATCCGCTGCCTTGCGCCGAAAGAACGGCTTGCCCTTCGACCAATTGATGAATGGCTGCTCTATGGCATAATAAGAGATCGTCGCTGCTGCATACGAGATTGCGATAACGGATACCGTGATGCCCAGCCACCGCCACACGTCAGTTATCCCGAAATAGTGATAATCCGTAATGCCGTACTTTTCGATTAACGTAATGAACAAGTAATGCCAAATATACAGGCCGAACGAAACCTTTACGCTATTTTGTTCGGAATTGTGTTACTGTCGGCACCGTTCAATTTTGGTGGTCGGACGCTTACTGGATAACCGCTTCTTCCGGTTTACTGCATTTTGTGCGGGCATATCCAGACGTTGTGACACATGATGCAGGATGACAGACAGGCAAGCGATCGCAAGAACGCCGTCAGCATGGAACTTTAGTTGGCATTCTATGGTTTTATGGAATGATTGAAATTAGTATTATTTATAGGGTTTCAATTATGCAAGAAATCCTATATGGGCTGGGAGATGCTTTTCCATTTATTATAATGGGGACTTTACTGGGAGTGTTTTTTGGAAGTAGTAGCACAAGTAAAGTTAATTCAAATCCATTTAAAAAGCACATTATTTCTATTCTTAGCATTACTTTAATATATGTACTAGGACGATATTTTTCATATACTATCATTGGTGCAAGGTCATCCTATATAGAAAAACCAATTGAAACTTTTGCATGGACACTGGGAAATGGACTACTAATTAGCATCATTTATTATTTAATGAAAGATACACTTCATCAGTATCAACTAGTCAAACGAGCAATTGTTTTTAGCTTTGTAATATTCGGAATAGACTGGTTTTTATATAATCTCTTTATTCCATTAATTTATGACATTTCGCTGCAGCAAATAGTTCAGTCCTATTTTGGACGTTCAATTCCAGATATACTCTATATATGCATTGGAGTATTCTTTTTAGAAAAGTATCAGAATAATAGGAATGGAGTAAAAGCATAGAATGAATACCTAAAAAGCGGTATCCATATTTACACGGGAAACATCCAAGAGATTAGCGTCATTTATGCTACTGTTCACCGCGCTATCTGTAACAGCAAGTTTTAGAGCCATCCTTTGCGGGATGGCCCTTTCTTTGACAAAAAAATGTGATTATTATGAGTTATCTCTTCCAGCAGATTCCCCTTTCGGGAACTAACTACATTCGAGACACTACCGCCATGCTCGAATAAATACCTGACATACTCAAGTTCACCTAAAAAATCTTTCCTGCTCCACAATTATTGAAAATATGATTGGTATGAAATATCATACTAATATGTAGATTTGATTATCAAAGGAGAGATTGAGGATGCATCATAAAAAAGAAAATAGTCACGGATTTGGACATGGCAAAGTGTTAGGAACAACATCAATGGGTGAGAGAGGCCAAATTGTTATTCCTAGAGAAGCAAGGGAAGAACTTGAACTCAAGCCAGGTGAGAAATTCATCGTGTTCGGGAATAAGCGCAAAGGCGCCGTCATTCTAGTAAAAGCAGAAATGTTCAACAAAGTTGCGGATTTCTTCATGAGCGCTTCGAAAAAGTTCGAAAGTATGGCCCAAGCGATCTTTGATAAAAACACTACTATTCCAGAAGATGAAGATGAGGATCATGAACCTGAGATCGATGCAAAAGGACCAGAGGTCGATGAAAAAGAATGAGCGAATTCTTTAAATTGATGAAAGATCTCCGCTTCAGAAGAACCATGCAGATGATTTTTAAGTTCGCTTGGGATTTCTGGTGGCTGGGCAGGCAAAAGCATTTTGTTTCGGGACGGCGCTTTGAAGCGAAGACCAAAGCATTATATCAAAAGCAGGCAACATATTTTACGAAGACTGCTATGGATATGGGTGGATTAATTATCAAGCTTGGGCAGCATGTTAGTGCGCAAGTGGATATTTTGCCGAAGGAAATTATTGATGAATTGTCCAAGCTGCAGGATTCCGTAAATTCCGTAGATTTTTCTGAGATACAGCACAAGGTAGAGAGTGAACTCGGCGAATCCATAAGCGAGATTTTTGCTGAGTTTAGTACAACTCCTATCGCAGCGGCTTCCTTAGGACAGGTACATCGGGCGACATTACGAACAGGTGAAGAAGTCGCAGTGAAGGTTATGCGTCCCGGGGTCGAGGATATTATTGCGATCGATTGGAAATCCATACAAATTGCTATTCGTTTATTACAACGCTGGACCAAGATTAGCGACTTCATGGATCTTGATGCTGTGTATGAGGAGTTTCACGACACCGTTATGGATGAGCTCGATTATCAAAAAGAGGGACGAAATGCAGAAGAATTTCAGATGCAGCTCATCCATCGGGATGATATCGTGGTTCCAGGCATTCATTGGCCCTATACCACTTCAAAAGTTCTAACCATGGAGTTTTTGGAAGGTGTCAAAATCAACGATTTTGCCCAGCTTGATGCTTGGGGTGTGGATCGGACTAAATTAGCGAAATCCTTGATGGAAATTTACGTAGAACAGATTCTGGTAGAAGGTTTCTTTCACGCAGACCCGCACCCGGGCAATGTTCTCGTGCAGCGTGACGGCACTATAGCCTTAATCGATTTTGGAATGGTCGGACGCATTGCCGATGATATGAAGACGCAGATGGTAGCACTTCTAATGGCCGTGTATTTAAAAGATGCTCACGGCGCCATCAATGCCCTTACCCGTTTGAGATTTTTAAGGCGGAATACAGATTTAGAGGTGTTCTCAAGGAATCTTACGTTATTATTTGAACAAATCAACGGTGATACGTTTGACCTCAGTTTCGTGACGTCAGGTGACAATGCTGAAGATTTGCGTGATTTCCTCTATTCCCAGCCCTTTCAATTACCTGCAAATACCACATTTCTGGGAAAAGCAATGGGCACGATTTATGGACTTTGTCTAGGCCTGGACCCTGAGCTTGATTTGATTGGGACCGCTAAGCCTTACATCCAAGAGGTTGTGCTTGATGATCTACGCGGAAGTGTCTTTTCCACCGTTGTAGATGAAGGGAAGAATCTCCTCAAAGAAGTCCTTCCTACAACAAAGAAGTTCATTTCTGCAGTAGATAAGATGGATGGCGGAAATTTACGGGTCAAGCTAGCGAGTTCCTTTGAGAAGAAATTAATTGATACGCAAAATAAGAATACAGAGCGGATTATTGCAACCATCATTGGAGCGGTATTCCTTCTGACTGCTGCAATCATGTGGAATGACGTGAGTCATATCGTTTCTTATGTGCTGGGCACTTTGGGATTGCTCCTTATGCTGAGCCAACTCAAAGCGAGAGAACGCCGCCGTGATGTAAGACATGCAAGGCAGATGAGAGCCATGCGTGAACATAATCGATTGGAAAAGTCGAAGTATAATTCCCGCGAGTAACTGTCAAATAAAAGAGGACCGATATTTAATCGGTCCTCTTACACATATATTCAAGTCTATACCCTTCTCGAATTCATATAATCCACTCTTATGAGAGCGGACCAGAATTTTCGCGGCACGGTTAGTGCTTATTCATTGTTGCGGTTGCCGGGCAATCCACGCTTTCAGGTAGTCTCGAAAGGTTAGCGGCGGATGGCCGATCAACTGATCAAGCATTATTGGATCCGCATTTGAGAATTCTCCAGCACGGCTCG
Source organism: Paenibacillus oryziterrae (assembly GCF_042610485.1). Lineage (NCBI taxonomy): Bacteria > Bacillati > Bacillota > Bacilli > Caryophanales > Paenibacillaceae > Paenibacillus > Paenibacillus oryziterrae. The sequence continues at coordinate 19,225 of NZ_JBGJZO010000040.1, read as the reverse complement.
CGCGGAAGAGGCCTAGGAGCATGTCTGCCCTCACCTCAGGAACACCACGAGCGACCAGATCTGCCCGATATTCATCATCCGGCACGACAATCCGGCGTATCGAGCGCCCCGTTAACTCAGAGCAAATTTCGGCAATCTTCTCCAAATCGATGGCCTCTGCGGCAGTAAGATTAAGGGTTATGCCCTCAAGACTTTGGTTACTAAGGAGTACCGCAGCCGCTTGGGCCAGATCGGGGTGAGATGTCCAGGCAACAGGCCCATCTATTGGTGCTGCCAGTACCCCGGTTTGGAGTGCATTACCCAACATCATGATCGCAGAATTGGCATAAAAGCCATTTCGAAGCGAAGTATACGCCATGCCAGAAGCTTGGAGTACGTTCTCGGTAGCAGCATGCGCGATCATCGGTGGGAAATGTGACGTCAGGGACGATCCCATATGGCTGGTATAGACAATTCTATCAGCGCCAGCCTGCTTGGCCATGGCTATGGCCGTCCCGCGCTGCCGGACAGCTAACTCGCCTACATTGTCAGTTGAAACAATGAAAACCTTCGATGCCCCTTCAAAAGCGTGGAGAAGACTGTCCGCATCGCTGAAATCGCCCCGGCGGACGCGAACCCCCATCTCCTTGAGTTCCTGTGCCTTTTCCGGATCACGGACACTCGCTCCAATTCGCTCCGCAGGGACAGCTCTCAGCAATTGCTCTACCACCGCCCGACCCAATTGTCCATTCGCTCCGGTAATAATGATCATGTTAACCCTCCTTGTATCATGTATACTACACATGAATCATCATAGGTGGATTACGCAACCTGGACAATCAACAAAGAACCTCGATCGTTGCTTTCCCAACATCTTCAGGCCTTTGTTGCCTTTCCAGCCATCTCATAGGAGGAGATTGTACATGCCAGTAAATATTGACGATCCCCGCGTAAGACGCACGCGTCAATTACTGATGCAGTCCTTTACAGAACTGCTCGTCGAGAGAAAGAATCTTCATTCCATTTCTGTGCAGGACATAGCCGCTAAAGCGACCGTCAATCGTGCCACATTTTATGCGCATTTCGAAGATAGATATGCATTTTTGGAGAGCTGGATGAGAGAGAAATTCCAGAAGAAATTGAACGAAGCATTGCCCGATTCCTCCATCACGGATATGGGCAACCTGCGGACTCTTATCCTAGCCGTCTTCGATTTCATCTCTCGTATCCGGCAGCACATGACAACCGCGGACAGCCAGTATGAACGCCTGTTCGAAAGCGCCATGCAAAGGGAACTTTATCAATTACTGTTCAAATGGTTGAGCGAAGCATCAAGCTCCTCTTCAATACAACTTGTGGAGGCTACGGCACACATCATAAGCTGGGGCATATTTGGTTCAGCCTTGCAGTGGAGCCGCGATCCTCAAGATCGTACGATCGAAATAATCGCACGAGATGTTTTAGTCGTTGTGGCAGCGGGGCTAGCGCCTGTAATGGAATAGCAAACCATTCATAACAATCCAAAAAACTTGCCCCTATTTGTGATACGGTTCGGCGTAACATCTATCGTACAAAATCGAAGGACACCCGCTCGATCGAGTATCTTATACTATTGCTAAGTATACTATTTTAAGACTCCATCCGTTGAAGCATACCTAAGTCGAGCAGAGGATTAAGATAGCGAATTAATATTTTATCGTATTATTCTTCACATGCACCAAGATCTTACAATGATAAGCTTAATTATGTATGCCTTATGACACTTTAGGAGGTAATATAATGAGCAAATACGACGAAGCCATGAAGCTGCTGGAAGAACAAGTGGGTAACAAAGACGGCCTGATCACTCTGTCCACCATCGCGCTGGAACCGGGGGCCAATGGCAAAAGCCGTCCCGCCGCGCGCATTGTGGATGCCTATTATGAGGACGGCGCATTCTACACCGTCACTTACGCGACCTCAGGCAAGATGCAGCAGATCGCCCAGAACCCCGAAGTGTCCGTTTGTATCATCGTCGAAAACTTTACAGCCGATGGTATTGGTGAGAACCTGGGCTGGGTATGTGACGAGAAAAATGCGGAGATGATGACAAAGCTGCGCACCATATTCGCCGGGTGGTATAACGAAGCCAATAACGACGAAGACCCTAACACATGCCTGCTGCGCATTCGCCTGACAAAGGGCCTCTGGAATGACGCCCATAAAGGGATCAGAAATGAGATTGATTTTGTCAATAAGACGGCAAATTAAGTGGTCTATGTGGTTCGCCGTTACATATGATACGGTTCTCCGCACACTGGCTGAAACGGCAGATATTTGCCTTCGCTTTCCGGTCTAAATCAACGCATTGAAACGGCCCTCCGAGTTCACCGTCGCCGTCCGGGGATCGGTTAGACCGATGCCTTTAAGGCCTCCCTTTCCCTCAGTCCGCCAGAGCGGAAGATGGTCTTGAAGCGGAGAAGCCGGTACGAAATTGACCGGGGTGCTACTCCCGCTTTTCTGCACCAGTTGGGCCTCCAGTAACCGGATTTGCCGCTGCAACTGCTCCCGGCGATAAGGAGTCTGCATCTCGCTACCCTGCGCCGCATTCGCCTTGTCCAGCTGCATCAGCAGCAGGTTTCGTTGCTTCTCCAGAGAACTGACATCGCTTTGTGTGCCGCCGTAAGCTGCAATGGCTTGCACCGGGCTAATGCCTGATACTTTCTGTGCCGCCATGATCTGTCCCTCCGTTTCATAGGCTCCCAATCGATAAACGAGCCCATTCGAAAGTTCTAATCATCTCTATTACCCGGCCATCTCCGCCATGACAACATTCCAGGCCGCATATCCGCAATAATCGTTGCATAGTCCCAGTCCGCTCCTTGTTTCGACCATACCAAAGACCCACCAAGGACTGGTCAAGGTCCCTTCAAGGTAAATCATTATTCTGTAGTTAATCAGCCATGATCAGTACGATATCGAATGGCGTAATACCCTTGTCTACCGAGAATATAATCAACGGTGATACACTTGACTTAAGTTTTGTGATTCTATTCGACGCCGAAATAATTAGAGCCATCCTTTGCAGGATGGCCCTTTCATTGTCACGGTCTCGATTACTTCATCTGCCGACTCACTTCCACTCATCCTCTAAAATGGCATAAACACAATCGTCATACCATTGATCATTCAACCGGTAACTTTTGATAAAATGGGCTTCTTTTCTGAATCCCATATTTTCAAGAAGCCTGATCGACTTCAAATTCCCAGGATCGACGGACGCTGTAATTCTGTGCTTACAGAGCCCAGAGAACAAATAATCAATCGCTGCCCTAACCGCTTCGGAAGCATATCCTTTACCTTGGAATTCAGGAGAAAGAGTATAGCCTATTTCAGCCTGGAAATCATCCCCCATAAAGTGAATGCCGACATCACCGATAAGCTTCCCATCCTTCAGGCATAACGCTAATTGCAGCCATGAATTACCTCTGTTTGGCACAATCGCCATATTCGCCGAGATAAACGTCTCGACCTCGTTGATATTGACCGGTCTCCATGACTGATACTTATAAACCTCAGGCATAGAACGATAATTGAAAAAGGCTTCACGATCCTTCATTTCCAGCGTTCTGATCAATAATCTATCCGTTTCAATCCTATTGAATTGATTCATATGATATCTCCAATCTAAATAAAGAATAAGAAAAGGATGGAGTAGCCGCGGCTTTTCTCCATCCCACATCGTCAAGAAATACTAGCTAATCTTTTTTTCTACCGGCATTTCTCTAGCACGCTTTTTTTCATAATTGCTATACATTATCCATGCAACAACCGAGAAAATAATAGGTCCGGCCACACTCCAAATGGTTGTTTGCAGATCCCCTTCTAAAGCTGGCTGTATAATACTAAAGAAATTCGCAAGTCCGATGGTTAGTACCACTACCCACGCCCAAAAATTAACGCTTCTTTGCGATTTAATAATGATAAACGGCTTGTGGATTTCCTTTCTTTTTCTGAAATAGGGGAATGCAAGGGCTATAAATACATAGGGGAGCGTCATAGCAACATTCGTCATCGAAACCAGTATGTTAAAGAATGCGGCCATGGTGCTTCCGCCAAAAGCAATCAGCGCGATCATCACACAAACAACGGCTGCTTGAATCCACATGGCGTTAACAGGCATCCCATTCTTAGTTTCACCGATTTTTCCAGGCCATATTTTTGCCGGTGTACCCTCAATTAATTGCTTTAGAGGCGAAAACATCAAGGTAAAGAACGCACCGGACAATGCCAGGAACATCGAGATTCCGACGAATCTTGCGACACCAGCACCCAAAGCTGAGGCTGTCTCTTGACTTGCTCCAAAAGCTGAACCCAGGGATTGACCTAAGTTAGCCATAACGATATAACTTGCGTTACCCAGATTCACATTTTTGATACCCATTACAGCTGACCAGTTTGTGAATACGCCAACGAGCAGTATACCTAATGAATATCCTACAGAAATGATAGCTGCTGTGATAAGAATTCCTTTTGGAAAAGTTTTTTCCGGATTTTCTGTTTCATCCACCAACCCGCCTACGGCTTCAAGTCCGCCATAAGCGAATAGAGCATATACGACAAAAGCTAATGCGGCAACCATATCTCCCGCATACTTAGGATTTGGTGTTTGGGTAAATGAACGTAATCCTTCAATCGGCTGCGCCAAATGTCCATGGTTGCCTATAAGGACTGCTATTGCACCAACCCATAGAAATACATTCAACACCAAGACTGCAGTACCACCTATAGAAGTTACCTTCCTGATCTTATCCAGTCCCTTAGTTGAGGTGTACGTTACTACAAGAATCCATATCATTCCCAAGACACCTAGAGCCTGTGGTCCATGAAGGTTGAATATCGTCCAGTTTTGGGTCGTATCTTCTCCGAATATAGCATTTGATACAGGAACCCACATCCCGGATGCGACATTAACCATCCAAGTGATATAGGAAAAATACCACATGAACGTTCCTACGAAAGCAAATCTTGGACCAATCGATTTCTCCATCCATGAATGGATTCCTCCCTTCTCCTCTTTGAAGGCGGAACCAAATTCAGCTACCATTAATGCAAATGGAACAAAGAACGTTATTGCAGCAAGGATGTACCAAGGAATCGCTGCATAACCCATCTTATAGAACGATCTTGGAATGTTATTGAATCCATAAACAGAAGTAAAAATCATTAAGACCAGGGACATTAGATTTAATTTTGTCTTTGTCTTTATCTTTGTTGCCATAGTAATTCTCCCTTTACATGATGTATCGTTGAACTCCAGCATAAAGTCAACCCTACGTAGTTTTACCATAATAAATCGTTCTCAACAATAACAAAGATAACCATTCCGATTTTCTCCCCCAAGGAGATCATGGTTTCATAGTCTAACGCAAAAGTACCCACAGCCCACACACCTTGTTTCAAGGTGTCTAGTCTATGGGTACCGGTGTACACAGTACTACGATTTAAGTATTACCTCTCTAACGAATGGGAGTCTATCGGTTTTTTACTGATGCCACTTCATAAGTTATGATCTCACTTCCGAGAATTGGAGATTCTTTATTTGCTGCCTCTGAACCTGGTTCTGGACGTTTGTGTGCCGATTTAAAGGCATCGCTATTTCTCCAAGCTGTAAAGGAATCCGTATTCTCCCAATACATGTTTACATTTAACTCATCGTATTCAGTTAAGTTCTGTGTCAACAATACTTCAACTTTTACAAAACCCTCCGAAGTGTCTAGAGGGCCTGATGCTGTAAACCTCGGTGCCATTACCGCGCCCATCCCTTTTTTCACTTTTATTCTGTTCGTGACAACGATCATCCTTACCATCTCCCTATTTTTTGGAATGAGGATTTCAATAACACCTTAATGGATAGACTCCAGTTCCGCTAGAGATAATTTGCCATCCTCCATTCGGTATACCTTGTCGCAGTAGGTAAGCAGCCGCTCATCGTGTGTGACCATAATTGCCGCTTTGTGGCGTGTTCTCACCTCTTGGGCAATCAAGGAGACGACTTCATGGGCCCGCTTGGTATCCAGGCTTGCTGTAGGTTCATCCGCTAATATGATATTGGGATCATTAATTAACGCGCGGGCAATGGCGGTACGCTGCTTCTCGCCCCCCGACAGCTCCTCCGGGTAGCTCTTCAGCTTAGCGCCTAGACCAAGCTCTTCAAGCAACTGTATAGCCATAGCTTTGTCTGCCGCACGAACCTTTCCCGACATCCGCTTCACGACAAGCAACTGATCAAGAACGTTTAAGTATGGAACTAAATTCGAGGCCTGCATGATGAAACCAATCTCATGCAATCGGATATCGGATAGTTGTTTGTCTGACAGCTTCGACATGTCCTTCCCACTTAGTATAACCTCTCCTTCGGACACTTGAAGCAGTGCACCCGCAATGGATAAGAAGGTGCTTTTGCCTGAACCTGATGGACCTACCACTGCGACAAACTCACCTGGCTCCACTTTTATGGACACTCGGTCCAAGGCTGCAATACGATTCAATCCTTCGTTGTAATATTTGGATGCTGCTGTTATTTGTAAGCCTTCAGTCATTACTCTACCCTCCCAAGTGCCTTAAGCGGATCAATTTTCGAAATCGTGCAAACGGATACCAACGAACTAAGCAAAGAGATCACCAGCAAAACAAAGGAATATATGAACACCAGCTTCATATCCAGCATGAAAGGCATGCCTTCGGGCATAATTGCCGCTGTCCCGTATGTCAATAGGATGCCAACGATAATGCTTGAGGTTGACAAGACGAACACTTGTGAAACGACGGCTTTACCTAAGAATCCATTCTTGGCCCCGATCGCTTTCATAATCCCGAATTGGTTGGATTTCTGCATCGTGAATACATAGAAGAACACGCCAATGATGAAAGCAGAGATCGCAAGCAGGAACGCAAGCATCATCATGATGGTTCCATTCTCTTCTTTGTATCCAGGCATACCCTGTACCGCTGTCGCACGAGTAACCGTATCGGTACCCGAAAGCTGTTTATTTATGGTATTCGGATCAATATTTTCACCTTGAAGCATTATCGCATTGACGGGTTCCGTAACTCCCTTGTCCGAGCCTGGTGCCGCAAACGCAAGCTTACGCCACTCTTCAATAGGTGTAAATACAGCTGCTACGTGGTTGTACGTCTGATTCTTGACAAAGCCGACAATCATCAATGATTCCATTGAACCGTCTAATTGGAAGATGTCCCCTAGCTTAAATCCTTCGTCTTTCAGCGTCTCGTTGACGATAACCTTCGTCATTTGGTCGGATGTCAGCCCTGTACCTTCCATAATCGCCGGCTCAAGAAAACTTCCCGGTTCAATTCCAATAATCGCTATATCTACTTTATCCTCATTCAACTTGCTATTCCCTTTGATTGCCGATGCCATTATGGTTCCCATAGGTGAAGCGGCACTTACATTCGGCATCTCTATTAATTTATCTAACAATTCATTAGACAATAAAGACTTACTCATTGAAGCCTTCGATCCTTGTTCAAAAACCACATAATCAGCCTTCATCGTCTTAAACGTCGAAGCCGCAAGCGTAGATAATCCATTCCCCAAGCCTGACAATATAAACACTAACCAAGAAATAAGCACAAAAATGATAGCAATCATTAAAAACCTTGTCTTGCTGTGTCTCAATTCCTTCAATGCCAAAAACATATGCTGCTCCTCTCTTTAACAAAAAAATAAATGACACATGTGTCAAATTTATTGCCTCTCGGCCAACGAATATATTTATTATAAGTTTTATGTGACACACGTGTCAAATATATTGAAATTGCTTATCGTCTTCCTGCCCCTCCTAGCCACATTTGGTACAATAGCTTACTCCACTGAGGTGTAGGGATATTCATCATATTGGGAGTATCAATCAGGTTAAAAAATACCCCTATGATGGCAGGGAGCGGGATGCTAGTATTCAAGTGTCCCTCTTCCCGGGCACGAACAAACAATTGCTCTAGTTGATTTTTTAAAGTCACATGCGCTTGCTCAACAAATTCAAGATCAATAGCCGCAGCCTCTGAATTGGCTTTATTTATTTTATGAGCATATCCAAGCAATTGATGAAAACTAGCTTCCTCCAGATATACATCTAGCAGATGTTGAAGGGCATTCATGCAATCCGTTTCATCAATAACCGACGCCTTCTGTAATACATTTTCCATTGATCGTTTCATACATGCAGCAACAATCTCTTCCTTGTTGGCATAGTATTGGTAAATCGTACTTCTTGCTCCAACCAGGCTCTTCGATAACAATTTAAGTTGAAACCCCTCATAACCGTATTCGAGAAGCACTCTCTTGGTTTGGTCAAGCAACTCCGATTTTGTAAAAGCCTGCTTTCTTCCCATGTTAATCACCGTCCCTAATTACTAGCCGTAGTCTACATTGTAACAAAAATCCCGTCCTATTTGTGATACGGTTCACCGTAACGTCAATAGAATGAAATCGAAGGGCACCTGCTCGATTACCTTATATAATTGCTAAGAATCCTCTCTTGAACAACAATTTTGAGAAGTTTAGAAACTTTCCTTATAATTGACCTTACTTCAACGAGTATACTCTATATATGTCACACTAAAGATGGAACGCAACATGATTCGATCAGCAAAAGTAGTGACTTCTGCTCATATCCACAACATTGTATTAGTTAATTGAGGAGGCAAGAGCCTATATGGTGAACCATGATTTTTCATCCGCTTTGGGGGAATTCATCAAATCGCGCAGACATCGACTTCAGCCTGAACATGCGGGAATCAAGCCCTTGCCTGGCCGACGGCGTACTCCGGGACTTCGGAGGGAAGAAGTCGCCTATCTGGCCAATGTCAGCGTAACTTATTATACCTGGCTGGAGCAGGGCCGAGAGAGGAATCCTTCCCCAGAAATCTTATCCCACATCAGCCAAGCGTTGCAACTGGATGCTGACGAGCGGAAGCACTTATTCGATCTGGCCGCACCTGATCCAATCAGCTTCAGCATGCCCCAGAGATCAGATACACCCGATACCGGATTTTTGCAAAACCTTGTGGATCAAATGCGTTATCCTTCTTTCATTACCAATGAGTTTGCCGATATGATCGTCTGGAATCGAGGAGCAGAGCTCGTTGTAGCGGACTTCGGCCGATTGCCGGAAAGCGAACGAAACATGGTGACGCTGTTGTTTCTGGATCCCGAGCACCCCAAGAGACTTGTAAACTGGGAAGAGTTCGCTCGTCACATGACGGCGTTAATCCGGGCAGGCTTCGACAGTAACAAGAACAACCCCATGTACCTGGAACGATTTGAGATTCTTAGACGGAACAGCGAAGACTTCGTACGTTTGTGGGAGTGGCATGAGATCCGGCAAAAAAGCTCTGCCCCGGTTCATTATCTCCTTCCAGACGGACAGGAATTGGCGTTCACGGTCCATTGCGCTGCCATCGACTATAATCCGGGACTGCAATGGTGCTTCTTTGTTCCTACACCAGGTTCGGGGACGGAAGAGCGACTAGCGAACCTACTGAAGCAAGACGCCGAAGGACCGCCGCTAGTCTAGCCTGTTAGTTCCGTTAATAGTATAGAGACACAGTGGTTAGCCCCTTCTATCGTTGGTATGATCATTACCATATCAAGACAAGGGGGCTGAGTCATGAATACATATCCATATCAGGGCAAGGTGGCAGTGGTCACCGGTGCTTCATCCGGAATTGGCGAAGTGTATGCTGGGGCGCTGGCTGCACGAGGCTGCCATGTCGTACTAGCCGCACGCTCAGAAAAGAAGCTGAAAGATTTGGCCGGCGAAATTCAACGTAAGCATGGAGTGCAGGCCTATGCCCTGCCCTGCGATTTGTCCAAAGCAGGTGCCCCGCGCCAACTAGCCGAATCCATTGCAGAGCTCGGCCTAACAGTAGATATTCTAATCAATAACGCAGGCTTCGGCACGCATGGCCGCTTTGAGGAGATCGATCCAGAGCGCGAGCAGGAGGAAATTATGCTGAACACCGCAGCTCTTGTCGACCTGACGCATCATTTTCTGCCCGGTATGCTGGAACGCAAGGACGGAGTCGTCGTCAACGTGGCTTCAATGGCCGCGTTTGCACCTTGCGCCTATTCGGCTGTTTACGGTGCAACCAAGGCTTTCGTGTTATCTTTCTCCGAAGCGTTGTGGGCCGAAACCCGTGGACGCGGTGTGCGCGTTCTTACCCTGTGCCCGGGTGCGACGGATACAGGATTTTTCGATGCTGTCGGCAGCAAGGACATGGCGGCGGGTAGCGCATTGTCCACTCCCGAGAAAGTCGTTCAAGCTGGATTTCGCGGAATCGACAAAGGTAGAAGTTATATCGTCGACGGACGAAATAATTACATGGCAGCTCAGATGGGTCGTTTTCTTTCCCGGCACAGAGTAGCTATGATCATGGAACGCATCACGCGCCCCAAAGAGCATTGATGGACCCACTTAAGGTGGACGAAGATCTATACAACGTAGAATAGAGACCATCCTCTACTGAGAATGGTCTCTTAAACTATACTATCAATTCTAGACTTTAAATAATGGGACTCAGCCGATGCCAATATCCGGAACAGAAACAGGCTTCACGAGCGCTTTTTTCTCCCAGGCCCGGCTTCTCCAGCGAAGTAGCATGATGATCCCGCGTATCCATTCATCCACTGTAAATGCAATCCACACGCCAAACAGCCCAATCCCGAGATGAACGCCCAGCACATATGCAAGCGGAACTGAAATTCCCCACATCGAGATCACGCCCATCAAGACAGGAAAACGCGCATCCCCGGCAGCGCGCAGCGAGTTGATAATTACAATATTGAAGGTCCGGCCGGGCTCAAGCACAATGGACAGCAAGAAAATGCTAGCTCCGAGTGCGATAATATTGGGGTCTTTCGTGAACATGCCGATGATTTCATACCGGAATATCGCTGCCGTACTGACAATGACCAACGTCAATACGAAGCTGATCCTCACGCTTTTCAGCAGTCTCCTGTATGCCGCCTTCATTTCTCCTGCTCCCACCATTTGTCCGACAATGATCTCCGTTCCCGCCCCAATCGCCATCGCAAGCGCCATAAAATAGTTGGATACGTTCATCACGTAAACATGGGTGTTTAACGCCGTGAAGCCAATCATATTAACAAAGCTTATGATCATGAGGTACTGCGACTGCCAGGAGAGATGCTCCCCAGCAGCAGGCAAGCCCACGCTCATAATCTGCTTCACATAGAAACCATTCCAGGTAACGTAATCCTTCCCTCGAATCGGTGCACGAATTTGACGGTACAAGATCACAAAAAGAACGATAATTCCGAGCAGGCGGCTAACGACCGTCGATATGGCTGCTCCCGTAACACCCCATTGCGGAAAGCCCAGGTTCCCGAAAATAAGCAAATAATTACCTGTCACATGGATCAGATTGACACCTAGCGTCACGAACATAACGCTCTTCGTCTGGCCACTTGATCTGATCACCGACGAAACCGCGTATGACAACGCTTCTATCCAAATAAAGCCACCGATAATTTTCAGATAGTGGCTTGCGATCCCGATTTGCTCTGGATCCAGGTTCATCAGCACCAGGAGCGGCTTTCCGAAAAAAACGAGTAAAATGCTGACGAGAATTCCGAAAATCAGGTTCATTGAAATCGCGAGCGCCGCGATACGACTTGCCTCCTTCTCCCGACCGGCACCGATATATTGGGAGACCGCGACACTGGTACCGATTCCAACAAAGCCGAACATCAGAATGCAGAAGAAAATAATCTCGTTGGCTAGCCCTACAGCCCCCGTCGCCTTGTCAGAAATGCGACTTAACATAAATACATCCACCGTACCGAGCATCATCCGAAGCACGGAATCGATGAAAATAGGCCAGGTAACGGCGAAAAGACTAAGTTTTTTCCATGATGGAATGTGATCTGATATTGTCACGTTATGCATGCTCCTATTATACCTATTCACTTCACTTCCCCTAGTTTAGCCCCCTTAAGGAAATACGTCTATTGGCATTCACTCTAAATTTGAAAACATCATTAACAACTTGATCATTGCCTTACTCAGCAACTTGCCGCGGAAACTCCTGTTCGGTCAAAGCAAACAAAAGGCTTCTACATGCGGTTAAAGCCGTCACGTGGAAGCCTTTTTAAAGACAGATTAGATAAGCTTGTCAATCACCAACAGTAACTCATATGCAGCCGCCTAGGACTTTATTCTCTTGTCCGTGGCCTAGTGATCAAGTAAATGTATCATTCTCCCAGCAGCCATGATCCCAGAAATAAATGCACTCTCTAGGCGTGCCTGATTCCCTGGATCCCCCGGATATAGAAAGGCATCTCCCGCGACCAATAGAGGGTGCTCAAGGTTCATATCCAGATAAGGCTCACGTAGATAGTGGACTGCTTGTGCATATCGCCATTTCTTTAATTGACTTGTAATAAGGGAGTCATATTCAAAATACGCGCTTGTTAAGTACCTCATCTTGTCCAAAACCTCTTCGTCTGTGAAGCCATAATATGCTTGACTCCACTCACCCGTCATGTAGACGCTCACCGTTTTAAGGGGGGATATTGTTTTTTTCTCATGGTCAACTAGTCGCTGTATCCCTTCCGGAAGATCCCGGTCAAGATGACCGTCGCGTGGTAAATTAGTCTTCTTATGAAATAGAAACAAACCTACTAAACAAGGCTGAAATCTTATCTCACTAAGCTTTTGCAGAACTTTTGAGTCAATTCCTAAGTGATTCCTATCGATCACTGCCTTCGTCTGGGGTGCTGGTACTGTGAAAATAATTCCGCTAGCAGTAATGCATTCTCCTTGGTCCGTGACAAGCGTATATCCGTTAGGGGCCTTCCTGATTTCTTCCACTTTCGTTTGGAATCGAGTTGGAATGCCTTCTGCTACCTTATTTGCAAATGAGTTCATCCCGTCTACTGCCATATAGCGTGGATGCTTGTCACCGAACCAGCACTTCACCGTTCCCTTGGCTATCCAATCGTCGACAAACGCTTGAAATCTTTCCGTTCGTGCGGTGAAAAACTGTGCTCCATGATCGACCTTACCTATATCCATTCTTCTTGTTGCCATTCTACCGCCGACGCTTCGGCTCTTCTCAACAATGAATACGTTCTCATAGCCATGTTTCTTAAGAGTAAGGGCTGCCATAATTCCTGACATTCCCCCGCCAATGATTGCGATCGGCAAGTTCTTTATCATTTAGGCAATCTCCTCTCCAAACGAATGTCATCGCATAACTGCTACAGGCATACGCGCTCCCGAGAATTTCTCTTTATAAACCTATACCATTCATATTTATAGCGTTCATCCTGCTGCTGCTCGGCTCCATCATCTACTTTGTCTCGATTCACCAATCTGGAAGTTATTTTTGCCCCGCTCTTTAGCTCGATACATAGCGGCATCCGCATGCTTGAACAATTCTTCAAGCTCTGTACCATGTTCTCCATATAGGGCGATCCCGATACTAGCGGTTACAACTAGGGCCATGCCGGTCAGAGGTTTACCCAGCTCCCTCAATATTTTTCTGGCAACTGATTCTAAATCCTGAATTTTGTTAATATGGGAAAGGATGATCGTGAATTCATCACCGCCTATCCGGGATACCGTATCTCCTTCACGCACATTCTTTCTTAACACCCGTGCTACTTCGTGCAGCAGCTCATCGCCAACATCGTGCCCAAACGTATCATTGATCTGCTTAAACCCATCCAGATCCAGAATCATTAACGCGAAACTCTGCTGATACCGACTTGCATTGACTAAGGCGATGTTAAACCTATCATGAAACAATGTTCTGTTTGGCAGCTCGGTTAACGGATCATGGAAGGCCAAATAATTTATTTTTTCATCTGCATGCTTCCGCTCCGTAATATCTTCCTTAACAGAAACAAAATGGGTAATAGCACCATCCGCATTGAAGACGGGCGAAACGGAGGCCTTCTCCCAATACAACACACCACTCTTTTTCTTATTATGAAATTCGCCTTCCCAGACATTCCCACAAGTTATTAAATTCCACAGCTCTTGATAGACTTCCCGCTTCGTCTCCCCTGATTGTAAGATTCGCGGATTCTGACCCAACAGCTCCTCAGCGGTATAGCCGGTAAGCTGGATACACTTGGGGTTGACGTATTCAATCCTTCCTTTTGTATCGGTTATTACAACAGCAACAGGACTATGTTCCACCGCATGGTACAAGGTATGCAGCTCATCTTCAATTCTCTTATGCTGGGATAAGTCATCGAACACTCCTTGAACCCCTTCGATGTTTCCGAACGAATCATACAAAGCGGCAAGTTGACAGCGGATATAAAGCTTTCTTCCCCACTTGGATGTGTAGGAATATTCCGAGATAACTGCTTCGCCCGTTTCAAGACAGCGCTGGATATCAGTTGACATGCCGCATTCCACCATAGAAGCAAGGGTCAGTACATTAACGGCCTTGGTGGCTTCAATCGAAGGGGATCCTAGCAATTTTAAGAGAGCCGGATTCACTTCCAAGATATTTCCTCTCTTATTACAGGTCACAATACCTACAGGAGCATTCTCCATCAGAAAGCGGTAACGTGCCTCGCTGCTTTTTAATAACCGCTCGATTTCCAATCTTTCACTGATATCGTGAACAATCGAGAACAGCAGTTCCTTACCACTTACTGTAATTGCTCCGCTATAAACCTCCACATCCCGTATTTGACCGTTTGCCAAACGGTGGCGGAATTGAAGGCTACCCGTGTGAGAGCCTCTGGCCTTAGCAAGTTCACCATACACTTCATAGGCTCTTAACATGTTGATCTCAGTGATTTTCATCTGCAGCAGTATCTCTCGATCATATCCATAAAACCGGATAGCAGCAGCATTGGCATCCTTGATCTCGGCGGATTCCGGATCGATCAGCAGCATGACGGCATGATTATGGATAAAAAGGCTTCTGTACCGCTGTTCATTTTCTTTCAATCGTCGTTCAGATGCCTTTCTATCGCTGATATCACGAGAATTTACAATTATAAACCTCATATCCTGCCGGTGTAGAAGATTACTCCAAATCGATTCGATATCGTGCCAGGACCCATCCAGGTGCTGCATACGAAATTCAACGGTGGACGATACAGCAGCTCGATCTGCATGTGTATGGAAAAAATCCAATAGCATGGGGAGATCCTCTGGATGAATGAGATCGAAGATGCTCCTGCCAGTGTACTCCTCCGGTTTATATCCAAACAGCCGCTCAGCAGACGAGTTTTGATACTGAATGATACCTTTCTCATCAAGTATCGTGATCATATCTGAGGCATTTTCCAAGTATAGCCCAAATATTTCCTGACTCTTACGCAGTTGCTCTGACATAGCAGTTATGTTATCCATGTACTGAGTGATCGGTCGATATACAAAGCGGTATAATGCAGGAATAACAAGAACGACAATGAATAGTCCATCCAGAACAGCTTCTTGCAGTTCCGTGATATTTGGATATATTTGTGCAATGAATAACCTGAATCTATATCCCGCAATAAAAATCAGTAGTGCTATAGTCACCGCTGACACAATTTGAGAAGAGAACGTTTTGGTAGTGAAAGGCTGTTCCTTCATCTTGGTATTCACTGTCCTTACCATAGACTATATTTCCATACTCCAGATGATCACTTTGTTCCCTGATATGTGAGATCAGCCATTTTCGAGGCTGTAAGCTGTCCTATCCGAAACTTGTTTCGACCAGTCCCAAGATACTCACTCAGCGTACCGCTCTTCGTATGTGGGGTATTAAATTTGAAATTCGCTTAACTTATCCCTCATGATCTGTGCCTGCTGAGCCAGCTTTTTGGAGGCTTCATTAGCTGCTCCGATGCAGGCCTGCTGCTCCTTCGTGTATTCCGACGACTTCACGGCCTGCTCAGTTGCAGCTTTGGCAATGTCAATCGCATCAAACATTGAAGCCGCTACCTCTTGCGTACCGGCAGTGATCTCCTCGCTTGCCGCCGACATCTCCTCAAGTCCCATCGCTACTTGATCGACCGCGTTTATAATAGATGTAAACATTCGGTCGCTCTCGTTGATAAGAGATACGCCCAGATGCGTCTCGCTGCTAACCTCAAGCATCAATTTCACTATGCTTTGCACAGCCGTTAGCACCTCGTTCACTAAATGAGCAATGGTCTCCGCGGATATCCGGGTTTGTTCCCCAAGCTTGCCGACCTCGGTTGCAACTATTGTAAATCCTCTTCCATGTTCTCCTGCTCTTGCGGCTTCAACGCTCGCATTAAGCGACAGTAGCTGAGTTTGACTGGTTATCTGCGTAATGGCCCCAACAATCTGGTTAATCTCTTCTGAACGCTGTCCCAAGAAATCAACCGCCTGTTTAGAACGGTCCACTGCCTCGTTGATTGCATGCATCTGAAGAACGGCCCGCTTCATGGATTCATTACCCGAACGAGCATCATGAGCGGCATGAATGGCTGCCCCGGAGACCGATTCAGTCGATTCTGCAATACGCTGAATTCCGGTTGCCATTTCGTTCACTGCAATGCCGATTTCCTGCAGCGTACGAGTCTGAGTTTCCTCGCCCAAGGCGATTTTTCCGACGGATAGCGTGATATGCTCAGCAGCTTCCGTAGCCTTTGTGACGGATTCACTTACTCCTTTCGCAGCCTCGCTCACATATCCGGAGGATTGAAGATTGGAGTGTATAAGCATACTTAGCTGCTCGGCCATTTGATTAAATGCAATTCCGATCTCTCGCAGCTCGTCTTTCGTTTCCAACTCCACCCGTTCAGTAAGCTTCCCTTCTGCCATGGTTCCTGAAACTTGAGCTAGCATTCTCACCGTTCGGCGCACGCTAACATAGAAAGCGGCAAAGAACAAACCGGCTAACAGAAGAACTGAGACTAACACCATTCCAATCTGAAGTCGGGTCTTCTGAAGAAGATGGTTTCGTTGATCCAAAAGATTGGCCAATTCAGAGGCAGTCTTGTTATAAAGCGCCACACTGCCCTCTATCGCCCTTGTGCCTTCAGAGAAATAATCACTAGGCCTCATATTTAGTACAGAAGCTTGCAAGATCTGATTATCCAAGGTCTTGGAAAAACTGTTCAAGAGACCGATATTCTCTTCACTTAGCTCTTGGAGCGACTTGTATAAAGCATCATTTGACTGAGATAAAACAGCAAGACCCTTCTCAAGCCCTGCAAACGCTTCGTTGATGTGATCGTCGGCCACGTATAGCGCAATTTTCTCATCCGCTGAAATCTGCCTGCGGGCTAGAGCTCCGTTGCCCATTCCACGGGCTTTACCGATATATTCAATCAGATTGGGTAGCCGATTGACGGTAATATCGAAGACATAATAGACTTCACGGTCTGATTCAAAGGAAAGCTGTGAAGCACCCGCAGCGTTAGACATCAAATCGAGAAGCCGCTCTATATAAGCGGAATGAGCCGTAAAGCTTTGTGAAGCCGATAGGGATAGGGTGGAACGGTTCAGCTCCGCCCAATCTGTCTTAAGCTTATTCCAAGTGTCCGCAAGCCCCCATTCTCCTGCTAACTTGGCATGAACAGCATCCATCCGTTCAATTGCCTTTTGAGCCATGACTTCACTTTCAGTCAACTTAAGCCTGCTTTCGGCATCTCCATTCAGCACGGCATTAGCCAAGCCTCGATGCTGCTGAACTGCTAGAAGAAACGGCATAATCACTTGCTCATATTCAATTCCATATCGTTTTTGGCGTGTTGAATCAAGCTGATCTTGAATTTGCCCGTTCCAAATCCACAATAATAAAATTAGGGGAATGAGAAACATGATACTGATTAAGGCAAACTTCCGACCGTATTTCAATCGATTTAGAACATAGATAAAAGGATATAGGATATACGCTCTGTTTATAGTATCTTTCTTCATTAGTAACCACCCCAAGTGTAAAGTACTGTGATTTTTGATTTCTATTGAAAGTAACAGCGTTTACTACCACTCGTAGGGAATGATCACTTGTCTAAATATATAAATAATAATACATAATTGAGTAATTATTATATAAGAAGTCCTTCATATAGCTATAAATGAGAAAATCTTCTCATCTTCTCGCATAACCTGGCCCAAAGGAGCCATGAGCATACGCGCAGCTCCTTTGTCTCCTCACTTAGTGATACCCGAAACGATTCATATAAAATTCGTGTCATTTATGATACGGTTCACCGCGCTGTCTGTAACGGCAAGGTTAAAGGCCATCCTTTGCAGGATGGCCCCTTCTTTGATCTTACTACCTTATTCCGCCCTTCTTCCAAAATACTTCTTTATCATTCTTTCACGATCTTTAAACATGAAGATCAGACCAACTTTTATTAACCAACTGGGCAGAGAGCTTTCAAACTCCACCCTGTCCGTCATAATCGTTTCACGAACGGACTTTGAAGCAAACTGATGGCGGTGCTTCCAAGAATGGAACGGAAATATGGGATCGATAAGGATATCTTCAAATCCTTCCTGTTCTTTCCACTCCGATATATACGACTCCCAGGAGATTTTCCATAACCCAAAGTTTAGTTCCAACTGGATCGTTTTTTCCGCAGCTGCTTTGGAAGAACCCTTCACCGTCGTTTTGGGGAAGGATGTAATTCTGACTAAATTCTCGGCTGACTGAAAAAAGTCCCAAACCTGCTCCAAAGGTTGCATAAGAACGGTTTGATAAGTAAACGTCCCTTTCCATTTCACGACCATCACCTCACGCTATATGATCACCTATTGGATTTCTGGTTTCTTCGCTCATCAATTACTTTGGCAGGGGAATCTAAAGCATACTCAATATTTTACCACATAGGAATCTTAAAGAAACTTGCCCCTTCTTATGATACGGTTCACCGTAACATCTATAGAACGAAATTGAAGGCCTCACTATTCCTTCATCCCTTAACTCTTTCGCTATTCACTCCGCACTCTTCCCGCCCTGCACCAATCTCTCCAAAATCCTTCTTTTACGATACAGCATCCGCGCGGCCGGCTACCTCTTCCAGGGACACAAGGTAGAGCCCCCAATCGCAGAGTCTGCCGTCCGGGCATTTATGTACGCCATAATCTGACCGCCTGCCGCTGTTGGTTTCGCTCCCGTCATCAGTTCGCCAGAACCATCCCTTTGGAGTCTGTAAAATAGTTTGTGTAAACTCCTAAACCCAGTAAAATGGAAGTAACAGAAAGGTTGGGGAGAACACATGGGACTT